>NZ_CP149798.1:5956199-6261398 GCF_037940415.1 Streptomyces sp. f51 | reverse complement strand
CGGGGCACACCCCAGTCGGGAGTGACGGGCACCCGGTCGTTCTGGCTGAACTCCAGCACGGGATAGCCCAGTTCCAGCACCTGCGCGACCACGCGGGCGCTCTCGCCGACGCTCATGCTGGGCAGGATGTCGGGGAGCCTGCGGGCCAGTTCCTCGGCGCCGGGGAAGTCGGTGTGCAGCGCGAAGCCGGGCGCGATGCGCTCGAAGGAGACGTCGTCGTCCTCGTGCCGCATGGCGGCCGCGTCGGCGGCGAGCACGAGCAGCCGCTCGGGGCCGGGGCCGACCAGGGGGTAGGCCCACCACAGGACGTCGATCCGCCGGGGACCGGCCGCGCCGAGCCGGGCACGGCCGGCGGCGGGATAGGAGAGCCGTCCGTCCAGGGAGGACTCAAGGCCGGGCCCGAGTCCGTCGTACGTGGCACGGCTCCCGAAGGGGACGACGTCCGCGGCCTCGGGGAGCGCGCCGGAGACGGGCAGCAGGTCCACGGCCTGACGGCCCAGCGCCTCTTCCTTGGCGACGCCGAACAGCCGCCGTGCGCCGCTGCTCCAGTGCGAGACGAGCCCGTCGCGGTCGACGACGACCACGGCCAGCGGGATACGGCCGTCGGTGGCGTGCTCCGCCGCGCCGTCGCCGGCTCCGGGGCCGGACGCCGCGCCCGTTTCGGTGCCACGGTCCATGGCCCAGGCCCTCTCTCCCCACGGCTCCGCAAGATCTGTGCCGCCTCCACCACGGTACGGCGACGGCCGGTCACGATGTGCGGCAATACGGGAATTGAACGCGACGGGGGCGCCTCCGGCGCGCGGGCCACCCGGTCACCCCGGTCCACGCGCCCTGCTCCGGGACCGCGTCGGTCCCTGCGCCCCGCCCCCGGACCGGCTCGCGCCCCACTCCCCGACAGCCTCGTTCCTCGCGCCCCGCCCCCTGAACGCCTCAGTCCTCGTGCCCCACTTGCAGGTCGCGTTCGGTGCGGTCGCCGCCCGCGACCTGGAGGACGGTGGCGACGGGCGGATAACCCGCCGCGATGACGGTGTACTCGCCGGACGACAGGTCGATGAACCGGAAGGTCCCGTCCGGGCCGGTGGTGAGGGTGTCGACCACGTTCCCGGCCGCGTCCAGCAGCGTCACGCGGGCGTCCTCAACGGGCCGCCCGCCGCCCGCGCGGACCGTGCCGCGCAGCACGGCGCCACCGGCGAGTTCGACGTCCTGGCGGGTCTCGCGGGCCGCCTGGACCATCACCGGGAGCGCGGCCGGGCGGAACGCGGGCGCGCCGGCGGCGAGGGTGTACTCGCCGGCCACCAGGTCCGTGATGACGTATCCGCCCTCGCGTCCGCTGCGGGTGGTGGCCACCACCTCGCCGTGCGCGTTGGTGAGGGTGACGGTGGCCTCGCGCACGGGGGTGCCGTCCGCGGTGAGCACGCTGCCGGTGAGCAGCCCCGCGCCGCCCAGCACGACGTCGAGTTCCACGGGCCGCTCGCCGACCGTGACCGAGACGGCCTGCGGCTGGTGACCCCCGGCCGCGGCGATCAGTACGTACGAGCCCGACCCGGGCGTGGACAGGGCGTACCGGCCGTCCGCCGCGCTGGCGCCCCGTCCGATCTGCTGTCCCCCGATGTCGATGAGGGTGAGCGCGGCGCGCGCGACGGCGGTGCCGTCCGGGTGCTGCACCGTGCCGCAGACGGGAATCCCGGCGGAGTGTCCCGAACGGGCCTGCGGAACGCGCTCGTTCGTCCGTGCGGCGTCCGGGTCGGAGGTGGATGCGTCGTGGGACACCGGCGGTTTCTCCTTGAGGAAGCAGGCGATGAGCAGGCCGAGGACGAGGACCGGCACGAGGTAGAGGAAGATCCGCGGCATGGCGTCGGCGTAGGCGCCGATGTACCGGTCGCGCAGGGCCGCGGGCATGGCGTGGACGCTGTGCGGGGTGATGGACTCGGGGTCCGGGGCCGCGCCGCCCGCGCGCGCGGGGAGGCGTTCGGCGAGCGCGTCGGCCAGCCGGTGGGCGAAGAGCGTGCCGAAGACGGCGGCGCCGACGCTGCCGCCGATCTGGCGGAAGTAGTTGTTGGCGCTGGTCGCGGTGCCGAGGTCGGCGGGCCGGACGGAGTTCTGCACGGCGACCACCAGCACCGGCATGACCATGCCGATGCCGACACCGAGGACGGCCATCCAGACGCTGTACTGGAGCCTCGGTGTGTCGGCGTCGAGGCCGGAGAGGAGCCACATGCCGGCGGCCGAGAGGGCGCAGCCGAGGACCGGGAAGACCTTGTAGCGGCCGGTACGGCTGATGAGCTGCCCGGAGACGATGGAGGCGACGACGATGCCGCCCATCATGGGGAGCATCAGGAGCCCCGACTCCGTGGCCCCGGCTCCGTCGGCCATCTGGAGGAAGGTCGGGAGGTAGCCGGCGGCGCCGAAGAGCGCGGCTCCCACGACCAGGCCGACGAGCGCGGTGACGTCGAAGACGGGGTCCCTGAACAGCCGCAGCGGGATGAGGGGTTCGACCGCGAAGCGCTCGACGACGAGGAAGAGCGCGGTGGCGGCGAGTGCTCCGGCCGCCAGGGCGAGGACGACCCGCGAGTTCCAGGCGTACTCGGTGCCGCCCCAACTGGTCAGCAGGACCAGGCAGGTCGACGCGGCGGCCAGGAGCAGTACCCCGAGGACGTCGACCCGTCCGCGGACCGCGGGCTTGGGCAGCTTCAGCACGACGGTGACGACGGCCAGGGTGAGCAGGCCGAAGGGCACGTTGACGTAGAAGCACCAGCGCCAGGACAGGTGGTCGGTGAAGTAGCCGCCCAGCAGGGGGCCCGCGACCGAGGCGAGGCCGAAGGCGGCGCCGATGAGCCCCATGAACCGGCCGCGCCTGCGCGGCGGCACGATGTCCGCGATGATCGCCTGCACGCCGATCATGAGGCCGCCCGCGCCGAGTCCCTGGACCGCGCGGAAGGCGATCAGCTGGTCCATGGTCCGCGCGCGTCCGGCGAGCGCGGAGCCGACGACGAAGACGGCGATCGCGAACTGGAAGACGCCCTTGCGGCCGTAGAGGTCGCCGAGCTTGCCGTAGACGGGCAGTCCGACGGTGGAGGTGAGCAGATAGGCGGTGATCGCCCAGGACATCCTGTCGAGGCCGTGCAGCTCTCCGACGATCTTCGGAAGCGCGGTCGCCACGATCATCTGCTCGAGGGCGGCGAGGAGCAGGGCCGGGATCAGCCCGCAGAAGATCAGGCGCACCTGCCGCGGGGTCGGACGGAGGGGGTCGGTGGCCGCCGGGGCGGTGTCCGGCAGGGGTGCGAGGGCCGGTTCGTCCTGCACCAGAGTGATCCCGCCCACGTATCCGCTCCCCTCGCCACGCCCGCCGCGCAATTGCCGCCAATCGCGACAACTCCCGGCAAGCGTGACGAGTTACGGCACAGTGTGGCAAAGATCGGGGATCCACCCGAAACGGTGAGCGCACAACACGCCCTCGGGTGGGGCCTCTTGACGACGGGCCGCCGTCAAGTGACCTTCCGGCGGCCACACCTGGCCTCCCGGGGACTCACGTGGGAGCGAGGGTCACTTCTCGGTCTGCGCCGCAAGGTTGGCGAGCAGGCTGTCGTAGATGCGGCCGAGGCCCTTGGGCGCAAAGGTCCGCTCGAAGAAGCCGCCGACGCCGCCGGCGCCGTTCCAGACGCTGGTGACCACGACACGCGACGCGCCCTCGCCGGCCGGGGTGACACGCCAGGTGGTGACCATGGAGGAGTTGCGGTCCTTCTCGACGAGCTCGCCGTCGGTGGGCTCGCTCACCTCGAGCAGGCAGTCGCGGACGCGCTTGCTGGTGGCCTGGAGCTTCCAGTGGACGAGGGTGCCCTCGCCGTCGCCGCCCTCGCGCACCTCGTACTCGCTGAAGTGCTCGGGCAGCAGCTTGGGCCGCGTGCCGTTGTAGTCGGCGAGGGCGTCGAACACCGTTTCCGCGTCCGCCGCGATGACCCGCTCCGTCGTGGCCTCGACCTGCGCCATGGCACTTCCTCCAGCAATCGGTTCCTCGGGGTGTGCGGCCAGCCAACCACCCGGCGGCCCGGCCGCCCAAATCGGGGTCCCCGTGGGCTCGGGCGGCATCGGCGGGGCGACACGGGAAACAGATCGCACGATCAAGGGAACATGTGTTCTATTCTCTCTTCAGTGCTACCTAGGAGACGCCATGCGCTGGGAGAACCTGACAGCGGACACCGCCGACAGCTCCGTCCGGGACGCCGCCCTGTTCGGCGCGGACGCGGTCACGTCGAGGACGTTCGACACCCCCGAGTTCAGGGGGATCACCTTCCACGAGATCCGGGCACGGTCGATCGTCAACCGGGTGCCGGGGGCCTCCCGCATGCCGTTCGAGTGGACGGTCAACCCCTACAGAGGCTGCTCGCACGCCTGCGTCTACTGCTTCGCCCGCAAGACGCACAGCTATCTGGACCTCGACACAGGGCTCGGGTTCGACTCGCAGATCGTGGTGAAGGTCAACGCCCCCGAGCTGCTGCGCCGCCAGCTCGCCTCCCGCCGCTGGCTCGGCGAGCACATCGCGATGGGCACCAACGTCGACTGCTACCAGCGCGCCGAGGGCCGCTACCGGCTCATGCCGGGCATCATCGCGGCCCTGCGCGACCACGCGAACCCCTTCTCGATCCTGACGAAGGGCACGCTCATCCTGCGCGACCTCGATCTTCTGAAGCAGGCGTCCGAGGTCACCGACGTGGGGATATCGGTGTCCGTGGGCTTCACCGACACCGAGCTGTGGCGCACGGTGGAGCCGGGCACACCGGCCCCGGAGCGCCGCCTGGACGTCGTCAGGGCGCTGACGGACCACGGCATCGGCTGCGGCGTCCTGATGGCCCCCGTGATCCCGTTCCTGAGCGACCACCCCGCCCAGCTGCGCGCCACCGTACGGGCCGTCGCCGCCTCGGGAGCCACCTCGGTGACCCCGCTGGTGCTGCATCTGCGGCCCGGCGCCCGCGAGTGGTTCATGGCCTGGCTCGAACACCACCACCCGCATCTCGTACGGCGCTACGAGCGGCTGTACGCGGAGGGCGCGTACGCCCCGAAGTGGTACCAGCGCCGGATCACCCGTCAGGTCCACGAGCTGGCCCAGGAGTACGGCATCGGTCCCACGCGCGCGGGAATGCCGCGCCGGATCGCGGTCCCCGAGCCCGCGGACACCCCCGCGCCCGGACCGACACAGCTGACACTGCTCTGAAGGACGATGACGAACCGTCACGACGGCCCGCCGCACGCCCTCCCCCGGATCCCCGAACCCCCAGGACCCCGAAGTCCCCCCGGACGCGCCCGTGACGGCATCCGAGCGCATCGCGCCATCCAATCGGGTCGAGTCTCGCCGTAACACGTTCCTCCGGGACCACCGCCCGGCACGATACGGCGAAGGCCGTGGCGTGCACGGCTCAGAATCCTCCGTCCTGGGAGGCCTTGTGAACAAACGCGCAGCCGCTCTGTGCGGGGCGGCCGTCGTGCTGGCCGGGATGATCACCTCGATCCCCGCCGACGCGAGCACCGGCCCCGCCGCCGCACCGCGCACCACCCGGACCGCGAAACCCGTCTGGAAGAAGTGCGGCACCAGCGACTATCCGACACTCCAGTGCGCCTCCCTGAAGGTGCCGCTCGACCACACGAACCCCTACAGCGAGCGGATCACCCTCGCCCTGTCGCGTGTCCCGCACACCGCGAAGACGTTCCAGGGGCCGCTGCTGGTGAACCCCGGCGGGCCCGGCGGCAGCGGACTCACCCTGGCCGGCTTCGTCGCCTCCGCGCTGCCCAAGACCGTGGTGGCGCAGTACGACGTCATCGGCTTCGACCCGCGCGGCGTCGGCGCGAGCAGGCCCGCGCTGGACTGCAAGCCGGGCCACTTCAAGCCGGTCCGTCCCGACACCGTGCCGAGCTCACGGGCCGCCGAGCAGGCCAACCTCGTCCGCGCCAGGGACTTCGCCGAGGCCTGCCGGACGAAGTACGCGAAGCTGCTGCCGTACCTCGACACGGTGAGCGCGGTTCGTGACATGGACGCGATCCGCGCCGCCCTGGGCGCCAAGAAGATCAACTACTTCGGGTACTCGTACGGCACCTATCTGGGGGCCGTGTACGCCAAGCTCTATCCGCAGCGGGTTCGCAGGCTGGTCCTCGACTCCATCGTCGACCCCGACGGTGTCTGGTACGACGACAACATCGGCCAGGACTACGCCTTCAACGACCGTCATCTGGCGTTCCTGGCGTGGGTCGCCAAGAACAACGCCGCCTACAAGCTCGGCACCGACCCGTCCGTGGTCGAGTCCAAGTGGTACGCGATGCGCGCGGCCCTCGCCAAGAACCCCGCGCAGAAGAAGGTGGGCGCCTCCGAGCTGGAGGACACGTTCATCCCGGGCGGCTACTACAACGGTTACTGGCCCTATCTCGCGGAGGCGTTCGCGTCCTACGTGAACGCCAAGAACGCGGACCCGCTCGTCGAGGCGTACGAGAACTTCGGCGCCGTCGACGCGTCGGGGGACAACGGCTACAGCGTCTACACGGCGGTCCAGTGCCGTGACGCGTCCTGGCCGCGCGACTGGCGCCAGTGGCGCCGGGACACCTGGGCGGTGTACGACAAGGCGCCGTTCATGGCCTGGAACAACGCCTGGTACAACGCGCCGTGCGCGTTCTGGCCCACGGACTCGCTCCGCCCCGTGGACATCTCCAACCACCGGCTGCCACCGACGCTGCTCTTCCAGGCGACCGACGACGCGGCCACGCCCTACGAGGGAGGGGTGACCGTCCATCACCGGCTGCGCGGATCAAGCCTGGTGGTCGAGCAGGGCGGCGGCAACCACGGCATCACGCTGAGCGGCAACGCCTGCCTGGACAAGTACCTGGCGGCCTATCTCACCGACGGCACGGTGCCGCGCGGCAGCGGTGAGGCCGACGCGGTGTGCCGGACGCTGCCCGACCCGAAGCCGCTGACGGCGAAGGCCGCGTCCTCCTCCTCGCGGGGTTCGACGCTGCACGGACTGCTCGGCTACAGAGGCTGACCCCAGCGCGGGCGCCCGTCGGGGGCGTTGTCGGACCCGTGGTCCACCATGGACCCATGAACGAGCCGACGACCGTCTCCGTCCCCGACGGGCCGCGGGTCCGTGAGATGACCCTCGCCGACTGTGCCCGCGTGGCCGAGATCCGGGTGCGCGGCTGGCGGAGCGCGTACAAGGGCCTGATACCGCAGACGTATCTGGACGGGCTCAGCGTCACCGAGGACGCCGAGCGCCGCCGCCACAGGCTCGAAGGGGGCGACGGCAGCGTCGTGAACCTGGTCGCGGAGCGGGACGGGTCCGTGGCCGGCTGGGCCTGCCACGGACCGCACCGGGACGGCGAAGTCCGTCCAGGGGACGTCGAGTTGTACGCGATCTACGTTCATCCCGACCTGCTCGGCCGGGGAGTCGGGCAGGCCCTGCTGCGGGAGTCCGTGCGCCGCTGCACGGCGGCCGGGCACGAACGGATGCTGCTGTGGGTCCTCAAGGAGAACACCCGGGCCCGCCGTTTCTACGAGAGAGCCGGCTTCCGTCCCGACGGCGCCGAGGAGCCCTTCGAGGCGGACGGGGTCGCGGTGCCCGAGGTGCGCTACACCCGCGCCCTGACGGGCGGGGGACCGGACCCAAGGCCCTAGACCCGGCGGTCCCCGGTCAGCCGGTTCAGCGCGCGCACCGCCGTCTCCGCGAGCGCGGGGTGGGCCAGCGCCTCGTTCAGGACCCCCCGCGCGCGGGTGTCGCCCAGGACGCCCAGACCTTCCGCGCACGCGAGGGCGACCTTGCGGTACGGGTCGTGCGGGCGCAGCCTGCGCTCCAGGGTGGTGATCAGCGCGGGTACGGCCTCGGGCGCGCGCAGTTCGACCAGGAGCCGTACCGGCTGGAGCGCGTAGGCGACCCGCAGTTCGTTGGTGGCCAGGGCCGCGGCGGCGCGGGCGGTGCGCGGGTCGCCGAGCCGGGCCAGGGCGTGGGCGGCGGACGCGCAGCGCTGCGGATCGCGGTGGTTGAGCAGCAGGACGAGCGCCTCGAAGGCCCGCCGGTCCCCCGCGGTGCCGAGCCGGAAGGCGACCAACTCCCGCGCCCAGAGCGGCTGTCCGGGCTCGGTCAGCGCCGCCGCCAGCACAGTGGGGTCCTCGGTCCCCGCCAGACGTTCGTAGGCCGCCGCGGATCCGGCCCCGGCCTCGGCGCGCAGACGCTCCGTGAGTGATCGCAACGCTTCGTCCATGGGGCCGAGCTTAGGCAAGGCCGTGTGGTGCGGGGACGTACATCACAAAGTCGGGGGGCTGGCGCGCTCGTTACTGACGGGTTAAGCTCAGACGAGCGAGTTACCCACTCGTGTCTTCACCTCTCGGTGGCCTGGTGACGCAGCCGCCGTGAGAGCAGTCGGTTCGGTACTTCAGGTACCTCTCAGTACGACATGGCTCCGGGACAGGGCCGGTCGGCTTTCACCGCCCATGGGCGCCCGTTCGACGGCGCCCCGGGACGGCACCGGGCGTGTGCGCTCGTCAGCCCGGAAACACCCGCAACCTCCGCACGGTGTGCGCCTGTCGGCGTACCCGCGTGCGCTCCTCAGTCGTCACCAATTTCTGGAGTCCCGCGATGGCCACTCCCCTGTCCGACACCCCTCTGTCCCCGCTGAAGACCGTCGCCGTCGTCGGCCTCGGCACCATGGGCACCGGCATCGCCGAGGTCCTGGTCCGGGCCGGCCGTGACGTGATCGGCATCGACATCAGCGAAGCCGCGGCCGCCCAGGCCGTGGCCACCCTCGAAGCCTCCACCGCCCGCGCCGTGCGACGCGAGCACCTGAGCGACGCGGAGCGCACCGACGCCCTCGCCCGCTTCCGCACCTTCACCGACCTCGCGGCCGCCGCCGACGCCGACCTCGTCATCGAGGTGACCCCGGAGTCGTACGACATCAAGCAGCAGGTCTTCCGGGCGCTCGACGGCATCGTGCGCCGTGAGGCGATCCTCGCCACGGGCACCAACGCGCTGTCCGTGACCCGGCTCGCGGCCGACTCGGCCCACCCCGAGCGCGTGCTCGGCCTGCACTTCTTCAACCCGGCGCCCGCGATGAAGCTGGTCGAGGTCGTCTCCTCGGTGCTGACCGCGCCGACGGCCGTGACCGCCGTGACCGACCTGGCCGTCGAACTGGGCAAGGAGCCGGTCGCGGTGGGCGACCGCCCCGGATTCGTCGCCGACGGGCTGCTCTTCGGCTACCTCAACCAGGCGGCCGCGATGTACGAGGCGAAGTACGCCTCCCGCGAGGACATCGACGCGGCGATGAAGCTCGGCTGCGGACTGCCCATGGGGCCGCTCGCCCTGCTGGACCTGATCGGCGTGGACACCGCGCGGACCGTCCTTGAGGCGATGTACTCCGAGTCGCGCGACCGGCTGCACGCCCCCGCTCCGATCCTCAAGCAGCTCAGCGAGGCGGGCCTGACCGGGCGCAAGTCCGGCCGCGGCTTCTACTCGTACGAGGCCCCGGGCAGCGACGCCGTCGTGCGGGACGCGCTGACGCCGCTGGAGGGCGCCGTCCTGGCGCAGGGCCGCACGGTCCGCTCGGTGGGTGTGGCCGGCTCCGGCACCATGGCCTCCGGGATCGCCGAGGTCTTCGCCAAGGCCGGGTACGAGGTCGTCCTCGCCGCCCGTACGGAGGAGAAGGCGCAGACCGCCAAGGCCCGGATCGGCAAGTCGCTGGCCCGTTCCGTCGACAAGGGCCGGATGACGGCCGAGGCGGCGGCGAAGACCCTGGACCTGATCACGCCGACCGGCAGCTACGACGACTTCGCCGACGTGGACCTGGCGCTGGAGGCGGTCGCCGAGGACCTGGAGGTCAAGCAGCAGCTCTTCGGCACGTTCGACAAGGTCTGCAAGCCCGGCGCGATCCTCGCCACCACCACCTCCTCGCTGCCCGTCGTCGCCTGCGCCCGCGCCACCTCGCGCCCGCAGGACGTCATCGGCATGCACTTCTTCAACCCGGCCCCGGCGATGAAGCTGGTCGAGGTCGTGCGGACCGTGCTGACCGCGGACGACGTGCACGCCACCGTGCGCGAGGTCTGCGCGAAGATCCGCAAGCACCCGGTGGACTGCGGCGACCGGGCCGGCTTCATCGTGAACGCGCTGCTGTTCCCGTACCTGAACAACGCGATCAAGATGGTGCAGGAGCACTACGCCTCGCTGGACGACATCGACGCGGCGATGAAGCTGGGCGGCGGCTACCCGATGGGTCCCTTCGAGCTGCTCGACGTGGTCGGGCTCGATGTCTCGCTGGCCATCGAGAAGGTCCTGCACCGCGAGTTCCGGGACCCCGGTCTCGCCCCCGCGCCGCTTCTGGAGCACCTGGTGGCCGCGGGCTGCCTCGGCCGCAAGACGGGCCGCGGCTTCCGCGAATATGCCCGCCGCTGAGGGCACGGGCGACTGGCTCACCGAGGACGCCGACTGGGGCGGACTGCTGGGCCCCGCCGGACACCCCCCGCCCCTCCAGGGCGGGGGGATCCCCGGACATGCGCGCTCTCCTGCGCACATGCAGTACGTTCGGGGCATGTCCCAGCCCGCCAGGTCCTCACGTACGCCAGCCACGCCCGACGCGCCGGAGAGCGCCGCGGGCAGTCGCGCGGCGGCCCAACGCCTCAAGATGCGCCGGGAACTGGCGGCCGCGGCCATGGAGCTGTTCGCCGCCAAGGGGTACGAGGCGACCACCGTCGACGAGATCGCGGCCCGGGCCGGAGTGGCCCGACGCACCTTCTTCCGCCACTTCCGCTCCAAGGAAGAGGCGATCTTCCCCGATCACGACGACACCTTGATCCGGGCCGAGGCGGTGCTCAACGCGGCCCCGGCGCACGAGCACCCGCTCGACACCGTGTGCCGCGGCATCAAGGAAGTCATGAGGATGTACGCGGCCCAGCCGGAGATCTCCGTCTCCCGCTACAAGCTGACCCGCGAGGTGCCGACGCTGCGCGAGGCGGAGATCGCCTCGGTGGCCCGCTACGAGCGGCTCTTCACCCGCTACCTCCTCGGCCACTTCGACGAGCACGCGCACGACGACGACGCCAACGACGATCCGCTGCTCGCGGAGGTCGCCGCGTCGGCGGTGGTCACGGCCCACAACCACGTCCTGCGGCGCTGGCTGCGGGCCGGCGGCCAGGGCGACGTGGAGTCCCAGCTGGACCACGCCTTCGCCATCGTCCGCAAGACCTTCGGCAGCGGGATCGGCGCGGGACGGGAGACCGCGCCGCGAACGGCGCCCGCCTCGTCCTTCACCGAGGGGGACGTGCTGGTGACCGTGGCCCGGGTCGACGCCCCGCTGGACCAGGTGATGCGCACCATCGAGCAGGCCCTCAAGGAACGGCCGTAGCGGCCGTCAGCCCGAGGACGGCCCCTTTCTCCGACCCAGCGCCGGACACGCTCACTTCGAGCGTGTCCGGCGTTTTTTGTGCCCTGGTTTGAACGTTTTGCCCGCCCACCTGATCGATCATCGCTCACGTGTTACGTAAAGATTTCACCTGAGCGCAACTTCTGGCACTCCGTGCCTTGTCAGGTGACACGGCGTGCCATACGTTGAAGGAGTCCGGGCGGCCGGCGTGCAGAGACCATGCGTACGCCGGCTGTCCCCGCAAGCCACATGGCCTGCGCGCCCGGACGCCTGCGTCACAGGCAACCTCCTGCGCCAACCACAGCGCTGCCACAGCACCACCTCCGCCGGACCGACGGCACACCCCTCAGCAGCACCGACGTACCCCTCAGCGTTCTCCCTCGGAACGCGTATCGCCGGAGGCAACACCGTGAAGGAAATCCTGGACGCGATTCAGTCGCAGACGGCCACGTCCGCCGACTTCGCCGCTCTTCCGCTCCCCGAGTCCTACCGCGCGATCACCGTGCACAAGGACGAGGCGGAGATGTTCGCCGGGCTCAGCAGCCGCGACAAGGACCCCCGCAAGTCGATCCACCTGGACGACGTGCCGGTGCCGGAACTCGGCCCGGGCGAGGCCCTGGTCGCGGTGATGGCGTCCTCGGTGAACTACAACTCGGTCTGGACCTCGATCTTCGAGCCGGTGTCGACCTTCAACTTCCTGGAGCGCTACGGGCGGCTCAGCGACCTCAGCAAGCGCCACGACCTGCCGTACCACATCATCGGCTCGGACCTCGCGGGCGTCGTCCTGCGCACCGGCCCGGGAGTCAACTCCTGGAAGCCCGGCGACGAGGTCGTCGCGCACTGCCTGTCGGTCGAGCTGGAGTCCTCGGACGGCCACAACGACACGATGCTCGACCCCGAGCAGCGCATCTGGGGCTTCGAGACCAACTTCGGCGGCCTCGCCGAGATCGCGCTCGTCAAGTCCAACCAGCTCATGCCGAAGCCGGACCACCTGAGCTGGGAGGAGGCCGCGGCCCCCGGCCTGGTGAACTCCACCGCCTACCGGCAGCTGGTCTCGCGCAACGGCGCCGGCATGAAGCAGGGCGACAACGTCCTGATCTGGGGCGCGAGCGGCGGACTCGGCTCGTACGCCACGCAGTTCGCGCTCGCGGGCGGCGCCAACCCGATCTGTGTCGTCTCCAGCGAGCAGAAGGCGGACATCTGCCGCTCGATGGGCGCCGAGGCGATCATCGACCGCAGCGCCGAGGGCTACAAGTTCTGGAAGGACGAGACCACCCAGGACCCGAAGGAGTGGAAGCGCTTCGGCAAGCGCATCCGCGAGTTCACCGGCGGCGAGGACATCGACATCGTCTTCGAGCACCCGGGCCGCGAGACCTTCGGCGCCTCGGTCTACGTCACCCGCAAGGGCGGCACCATCACCACCTGCGCGTCGACCTCGGGCTACATGCACGAGTACGACAACCGCTACCTGTGGATGTCGCTGAAGCGGATCATCGGCTCGCACTTCGCGAACTACCGCGAGGCCTGGGAGGCCAACCGGCTCGTCGCCAAGGGCAAGATCCACCCGACGCTCTCCAAGGTCTACTCCCTGGAGGACACCGGACAGGCCGCCCACGACGTGCACCGCAACCTCCACCAGGGCAAGGTCGGCGTCCTCGCGCTGGCACCCGAGGAGGGCCTGGGCGTCCGCGACCACGAGAAGCGCGCCCAGCACATCGACGCCATCAACCGCTTCCGGAACGTCTGAGGTCCATCCATGACAGAGCGTCAGACAGCCGACGGGCGGCGTGAGAAGGACCGGCCGTGGCTCATGCGCACGTACGCCGGCCACTCCACGGCCGAGGCGTCCAACGAGTTGTACCGGCGTAACCTCGCCAAGGGGCAGACAGGGCTCTCCGTGGCCTTCGACCTGCCGACGCAGACGGGCTACGACCCCGACCACATCCTCGCCCGCGGCGAGGTCGGCCGGGTCGGCGTGCCGGTCTCGCACCTCGGTGACATGCGCAGGCTGTTCCAGGACATCCCCCTGGAGCAGATGAACACCTCGATGACCATCAACGCCACCGCCATGTGGCTGCTGGCGCTCTATCAGGTCGTCGCCGAGGAGCAGGGCGCCGACATCACCAAGCTCCAGGGGACGACCCAGAACGACATCGTGAAGGAGTACCTCTCGCGGGGGACGCACGTCTTCCCGCCGGTACCCTCCCTCCGTCTCACGACGGACATGATCACGTACACGGTCAACCACATCCCCAAGTGGAACCCGATCAACATCTGTAGCTACCACCTCCAGGAGGCCGGCGCCACGCCGGTCCAGGAGATCGCGTACGCGATGTCCACCGCGATCGCCGTCCTGGACGCGGTGTTCGCGTCCGGGCAGATCGACGAGGACCGCAAGGGCGATGTCGTGGCCCGTATCTCCTTCTTCGTGAACGCGGGTGTCCGCTTCATCGAGGAGATGTGCAAGATGCGGGCGTTCGGGCGGATCTGGGACAAGATCACGCGCGAGCGGTACGGCATCGAGGACCCCAAGCAGCGGCGCTTCCGGTACGGCGTCCAGGTCAACTCCCTCGGTCTGACCGAGGCGCAGCCGGAGAACAACGTCCAGCGGATCGTCCTTGAGATGCTGGCCGTCACCCTGTCCAAGGACGCCCGTGCCCGCGCGGTCCAACTGCCCGCCTGGAACGAGGCGCTGGGCCTGCCCCGCCCCTGGGACCAGCAGTGGTCGCTGCGCATCCAGCAGGTCCTGGCGCACGAGAGCGACCTGCTGGAGTACGAGGACATCTTCGAGGGCTCGCACGTCATCGAGGCCAAGGTGACCGCCCTCGTCGAGGAGTCGCTGGCCGAGATCGCGCGGATCGAGGAGATGGGCGGCGCGATGGCCGCCGTCGAGTCCGGCTACCTCAAGTCGCAGCTCGTCTCCTCGCACGCCGAGCGCCGGGGCCGGATCGAGGGCGGCACCGACAAGATCGTCGGCGTCAACGTCTTCCAGTCGACCGAGCCGAACCCGCTCACGGCCGACCTGGACGCGGCGATCATGACGGTCGACCCCGCGGTCGAGGCCCGGGTGATCTCCGCGCTCGGGACCTGGCGCGACACGCGGTACCAGCCGCCCTTCAACCACCCGCGCCCGTGCAAGGCGCTGGAGAAGCTGAAGGAGGCCGCGAAGGGCACCGCCAACCTCATGGAGGCCACCCTGGAGTGCGCCCGCGCCGGTGTCACCACCGGCGAGTGGGCCGGGGCCCTGCGCGAGGTGTTCGGCGAGTTCCGCGCCCCGACCGGTGTCTCCTCGGCGCCCGTCGCGGTGACCGCGGAGGAGGGCACCGCGATGGCCCTGGTGCGCCGCAAGGTGGAGCTGACCGCCAAGGACCTCGGCGCCGGCAACCTCCGCTTCCTGGTGGGCAAGCCGGGCCTGGACGGACACTCCAACGGCGCCGAGCAGATCGCCGTGCGGGCGCGTGACGCCGGCTTCGAGGTGGTCTACCAGGGCATCCGGCTCACCCCGGAGCAGATCGTGGACGCGGCCGTGGCCGAGGACGTGCACGCCGTGGGCCTGTCCATCCTCTCCGGCTCGCACGCCCAGCTCGTCCCCGACGTCCTGGAGAAGCTGCGCGCGGCCGGCGCGGCCGACATCCCGGTGATCGCGGGCGGGATCATCCCGAACGCGGACGCCGAACAGCTGCGGGCCGCGGGAGTGGCCGCGGTCTTCACCCCGAAGGACTTCGACATCACCGGAATCATCGGCCGTATCGTCGACGAGATCCGCAAAGCGAACAAGCTCGACCCCCTGGAGGTCCCCGCATGACCACGCCCGTCAACCGTCTGCGTCCCAGGCGCTCCTGTCTCGCCGTTCCGGGCAGCAACCCACGCTTCCTGGAGAAGGCCCAGGGCCTTCCCGCGGACCAGGTCTTCCTGGACCTGGAGGACGCGTGCGCGCCGCTGGCCAAGCCCGACGCCCGGCACACCATCGTCAAGTTCCTCAACGAGGGTGACTGGACCGGCAAGACCCGGGTCGTGCGCGTCAACGACTGGACGACCGAGTGGACGTACCGCGATGTCGTCACGGTCGTCGAGGGCGCGGGGCAGAACCTCGACTGCATCATGCTGCCGAAGGTCCAGAGCGCCCAGCAGGTCGTGGCGCTCGACCTCCTGCTGACGCAGATCGAGAAGACGATGGGCTTCGAGGTCGGCAAGATCGGCATCGAGGCGCAGATCGAGAACGCCCAGGGCCTGAACAACGTCAACGAGATCGCCACCGCCTCCCAGCGCGTGGAGACCATCATCTTCGGCCCGGCCGACTTCATGGCGTCGATCAACATGAAGTCGCTCGTCGTCGGTGAGCAGCCGCCCGGCTACCCGGCGGACGCCTACCACTACATCCTGATGAAGATCCTGATGGCCGCCCGCGCCAACAACCTCCAGGCGATCGACGGTCCCTACCTCCAGATCCGCAACATCGACGGCTACCGCGCGGTCGCCCAGCGCGCCGCCGCGCTCGGCTTCGACGGCAAGTGGGTGCTGCACCCCGGTCAGGTGGAGGCCTCGAACGAGATCTTCTCCCCCTCGCAGGAGGACTTCGACCACGCCGAGCTGATCCTGGACGCGTACGACTACTACACGTCCGAGGCCGGCGGCAAGAAGGGCTCCGCGATGCTCGGCGACGAGATGATCGACGAGGCCAGCCGCAAGATGGCGCTCGTCATCTCGGGCAAGGGCCGGGCCGCGGGCATGCAGCGCACCACCTCGTTCGAAGCCCCGGAGGCCTGAGCACCATGCAGTTCGGACGCACCTACGAAGAGTTCGAGGTCGGGGCGGTCTACAAGCACTGGCCCGGAAAGACGGTCACGGAGTACGACGACCACCTCTTCTGTCTGCTGACCATGAACCACCACCCGCTCCACATGGACAGCAACTACGCGGAGAAGACGACCGATTTCGGCAAGAACGTCGTCGTCGGCAACTACATCTACTCGCTGCTGCTGGGCATGTCCGTGCCGGACGTCTCGGGCAAGGCGATCGCCAACCTGGAGGTCGAGTCGCTCAAGCACGTGGCGCCGACCTTCCACGGCGACACGATCTACGGCGAGACCACGGTCCTCGACAAGACGCCCTCCCGGTCCAAGTCGGACCGCGGGATCGTCTACGTGGAGACCAAGGGCTACAAGCAGGACGGCACGCTGGTCTGCGTGTTCCGCCGCAAGGTGATGGTCCCCACCGAGACGTACATCAAGGAGCGCGGCGGCGAGCAGCCCGGCCGGCCCGAACTCTCCGCCCCGGCGGAGAAGAAGACGGAGAAGTAGTCATGGCGCGACTCGCCCAGACCGCCGGTCTGACCGATGTCCAGCAGGAGATCCTCTCCACGGTCCGCGATTTCGTGGACAAGGAGATCATCCCGGTCGCCACCGAGCTGGAGCACCGCGACGAGTACCCGCAAGCGATCGTCGACGGACTCAAGGAGCTGGGTCTGTTCGGTCTGATGATCCCCGAGGAGTACGGGGGCCTGGGCGAGTCGCTGCTCACCTACGCGCTGTGCGTGGAGGAGATCGCCCGCGGCTGGATGTCGGTCTCCGGCATCATCAACACCCACTTCATCGTGGCGTACATGCTCAAGCAGCACGGGACGCAGGAGCAGAAGGACCACTTCCTGCCCCGGATGGCGCTCGGCGAGGTGCGCGGGGCCTTCTCCATGTCGGAGCCGGGCCTCGGCTCGGACGTGTCGGCGATCACGTCCAAGGCCGTCAAGGACGGCGACGAGTACGTTCTCAACGGCCAGAAGATGTGGCTGACGAACGGCGGATCGTCGACCCTGGTGGCGGTTCTCGTCCGAAGTGACGAAGGACACCCCGAGGGCACGGCACCCCACAAGTCGATGACGACCTTCCTGGTGGAGAAGGAGCCCGGCTTCGGAGAGGTCCGCCCCGGCCTCACCATCCCCGGCAAGATCGACAAGATGGGTTACAAGGGGGTCGACACCACCGAACTCATCATGGACGGACTGCGCATTCCGGCCAATCGGGTGCTCGGCGGCACCACCGGCCGAGGGTTTTACCAAATGATGGACGGAGTCGAGGTCGGCCGTGTCAACGTCGCGGCCCGTGGCTGCGGTGTCGCACAGCGCGCATTCGAGCTCGGCGTCTCCTATGCCCAGCAACGTCACACTTTCGGCAAGGCGATCGCCCAGCACCAGGCCATCCAGTTCAAGCTGGCCGAAATGGCTACCAAGGTCGAGGCCGCCCATGCAATGATGGTGAACGCAGCTCGCAAAAAGGACTCCGGGGAACGAAACGACCTCGAAGCAGGGATGGCGAAGTACCTCGCCTCCGAGTACTGCAAAGAGGTCGTGGAAGATGCGTTCCGGATCCACGGCGGCTACGGCTTCTCCAAGGAGTACGAGATCGAGCGCCTCTACCGTGAGGCGCCGATGCTGTTGATCGGCGAAGGTACCGCCGAAATCCAGAAAATGATCATCGGGCGCCGGCTGCTCGAAGAGTATCGACTCCAGGGCTAGATGTCCGGGTTCGGGGTGTTTTCATCGCGAAGAAGATCACACCCCGTCAGCTCTCTTCAGCCGTCGACTCCGCATCTTGGCTTGCCCAGTTGCGGTCTGCGACCGGTACGATCGCGTGAAAGCCGCCGTCCCCCGTTCGAGCGCGGCATCATCCGCTACGAAGGTCATCCATGCCCCACAGCCAAACCTCTGCACCTCGCGGCCGGGTCCGCCTCGCGCGCGGAGCATCGCCGTGGCTTCTCCCGACCGTTGCCACCGCAGCACTCAGCCTGGCCCGTTCGCGCCGTTCCGGCGCGGCCAAGGCCGTGGCCGTACCCGCCACTGCGCTCGCAGCCGGGATGCTGTGGTTCTTCCGCGACCCCGAGCGTGAGATCACGCAGGGCCGGGTCATCTCGCCCGCCGACGGTGTGGTGCAGAGCATCATGCCGTGGAAGGACGGGCGCACCCGCGTCGCGATCTTCATGAGCCCGCTCAACGTCCACGTCAACCGCGCGCCTCTCTCCGGCACGGTGACCTCGGTCGAGCACATCCCCGGTGGGTTCGTCCCGGCGTTCAACAAGGAGAGCGAGAACAACGAGCGCGTCGTCTGGCACTTCGACACCGAGCTCGGTGACATCGAGATGATCCAGATCGCCGGCGCCGTCGCCCGTCGCATCGTGCCGTACATCCCCCAGGGGACGAAGGTCGAGCAGGGCGACCGGATCGGTCTGATCCGCTTCGGCTCGCGCGTGGACATCTACCTCCCCGAGGGTGTCGAGGTCGACGTGGAGGTCGGTCAGAAGACCGTGGCTGGGGTGACTCGAATTGACCGTGATTGATCCCGAGACACAGGCCGGCTGGGTGCCGGAGGCCGATGAGCTGGACGACGAGGAGGAGATGCCTCTCTCGCTCCGCCTCTCGATAGCGGACACGCTCACGCTCGGCAACGCCACGTGCGGCTTCATGGCGGTGTACTTCACCACCACCGGCATCCTGATCCCGCACCTCACGGGCAGCGACGAGTCGGGCATGGCCCGTCACTCCGCCGCCACGGCCGTGATCCTGATGCTCTGCGCCGCGATCTTCGACCTGTTCGACGGTCTGGTGGCCCGCAAGCTGCGCTCCTCCCCCATGGGCGCCGAGCTGGACAACCTGTCCGACCTGATCAGCTTCGGGCTCGCACCGGCCTACTTCGTGCTCGTGTACGGCATGGTCGCGGACGACGCCTACCAGAAGGTGGCGGCGGTCGGAGCGATCGTGGTGCTGCTCGCCGTGGTGCTCAGGCTCGCGAGATTCTCCTGCGTCACGGTGAAGGACGGCACGTTCCAGGGCATGCCGAGCCCGTTCGGCGCGCTCACGGTCGTCTCGATCATCCTGCTGGAGCTGCCCTTCGTCGCCACGCTCATGGCGATCATGGGCACCGCCTGGCTGATGGTGAGCCGGGTCGAGTACCCCAAGCCGCGGGGCCGCCTCGCGGTCGCGATGCTCTCGTGGATCGTGCTCTCGATGGGTCTCCTGGCCGCGTGGGCGTTCGACGCCCCGGGCGGCCAGCTGCTCCTCCAGACCGGATGCGCGCTTCAGCTGGTCATGGGCGCGGTGATCCCGCTGTTCGCCACGGCCCGCCGGGTGAACAACTTCCGGGGCAACCGCCGCGAGGCGCGCGCCGCGCAGCTCCCGTAACACCCCGCAGTACGCCGAAGGGCCCCGAACCAGACGGTTCGGGGCCCTTGCGTTTGCCGGGGCGCGGAGGATCGTGCGCGGGGCGCGTGCCGGGATCAGGCGCCGGGTGTGTACCCCTGAGCGACGGACGAGGTCTCCGCCTCGCGGACGACCTTCATCCCGCCCACCGCGTTCTTGTCGGGCTGGAGGATGACGCTCTGCTTCGACGACGCCGACTTCGGGTCCGTGAAGTTCTGGGAGACGCCGAATCCGGGGTCGAACGCGTCGATGGTCAGCAGGGCCTTGTCGACGCCCTCACGGGTGAGGTCCTTGGCCGCGCAGGCCTTCTTCAGCGCCTCGCCGAACGCCGACGCGGCCGTCCAGCCGGCGACCACTCCGTTGTCGAGGGCGTCCTTCGGATAGGCGGTCCTGTAGTCGGCGACCAGCTTCTTGGCCTTCGGGGTGTCCGCGCCGATCGGCAGCGAGGGGTTGGCCACGTAGAAGTTCGCCTCCAGGGCCGGGGCCGCGGCGGTGGCGAGGAGCTGCGGGGCGAACGCCGAGTTGTTGCCGATCACCGGCACGTCGAACTTCAGGGCCGCCGCGACCCCGACGAGCGAGGCCGCCTGCCGCGGGCCCGCGCTGATCACGACGGCCTTCACCCCGGCCTTCTTCAGCGCGACGACCTGACCGGTCATGTCGTTGTCGGTCGGCTTGATCCTCTGCTCGACGACCTTGAGCCCCGCCTGCTTCGCCATGTACCGGGAGCCGGTCAGGGCGTTCTCCCCGTAGTCGCCCTCGAAGTACACGTGGCCGATGCTGTCGCCCTTCCTCAGCCCCTTCTCCTTCATCAGGAAGTCGATCGCGTTGATCGTCTCGATGTCGTACGTGGAGCCGATCGGCCGGATGTACGGGCTGCCCAGCAGGGTCGCCGACCAGGCCTGCGGCAGGACCAGACCCTTGTCCTGGCCGTCGATGCGCTGCTTGACGGCGGCCACGAACGGCGAGCCGATGAACTGGGTGAAGCCGAGCACCTTCGGCGCCAGCTCCGCGTACCCGGAGACGGCCTTCTGCGGGTCGTAGCCGTGGTCGCGGACCGTCAGCGCCAGCTTGTAGCCGCAGACGCCGCCGGCGGCGTTGGTCTGCTTCACATAGAGCTGCTGGGCCTGGGTGACGCTCTTGCCGAGCGTCGCGTAGACACCGCTCATGTCGGTGAGCGCCCCGAGGCTGATCGTCTTCCCCGAGATCCCCTCGCCGGTCCGCACCCCGCCAGCGCCCGCCTTGTCCCCTCCGCCGTCCTTGGCCTTGGAGCTGCATCCGGCCAGCACGAGCAGGGCGGCCAGCGCCCCGGCGGCCAGCTTCGCGGTACGTGCGGTTCTCATCGTTCCTCCCCTTCGGTGGCCCCGGGACGGGGCGTGTCGCGGGCCCCGGGACGGGGCGTGACGCGAAGCCGGGCGGCCGTCCTGACCAGGCCGCCCGGAAGAAAGAGCACCACCGCCACGACGGCGGCGCCGTACAGGTACCGGGCCGCCTCGCCGGGCACGATCCCGCCCGTGCCCGGGTCGGAGACCAGGGGCAGGGTGTCGCTGTAGCGGGTCAGCAGCTGGGGCAGCAGCGAGACGAACGCGGCCCCGGCCACGGCCCCCGCGACCGAGCCGAGCCCCCCGATGACGATCATGGCGAGGTAGTCGAGCGAGAGCGTGATCCCGAAGTAGTCGGGCACCGTGCGCTGGAAGACCAGGGCGAGCAGCACCCCGGCCAGGCCCGCGTACATCGAGGACAGGACGAAGACGCCGGCGCGGTAGCGGGCGACGGGCACGCCGATCACCCCGGCCGCGATCCGGTGGTCGCGGATCGCGTTCATGGCCCGGCCGGGCCGCCCGCGCAGCACCCCGCGGGCGAAGAGGGCGCAGCCGAGGAGCAGCAGCAGGCCCACGTACCAGAGCTTCTCGGCCGAGCCGAACGGCACGTCGGCGACGACGAGCTCGCGGTCGTCGAAGGTGAGGCCGAAGAGGTTCAGCGGCGGTACGTCCCGGCCGTTGAAGCCTCCCGTCAGATCCCGGGCGTTGAACAGGACGTGCTGGCCGATGAAGATCAGGGCGAGGGTCGCGATCCCGAGGTAGGCGCCGCGCAGCCGTCCGGCGATCGGACTGAACAGGCCCCCGGCGATCCCGGAGACGGCCACGGCGAGGACGGCCGCGAGCCAGGCGGGCAGACCCAGGCCGACCGGCCCGTCGCGCCCGTCGGCGGCGAACACGCAGTAGCCGTAGGCGCCGACCGCGAGGAAGAACGCGTGGCCCATGGAGAGCTGCCCGGTCGCGCCGGTCAGGAGGTTCAGGCCGATCGCGCCGATCGCCGCCGCCATCGCGAACAGTCCGGCCTCCAGCCAGAAGCGGTCGACGTAGAAGGGCAGGGCGAGCAGCAGGACGGCGCAGGCCGCCCCGATCGCGGTCCGGGCGGCGGGCAGCCGGACGGCCGGGCGCCTGCGGGCGGGGCGGGACGCGCTGTCCGGCCCGTCGTGGGTGAGGACCTCAGACACGGGCGAGCTCCTTCGTGCCGAACAGTCCGGCGGGCCGGACGAGCAGGATCGCGACCATGACCACGTAGGGCGCCAGATCGCCGAGACCGCGCCCGAGGAAGGTGAGGTCGCTCTGGTAGCCGGTGGCCAGGGACTCGGTGACGCCGACGAGGAGTCCGCCGACCAGCGCGCCGGTCGTCGAGTCCAGGCCGCCGAGGATCGCGGCCGGGAACGCCTTGAGCGCGGCGAGCGAGGTGGCGCGTTCCAGTCCGGGGGTCGGGAAGACGGTCAGGAACAGGGCGGCGACGGCCGCGAGACCGCCGGCCACGGCCCACGCCCCGAGCGACACCCGGCCGAGCCGGACGCCCATCAGGGCCGCGGTCTCCCGGCTCTCGGCCGCGGCGCGCATCGCCACGCCCCAGGACGTGTACCGGAAGGCCAGCAGGAAGGCCGTGATGAGCAGCGAGGCCGTGACGAAGGCGGCGATCCGGGTGTGGGCGACGGAGACGGGTCCGACGGTGAGGACGGCGTCGCCCCAGGGGTCGCCGAGCGCCAGGACGTCGGTACCGATGCGGCGGGTCAGTTCGGTGGTGAGCAGGATGTCGACGCCGATGGTGACGATCGCGAGGACGCTCTGGTCGGAGCCGCGGTAGCGGCGCATCACCAGGAACTCCACGGCGGCCCCCACCAGGGCGGCGCCCGCGATCCCGGCGAGCAGGGCGGGCCAGAAGCCGATGTCGTCGTGGAGGGTGGCGGTGACGTAGCCGCCCGCGAGCAGCAGCGAGGCGTGCGCGAAGTTGACGACCTCGGTGGCCCGGAAGATGACGACGAATCCGAGGGCGATGAGGGCGTAGACGGAGCCCAACGACAGTCCGTTGAGCAGGAGTTCGGTGAAGGTGCTCATGACGGGGTCTCCTCCGGTTCGGCGCGTTCGCCCAGGTACGCGCGGACGACCGCCGGATCGTTCTGTACGTCGGCGGGGGCGCCGTCGGCGATCCGGCGCCCGAAGTCGAGTACGGTCACCGCGTCCGCGAGCCGCATCACCACCCCCATGTCGTGTTCCACGAGCACGATCGAGATGCCGAGGCTGTCGCGGACCCCCGCGACGACCGCGGCGGTACGGCGGCGTTCGCCTGTGGTCATGCCGGCGACGGGTTCGTCCAGGAGCAGGACCCGGGGTTCCATGCACAGGGCCCGGGCGAGTTCGGCGAGCTTCTGCTGCCCGTACGGGAGCGAACCGGCGGGCCGCGCCAGTTGCCGCTCCAGGCCCACGAACGCGGCGATCTCGCGAACGCGTTCACGGTGGCGCCGGTCCTCGCGGGCGGCGGAGGGCAGCCGCAGCCCGGCGGCGAGGAATCCGGCGCGGGTCAGCCGGTGGCGGCCGAGCATCAGGCAGTCCTCGACGGTGGCGTGCGGGGGCAGCGCGAGGTTCTGGAAGATGCGGGCCACGCCGAGCCCGGCGATCCCGTGGGGCGGCAGGCCGGTGAGCTCGTGCTCCCCGAGGCGGACACTTCCGGCGGCGGGCCGGCACACACCGGACAGCACGTTGAAGCAGGTCGACTTGCCCGCGCCGTTGGGACCGATGAGGGCGTGCACGGTGCCCGGCCGGACGGTGAAACTCACCGCGTCGAGAGCGGTCAGCCCGGCGAAGCGCACGGTGACGTCCCGGACGTCGAGCGAAGGGATGCCGGAGGGCACGCCCTCCCGAACGAGGCTCCGGGGCGCGGTCGTTGGATCCCCGGCGACACGGGCCGCGGTGAAGTCGCTTTCTTCCACGATGGGTTCACCCCTTCCAGCGGGACAGGGACGGGAGGCCGTGCGAGGTGGTCCCTCCGTCCGCGGCGGCGTCCTCGTCGACAACGCCGAGATAGCGGCGGCGCACCTCGTCGGAGGCGGCGAGTTCGTCCGCGGGGCCCGACAGGGTGACCTCGCCGACCTCCAGGACGTAGGCGGTCGACGCGAGCCGCAGGGCGAGGGCGGCGTTCTGCTCCACGAGCAGGACCGAGGTGCCCTGCTCGTTGATCTCGCGCACGGTGTCGGCGATCCGGGCGGCCATCAACGGGGCGAGCCCCAGGGAGGGTTCGTCGAGCAGCAGCACCTTCGGGGCGCCCATGAGCGCCCGCCCGACCGCGAGCATCTGCTGCTCCCCGCCGGACAGCAGTCCCGCCCGCTGCTCGGCCCGCTCGGCGAGCACGGGGAACAGCTCGTGCACCCGCCGCAGGGCGCGCGCCCTGCCGGCCCGGCCACCGGTGCCGCCGAGTGCCCCGGCGCACAGATTGTCCGCGACCGTCATCCGGCCGAACACCCGTCGTCCTTCCGGGACTTGGGACACCCCTGCGGCCACCACCCGGTCCGGCGGCAGCCGGTCGAGGGGACGGCCGCCGAGGGTGACCGTGCCGCCGGTGACCGCTCCCCCGTGGAAGGAGAGGGTCCGGCACACCGCCCGCAGCAGCGTCGACTTGCCCGCTCCGTTGGCGCCGAGGACCGTGACCACGGTTCCCTCGGGCACGTCGAGCGACACCTGACGCAGTGCGCGTACGGGGCCGTATCCGACCGACAGTTCCCGCACGAGCAGAGCGGAACCGCCCATGGCATCTCCCTTGTCCTCGCTCGGTGTGGCGCTCACCTCAGCACCGGCGGACACCCCCGTCCACGGGCCGCGGCGGATACGCGGCGGGAGCCCACCGGTGGCGCCCGCCGGTTGTGCACGCGCACAACACCGCGTGTCAGGGGCCCGTGCGACCCCGGGTCCCGGTGGCATCCTCCGGCCATGGGAGGGCGCAGACCGCGGACCGGTCATGACTGGAAGCTGCTCGCGGAGTCGTGTGCGGCTCTGCTGGAACGGCTGCCCGAGCTCGTCGACGAGCACGTCAGGCAGCTCACCGAGTACTCCCCCGTCTACGGACAGGTGCTGCCGTACGACCAGCAGTGGCGGGAGGCGGAGACCGCGATGCGCATCGGCATCAAGGCGATCTCCGCGCCGCGGGACTCACCGCGCCGCGATCTGGAGCACGCCGAGGAGGCGGGCCGGAGACGGGCCCACCAGGGGCTGCCGCTCGAACTCCTCGTGCACGCCTACCGGGCCGCGGGCTATCTGGTGTGGGACGCGCTGATGGAGAGCGCGGCAAGCCGTGAACCCGAGCGGCTCGGGGTGCTCATGCGGTGCGCCACGATGGTGTGGTCGGCCGTGGACGCGCAGGCCGCGACCGCCTCGGAGTCCTACCTCGCCACCGAACGGGAGCTGCGGCGGCGCACCGACGAACAGTTGCATGGCGCTGCTCGACGCCCTGCTGGAGGGCCAGCAGGCGCCGGGGCTCGCGGCACGGGCGGCGGCCGGGCTCGATCTGCCCGAGCACGGACCGTACGCCGTCGTCGTGCTGCGGACCGAGCGTCACGACGGACGGGACGTCTGCGTCCGGCCGGTGGTGGGCGCCGGGCTGCGGTTCATCTGGCGGATGCGGGCCGACTGCGAGATCGCGGTGGTGGCGCTGGACTCCGGGCAGGGCCTGGACGGGGTGGCCCGGCTGCTGGACGGCCGGCGGTCGGGCCCGGGCGGCATCTCGCCCGTGGTGTCGGGACTGGGCGAGCTGGGGCGGGCCCGGCGGTGGGCCGAACTGGCGCTGCGCACCTGTCCGCCGGACGCGACCGGTGTCGTACGCCTCGATCAGCGGATGCCCACGGCCCTGGTCGTGAGCCAGCCGGAGCTGGCCGGGCGGCTGGTGTCGGACGTGTTCGGCACCCTGCTGGAGCTCGAACCCGGTGACCGGGCGGTGCTGATCGAGACGCTCGACATGTGGCTGGCCTGCGAGGGGTCGGCCGGGCGCGCGGCGGGACGTCTGTACTGCCACAGGAACACCGTCTTCAACCGGCTGCGCCGGCTGGAACAGCTGACCTCACGCCAACTGGCCCGCCCCCGCGACCTGATCGAGATGACGCTGGCCCTGGACGCCTACCGGCTGGCGGGCGCCACGGCGGTCACGGGGACGGGGCCGGCACGGTGAACCCGGGGACCCCGAGGGCGCCGGGGCCGGGCCGGGCGGCTCAGACCAGGAAGTCCCGCCCGATGGTCTCCGCCACGCGTTCCAGGATCGGTCCGGCGTCGGCGATACAGGTCGCGATGTCGGGCTCGGCCTCGGTGAGCGGATACGCCCGGCGGATGCCGGCCCTGCCCAGCGCCTCGGGCGGGAGCGCGAGACGGCCGCAGACCGCGACGACCTCCTTGCCCCGCGCCCGTGCCGCCGCGGCGACCCCGGCGGGCGCCTTGCCGTGCAGGGTCTGCTCGTCCAGCGATCCCTCGCCCGTGATCACCAGCGTGGCCCGTTCCAGTGCGGGCGCGAAGCCGAGCACGTCGAGCATCACCTCGATACCGGGCCGGAAGCGGGCGCCGAGGACCAGAGCCCCGTAGCCGACCCCGCCCGCGGCGCCGGCGCCGGGCGCGGTGGCGTACCCGGCGGCCCCCGGCCCGATCTCCTTCTCCAGGACACCGGCGAAGTGGGCGAGGGCGGTGTCGAGCACCGCCACGTCGTCGGGACCGGCGCCCTTCTGCGGGCCGTAGACGGCGGGCGCTCCCTGGGGGCCGGTCAACGGGTTGTCCACGTCACTGGCGAGGACCAGGTCGACGCCGGCGAGCCGTTCGTCGAGGCCGGACAGATCGGCGGCGGCCAGCTCGCTCAGACCCGCACCGCCGGGAGCCACCGGCTCGCCCTCCGCGTCGAGGAAGCGCGCGCCGAGCGCGGAGAGCATGCCCGCCCCGCCGTCCGTCGTCGCGCTGCCGCCCACGCCGAAGACGATGGTGTCGGCACCGGCGTCCAGCGCGGCGCGCAGGAGTTCGCCCGTGCCGTACGTCGAGGACGAGAGCGGGGCGAAGACGCCCTCGGGCAGCCGTTGCAGCCCGCTCGCCTCGGCCATCTCCACGACCGCGGTCCGCCCGCGCAGCGCGAACGCGGCGGTCACCTCGTGGCCCAGCGGTCCGGCGACGCGCACCTCGCGCCGCTCGAATCCGGCCGCGACCGCCGCGTCGACGGTGCCGTCCCCGCCGTCCGCCACGGGCAGCGACTCGATCTCGGCGTGCGGCGCGGCCCGGCGCAGTCCGGCCGTGACCCGCTCCGCGACCTGCACGGCCGTCAGCGATCCCTTGAACTTGTCCGCCGCGATGAGCACACGCGGGGTCCGATCCACAGCAGCGTCCGCCACCTTGCATTCCCCTTGCTTCCTGGCCTTGCACACGTCAAGGCAGTCGCGCCGCTGCGACCATAACCGGCGCGGGCCCCCGCCGTCATGCCCCTGCCCGGCCCACGGACCGGCCCCGCGGGCACCCGGTCCGCCGCCGCCCCGGCGAGCGGCTCGGCCCGGAATTGGGTAGACCGGAGCCATGACCCCTGTGGGCACCGACATCGCCGACCGCGTCCTCGGGGGCTGGCTGGGCCGGATCGCGGGCAACATGCTCGGCAAGCCGGTCGAGCAGGGCGACCACTGGACGCGGGACCGGATCGACCGCTATCTGCGCCGGGCCGGGGCCCTGCCCCTGACCGACTATCTCCCCGGGCCCGCCGACGGCGACGCGGGCGAGTTCGAGCTGCGGCCCGAGTGGCGCAGTTGTGTGCGGGGCCGTATCCACGGCAGCTGCCGTGACGACGACGTGGACTACGCGATCCTCGGGCTCGACCTGCTGGAGACGCACGGCTTCTCGTTCAGCACCGAGCAGGTCGGTGACCTGTGGCTGGCCCGCCTCCCGTTCCTCCAGACGTTCACGGCGGAGCGCGCCGCCTACCGCAATCTCGCCCAGGGTCTGAGGCCGCCGGTGACGGCGACGTACGAGAATCCGTACCAGGAGTGGATCGGCGCGCTGATCCGGGCCGACGTCTACGGCTGGACGTCCCCGGGGCTGCCCCGGCGCGCGGCCTCGCTGGCCCGCCGTGACGCCGTCCTGTCCCACACCGGCAACGGTGTCTACGGCGCGATGTGGGCCGCGGCGCTGGTCTCCGCGGCCTTCACCGCCCCCTCCGTCCGGGACGCGCTGGACGCCGCGCTCGGCGTCGTCCCCGCGAGCAGTCGGCTCTCGCGCGCCGTGCGCCGGGTGATCGCTCTGCACGAGACCCGGATGTCCTGGGAGGAGACGCTCGCCACCGTGTCCGAGGAGACCGCGGGGATGGGCTGGATCCACACGGTCCCGAACGCGGCGGTGCTGACCGCCGGGCTGCTGTACGGCGACGGCGACTTCACCCGCACCATCACGCTGACGGTCCGGGGCGGTCTCGACACCGACTCGAACGGCGCGACGGCGGGCTCCGTCGCGGGCGTGCTGTGCGGGGCGGAGGCGATTCCGCCGCAGTGGAAGGACCCGCTGGAGGACACCGTCCGCAGCGCCGTGTTCGGCTTCGACGGCGTACGGATCACCGAGCTCGCGTCCCGCACGCTCGCCCTGGTCGAAGCCTGAGCCGGGGCGGGGCCGGGACCGCGGCCGTGGGCGACGCCCGAGCCGGCGATGACACCTGAACCGGTGGTGGCACGCGGGCCGTGGATGACGCCCGGGGCCGGTGGTGGCACCCGGGGCCGTGAGCGACGCCCAAACCGGTGGTGACACCCGACCGGTGGTGGCACGCGGGGCCGTGGATAACGCCCGGGGCCGGTGCTGGCACCCGGGGCCGTGAGCGACGCCCAAACCGGTGGTGACACCCGACCGGTGGTGGCACGCGGGGCCGTGGATGACGCCCGGGGCCGTGGGCGACACCCGAACCGGTGGTGACACCCGACCGGTGGTGGCACGTGGGCCAACGGGGCGCCCGGGCCAGTGGGGCGCGCGTGCCAGTGGTCCCGGGCCGGTGGGGGCGGTGGAGACCGGGAACCCGACGGTCCTCTCGTTACGCTTCCCACGTGACCACTTCGGACTTCGCCGCGTACATCGCCGGCCTGCCCCGCGTCCTCGTCGGGGCCGCCGCCCTCTTCCGTGACGCCGACGGGCGGGTCCTGCTCGTCGAACCGAACTACCGCGACGGCTGGACGCTTCCGGGCGGGACGGTGGAGTCGGACGACGGCGAGAGCCCGCGGCAGGGAGCGCGCCGTGAGACGGCCGAGGAGATCGGCCTCGACGTGGAGCTCGGACGGCTGCTGGCGGTCGACTGGGTCCTCGGTCCTGAGCGCCCGCCGCTGGTGGCCTACCTCTACGACGGCGGGGTGCTCGGCGAGCGGGAACTCGGCGCGATCCGGCTCCAGGAGGAGGAGCTGCTGTCCTGGCGGCTGGTGCCGCGCGAGGAGGTGGCCGCCCACCTCCTGGGCGCCTCGGGCCGCCGCGTCCTCACCGCGCTCGACGTCCTCGCGGAGGGCTCGGGCACCGCGGAACTGGAGAACGGCCACCGGGTGGGCTGACCGTGAGTCCGCCGACGGGCCACCGGTCCCGGCACGGCCCGGCGGCCGGGGGACGAGCCCCCGGCCACCGGGCCGGTGTTCACCATGTGTGTCCCCGTCGGGGCGCTGTCAGGGGGTCCTCGACGGGGGGCCTGTGCGATCAGCCGAGAATCCGGGCCTTCTGCGCCTCGAACTCGGCCTCGGTGAGCACGCCCTGGGCCTTGAGGTCCCCCAGCTGCTTCAGCTGATCGATCTTGCTGGTCATGTCGTCGGCCGGCGCGGCGGGCGGAGGCGGCGGCGGTGCCTGCTGCTCCTGGTACTGGTACTGCTGCTGTGCTTCCTGCTGCGCCCATCGTCCCTGCTGACGACGTGACACACGGTTCGAGACGGCGGTGGCCGTACCGGCCACCACGGCGGTGCGGGCGACCCCGCGGAGGAGACCTGGCACGGTGGTTCCTTTCCGGCACGAGACAAACGGAACGAGCCCGAAAGGGATTCCTTCCCCTGTGCGCGCCGAATTCCTCCCGGCGCCCCGGGCAGGACCATTGGAGCACCGAACGCATTCCCCCGCATCTCGATCCCGCCGCGGCCGGGCCCGCTTTCCGACGATCTGCCGGTCCGTCATTCCCGTGGCAAGCTGAAATGTGGGCCACCGACCGTCGCCCGGTCAGTGGCGAGGCCCTACGCAGGAGGAGCTCGCGATGACTACGACGGGTATGCACCGGCAGGGAACCGCCGGCAGTTCGGGGGCGTGGGTGTCCGGCTGGACCGCCTTCGCCGGAGTCATGATGATCTTCGGAGGCGCGATGGCGATATTCCAGGGCATCGCCGCCATCGCCAAGGACGACGTGTTCGTCACCACCCGCAACTACGTCTACACCTTCAACCTCACGAGCTGGGGCTGGATCCACCTCACCCTCGGCGTCCTGATCGTCCTCGCGGGCATCGCCGTGTTCCGCGGCATGCTGTGGGCCCGGATCGTCGGCATCACCCTGGCGGGACTGGCCATGGTCGCCAACTTCATGTGGCTGCCGTACTCCCCGGTGTGGGCCAGCGTGCTGATCGCCATCGACGCCTTCGTCATCTGGGCGCTGTGCGTCGGATCCGGCCGGGACGCCCGTACCGCGTAGCCGACCGCGGACTCTCCGGAAACTCGGGCCGGCGGCGGCCCCGCACCTCGGTGCGGGGCCGCCGCCGGCCCGTCACGGTCTCCGTTCGCCGTGTCACCGGCCGACGCGCACACGCCGGCCGGTGAGACGGCTGTCAGACGTCCGCGTCCTCCAGCGCCGCCAGCACGGCGGGCACCGGGATGCGCCCGGAGGCGACCATCTGGGCTCCCCCGCGCCGCAGCGCGGTGGCGAAGGGCGCCGCCCACACGTTCTCGTAGACCAGGATTCCGGCGGCGTTGCCGGGTTCCAGCGCCTTCCCGGCCTCCGCGATGTCGTCCTCGCCGAGGAGCCCGGAGGACACACCCTCGAACACGCTGAGGTCGAGGGTCCCGTCCCCGTCGAAGTCGGCGATCTCCATGCCGACCACGGATCCGTCCTCGTCCTTTCTCACGAACAGAAGGTCGAGAATCCGAATGACACCGCGGTCGACCAGATCGACCAGGATCGGAAGTCCCTCACCCGTCATTCGGTTACCGGGAAACTCCACGACGATATAGTCGATCGGCCCCATCTCGACGAATTCATCTTCGCTCACGGCTTCACCCCTGCATGGTCATGGTTTTGCCCTGCCCCAGGTCCCTGCCATTGCAGCACCGGACGGTAGCCGCCGCATTTCGGTACGACATGTCCCCCGGCCCCTGGAAACGGCGCCGTCCGGGCCGTTAGGGTGGTTCACGCGGTCAGCTGGTAGATGCTCTTGCCCACCAGCCACAGCCCGAGGAACAGGAACAGCGACACCAGCGCCTTGTCCTGGTGCCGTTCCATCCACGCGCGCAGCTTCCCGAGCCGGATGTGGGCCGTTCGCGGGGCGAAGGTCGCGTACAGCTCCATCGTCAGGAGGCTCGACGTGGCCAGCAGCACGTAGCCCATCAGGGCCGCGTACGACGCCGCGTGACCGAGGTCTGCGCTCACGACGGTGGAGGCGCCGGCCGCGATCATCCCCCACGGCTGGAGCAGCAGCGCGAGCCCGGCCGCCGTCCAGGGGGAGATCCGCTCGATCCGGGACATGAAACCGGAGTGCTTGGGCCGCTTGCCCATGTTGCGCCGGGTGCGCTCCGCGTAGAGGACGAGTCCGACTCCGATGGCGAGTTTGCCGGCGAGCGCGGCCGTGGACGGCGCGGATCTCGGGGGCGGCGGTTCTCCCCCGGTCATGAGCAGCACACCGGCGATGATCGCGACGAAGGAGGCCAGCCAGGTCAGGATGAAGGCGAGGCCCTTCCAGATCCCGTTGCGCGTCGAGAGCACCAGCACGAATCCGGTGATCGGCAGCGGGTCGAGGGCGATCGCCAGAGCGATGAGCAGCAGGTCAAGGACCATCGCCGCCCCCGCGTGGTCCCGCCCGGCTCCGCGCCGCCGTATCGCGCATGCCCTCATCGTCACCTCCCCCGGGCACGTCCACAAATCCGGTGATCCGGGGCGGACATCGGGCTCCGGTCGGCCCGACTCGCCGGACATATGACCCGGGGCTACCTTGGTGATCGGACCGGGCCCTCCCGCCACGACCCGCCTGCCGCCGGCCCGTACACCGTCGGCTCGCCCGCGCGTGGCCGACGAGCCGCACGCCGTCGGCCGCCCGCACGTCCCGACAGGAACTCCCTCCCGATCATCGGCGCGGTGCTCCCTCGCCGACCGCTCTCGCCGGCGCCGCGCGCGCCGGCGACCTCATCGCGGAGCGTCTGCAATGACCCCCAAGCACCCGGCCGGCAGCAATCCCCCGCACCACACCCCGGCGGAACGCGCCGCGCTCGGCAAGGCCGCCCGGTCGGCCGTGCCGCGCTCCAGTCACGCCGACTTCTCCCCGGCCTCGAAGCGGCCCGACCCGGTGGACATCGTGGAGGCGCAGTCCGCGACCCGGGTTCCCGAGCTCGTACCGATCCGCTACGGCCGGATGACCGAGTCGCCGTTCCGCTTCTACCGCGGGGCCGCCGCCATCATGGCCTCGGACCTCGCGGGCACTCCCCGCTCCGGGATCCGGGTCCAACTGTGCGGTGACGCGCACCTGTTGAACTTCCGGCTGCTGGCCTCGCCCGAGCGCCGGATGATGTTCGACATCAACGACTTCGACGAGACGCTGCCCGGCCCCTGGGAGTGGGACGTCAAGCGGCTGGCCGCCAGCTTCGTCATCGCGGGCCGGGCGAACGGCTACAGCGGCAAGGAGCGCGCCGACATCGTCCGTACGACGGTGCGTTCGTACCGCGAGTGGATGAGACGCTTCGCCGGACTCGGCAATCTCCCCGTCTGGTACACGCATTTCGACGAGGACTGGGTGCGGACGCACATCGCCGGGGAGCTGGGGTCGCAGGGCCGCAGCCGGTGGAAGAAGACGACGGACAAGGCGCGCAGCCGCGACAGTCTCCAGGCGTTCAACAAGCTCACGCACCTGGTCGACGGCAAGGCGCTGATCGCCGCCGATCCCCCGCTCGTGATGCCGTTGCAGGATCTGCTTCCCGACATGGAACGCGGCGCTCTGGAGAAGCAGCTCCGCAGGCTGATCGGGAGCTACGGCCGGAGTCTGAACTCCGACCGGCGGTTCCTGCTGGAGCAGTACCGGTTCGCCGACGTGGCCCGCAAGGTGGTCGGGGTCGGCAGTGTGGGCACCCGTTGCTGGATCATCCTCATGCTCGGCCGGGACAACCAGGATCCGCTGCTGTTGCAGGCCAAGGAGGCGGACGAGTCGGTGCTGGCGCAGTACGTCGGCGCGAGCGAGTTCCGGACGCAGGGCGAGCGGGTGGTCGCCGGCCAGCGGCTGATGCAGGCCACCAGTGACATCTTCCTCGGCTGGGAGCGGGCCGAGGGCATCGACGGCCGCCGACGGGACTTCTACGTACGGCAGTTGCGGGACTGGAAGGGCATCGCCGAACCGGAGCTGATGGTCCCGGCGGGCATGCGGGCGTTCGGCGAGCTGTGCGGTGCCACGCTGGCCCGCGCGCACGCGAGGTCGGGCGACCGCATCGCCGTCGCCTCCTATCTGGGCGGGGGTGACGTCTTCGACCGGGCGCTCGTCCCGTTCGCGGAGGCGTACGCGGACCAGAACGAGAAGGATCACCAGGCACTCGTCGACGCCGTCCGCTCGGGTCGTGTCACGGCCCAGGCGGCCTGAGAAGGAGGCCCGTATGGATCGCTATCCGCCCATCGCCGACCACGGCCTGATCGGGGACCTCCAGACCGCGGCCCTGGTGTCGTCCCGGGGAGTGATCAACTGGTTCGCGGCACCGCGCTTCGACTCCCCCAGCGTCTTCGCCTCGCTGCTCGACCACGACGGCGGCGGCTACTTCCGCCTCGCCCCCGATCATCCCGAGGGATCCTGGCGGCAGCTCTACTACCCGGACTCCGCGGTCGTGGTGACCCGCTTCATGTCACCGGACGGCGTGGGGGAGATCATCGACCACATGCCGGTCCTCACCGGTGCGACCCCCACCGACCGGCACAGTCTGGTGCGGGTCGTCCGGTCGGTGCGCGGCACCGTGCACTTCGGTCTGGAGTGCCGTCCGCGGTTCGACTACGCGCGGGCGGGCCACGAACTCGAACTGGCCTCCGGCACGGCCACGTTCAGGTCCCCGGGAGCGACCGCGTACCTCCAGGGCAACATCCCCTTCGAACGCGACGGCCAGGACGTCCGGGGCGGCATCACCCTGACCAACGGCGAGCAGGCGGCCGTGGTGTTCACGATGTGCGGGCCGGACGGCGAGGCCCCGCCGCCCCTCACGATCGAGGGAGTCACCGAGGGCCTGTGGAACAACGTCGACTTCTGGCAGAAGTGGGTCCGCACCTCGAACTACCGGGGCCGCTGGACGGAGATGGTGCACCGCTCCGCGATCACCCTCAAGCTCCTGACGTACGCCCCGACCGGGGCGCCGGTCGCCGCCGCCACGATGGGGCTGCCCGAGCAGATCGGCGGCGAGCGCAACTGGGACTACCGGTACACCTGGGTGCGGGACGGATCGCTGTCCGTGCGGGCGCTGCTCGACCTCGGCTTCGTGGAGGAGGCGACCCACTTCACGCGCTGGCTCGGCGACCGCCTGCGGGAGCGTGAGGGCCCGGACGACGAACCCCTCCAGATCATGTACCGGGTCGACGGCGACCCGCATCTGACCGAGGAGATCCTGGAGCACTTCGAGGGCTACCGCGGGTCGTACCCGGTCCGCGCGGGCAACGGGGCCTCGGGCCAGTTGCAGCTCGACATCTACGGCGAGGCCCTCTACGCGCTGGCCGAGGGCCGCGCCGTGCGGGAACAGGGCGGTTACCAGGGCTGGAAGGCCCTGGCCGGCATCCTCGACTGGCTCGCGGACTCCTGGGACCGCCCGGACGAGGGCATCTGGGAGACCCGGGGCGGGCGCAAGGACTTCACCTACAGCCGGATCATGTGCTGGGCCGCGTTCGACCGGGGTCTGAAGCTGGCCATGGAGTACAGCAGACCGGCCGACACGGTCCGCTGGACGAAGGCCAGGGACGCGATCCTCGAACAGGTGATGGCGCGCGGCTGGAACGAGAAGCACCAGGCCCTCGTCCAGCACTACGACAGTGACGTCCTGGACGCCTCCCTGCTGCTGGCCCCCCGCGTCGGCTTCGTCGCCGCGCGCAGCCCCGGCTGGCTGACCACCCTGGACGCCATGGAGCGCGTCCTCGTCTCCGACAGCCTCGTCTACCGCTACGACCCGCAGGCGTCCCCGGACGGACTGCGGGGCTCCGAGGGGACGTTCAACCTCTGCACGTTCCTGTACGTCGACGCGCTGGCCCGCGCGGGGCGGCTGCCGCAGGCCCGCTACACCTTCGAGAAGATGCAGACGTACGCCAACCATGTCGGCCTGTTCGCCGAGGAGATCGGCCCGAGCGGTGAGCAACTGGGCAACTTCCCGCAGGCGTTCACCCATCTCTCCCTCATCATGGCCGCGACGACGCTGGACGAGGCGCTCGACCGGCTGCGGCCCTGAACGGCGGGATGTCCGGGCCCTGCGGAAGCAGCTCCACGGTCACGAAGGAGACCACGGCGGCGAGCACGATCACCGGTACCGTTCCCGAGTTGCCCACCAGGAGGACGACCAGCACGACGCAGCTGACCGGCAGCCGGAGCGCGGCGGCGGACGCCGCGGCCATGCCCGCCGCCATGGCCGGCACGACGCCGAACCCCGGCAGGGGTGCCAGCAGGGCGCCCGTCGCGCCGCCGAGGAACAGCGAGGGGAACACCGGGCCGCCCCTGAGGGTGCCCAGGCACAGGGCGTACGCGAGGGACTTGAGGACCACCACGGCCACCAGGCTGCCGACCGACCAGGAGTGCGGGTGGGCGGCGAGCTGGGCGAGGGTGCTCTGACCCGACAGGGCCACCTCGGCCGGCGACCGTCCGGTGAGCGCCGCGTACAGCGCCGCGCAGCCGCCCGCGCCGAGCGCGCACAGGACCGTGGTGCGCAGGATGTGGGCGGACACGGCGCGGGCCGCGTACCGGCCGCCGACGATCACCCAGTGGATGCCGAACCCGATCACGAGTGCCATCAGCACGGACCAGACGACGTCCCCGGTGTCGAGGGTCGAGGGCGCCGGCAGTCCGATCTTGAGGCTGCCGGTCTGGAGTCCGGTCCAGCTGCCGAAGCCGGTGAACACGATGGCGCCGACCCCGCTGGCGAGCAGCGCGGGCAGCATCACCGCGAACAGCTGCGGGCCGCCCACCCCGGCGACCTCCATCAGGAGCACGGCGGCGATCAAGGGGCTGCCGAAGATCGCCGAGATGGCCGCGGCGGCGCCCGCGGCACCGAGCAGGGCCGTGCTCGCCCGGGTCGCGGGAGCCCGTACGAGATCCCGGAACAGCAGGGCCAGGCCGCCGCCGAGGGCGATCAGCGGGGACTCGGGGCCGAGCACGGCTCCCAGCGGAAGGCTGGCCAGGGCGGCGAGCGCGACCCCCGGCAGCGCGGAGGTCGACACCCCGCCCGCGTGCAGGCCCGAGGCGGGGATGTGTCCGCCGCGGCCCGGAAGCCACAGCACGATCAGGCCCACCAGCACCCCGGCCAGCAGCATCGGGGGAAGCGGCCACCACCACGGCGGGTCGGACCATCCGAGGTCGTGCGGCCACTGCTCCCACATCAGGTGCTCCAGCTCGTGGAGGAGCACCAGGAACCAGAACGCGGCCAGGGAGACCGGGACACCGATGAGGGCGCAGAACACCAGCGCGCGCCGGTAGGCGGGCTGGAGCAGCATGTCCCGCAGCTGCTCGGCCTCGGTGGGCTGGTTCCCGGGCTGCGCCTCGCCCCCGCTCCCCGTGGCGCGACCGGACTCCCCTGACTCCCCTGACTCTCCGGACTGCTCGGACTTCGGCTCGGTGATGGGTCTTCTCCTGCGTCCGCTCGGAGGGAAACACGCGGTAGGAGCGCGAGCGTAGCCACGGAAGCCGCCACCCCCACGCGGCCCACGCCCGACCCCCCGAAAACCCTCCGGGTGGACGCGAGCCCCCTCCGCGGCGGGGTGGTCGGCCGATGTGCCCGTGCTCGGACATCCGGTCGCTCCGGGCCCCGGAGGACCTCAAGCGCGGAACGGGGCGCCGGTCGGGCGTCGGACACCCGGCGGGCCCCACGGGCGGGAGGGCCGCGGCTCTGCCGTCGCCGGAATGGAACCCGATGTGGCCCACCGGCGAAAGACACGTGAAACTCGCACGAACCCAAGCCGTCAAGGCGTTCGAACGAACGAAAGGAGCCCCGATGGCCGTTGAGACCCCGGGCGTCCGCAGCTGCGAGGAGGATCGCGAGGACAGCGACGCCCGTGTGATCGCGCGGTCCCGGGACGAGCCCGAACAGTTCGCCGCGCTCTTCGACCGGTAAGCCGACGCCGTGCACCGTTACGTGGCCAGGCGGATCGGTCCCGAGACGGCGGAGGATCTGATGGCGGAGACGTTCACGACCGCCTTCCAGCGGCGCCACACCTACGACCTCAGCCGTGCTGACGCCCGCCCATGGCTGTTCGGCATCGCGACCAACCTCATGAGCCGGCACCGCAGGGCCGAAGCACGCCGTTTCAAGGCGCTCTCGAAGGTTCCGGCGCCTGTGCAGCACGAGGAGCCTGTCGCGGACCGCGCGGTCGCCGCCGTCGGCGCCGCGGCAGTGCACCAGGAACTGGCGGCAGCGCTGGCCAAGTTGTCCGCCAGGCACCGGGACGTCGTGCTGCTGGTGGCCTGGGGCGACCTCAACTACCAGGAAGCGGGCCAGGCCCTCGGGGTGCCGATCGGCACCGTCAGATCCCGGCTGAACCGGGCTCGCAGCAGATTGCGCCACGCACTGGGCGGTTCCGATCCGACAGCTTTCCGAGAGGCAGACGCCCATGCGTGACATCGAAGAACTGCGAGAACTGAGGGAGTACGACGCGGGGACTCCCCCGCTCGACGACGCCACCCGGGGACGAGTGCGCGTACGCCTGCTCTCCACGATGAACGCGGAGAACGGCCCCGCCGCGGCGGTACGCCACCGCCGCCCCGTCCTGCGCATCGCCCTGACCGGCGCGGTCGCGGCCGCGGTCGTCGGCGGTGTTCTGGTCACCGGACAGGACGACGACAGCGGCGATGGGAAGACAGCGGCACCGCCGGCGGCCAGTTCCCCGGTCATGCAGAACCTGAGCGTGCAGATCGTGCTCAACGGTGCGGCCACCTACGCCCGCCGGCACGAGCAGGCGGCCAGCCCAAGAGACGACCAGTTCATCTACACCAAGGAGATCATCAGGGAGACCGACGAGAAGACCGGCGCCGCCAAGACCTACACCGATGAGGACTGGAGGTCGGTGGACAACTCGAAGCCTTCCTGGATCATGGAGATCGGCAAGGGCTGGTGGTCTCGGCCGCCGCAGAAGAACGAGACCGTGTGGCCGCCGCAGGACTGGGGGACGCTGAAGAAACTTCCGACCGACCCCAGGAAACTGATTCTCAAGCTCGTGCACAGAAGGCCCGGCGACAAGGACGACTCGCTCAGCGGGATCACCGACGAGACGTGGTCGCTGGTCCAGTTCAAGCTCGCCGGGCTGCTCAAGCTGGTCCCGGTGATGCCCGAGGGGCTGCGCCCGGCGGCATACGAGGCGCTCGGCATGATCCCCGGGGTGAAGGCAGTGCCGAACCAGAAGGACGCGAAGGGCCGTACCGGCGTCGCCATCACCTATGACGACCCGACGCTTCCGGACGGATCGGCGTCCTTCGGCGGCTCCTTCATCTTCGACCCCAAGACCTACGCGTTCCTCGGCTTCCGTGACGCGCGCTCCTTGGTCAGGAACAAGCACAGGGTCGAGCTCACCCAGCTCTCCTACCTCGACAGCTGGGCCATCGTCGACAAGGCCAAGCAGCGGCCGTGACCGGAAGGCGGCCACGGGGCAGTCGCGTTGGTCGGGAGCAGCGGCGGTACCTCTGAGGGCGCCCGGGAGCGGAAGGTCCCCGGCCGTCCTCAGAGGTACACCGGCACTCGATCGATGGAAGAGCGTGCCCGAGCCGTCGAGCGGCGGACAACGGTCCGTCAACACTGCTCGATGATCCACGTCATCCCGTCCCGCGCCCGGATATCCGGTCGCTCCGAGCAGGCGCGCGCCGTACCTTCATGCCCATGAACAGGCCCCTCGTCGCCATCCTCAGCGGAGCCGGGATCTCCACCGATTCCGGGATCCCCGACTACCGCGGACCCGACGGGCTGTGGCGGAAGGATCCCGAGGCCGAGAAGCTCGTGACGTACGAGTACTACATGAGTGATCCTCAGATCAGGCGCCGGGCGTGGCTCATGCGGCGGGAGAGCGGTGCCCTGCGGGCCGAGCCCAATGCCGCGCACCGGGCCGTGGCCGAGCTGGAGCGCGCCGGGGTGCCCGTGCGGGTCATCACCCAGAACGTCGACGGGCTGCACCAGCTGGCCGGCATGCCCGCGCGCAAGGTGCTCGAACTCCACGGCACGGCACGGAGTTTCGTGTGCACCGAATGCCATGCGCGCGGACCCATGGAGGACGCCCTCGCCCGTGTCGACGCCGGTGAGGACGACCCGGCGTGCCTGAACTGCGGTGGCGTCCTCAAACCGGCCACCGTGATGTTCGGTGAACGGCTCGACCCCGTCGTCCTCGGCCAGGCCGCCGCCATCGCCAAGGCAAGCCAGGTGTTCATCGCCGTCGGCAGCAGCCTCCAGGTCCAGCCGGCCGCCGGCCTCGCCGGTGTGGCCGCCGACCACGGGGCCCGGCTCGTCGTCGTGAACGCCGAACCGACCCCGTACGACGATCGCGCCGACGAGGTCGTTCGCGAGCCGATCGGCATCGCGCTGCCGGAACTGCTGCGCCGGCTGCACACGGCGAACCGGTAGCCACGAACGCCTCGTGCGGAGGTCCGTTCGAGGTACCGTCGGGAGCGGCGGGCCGGTGGGCGGCAAGGCCTGCTCCTACGTTCGCTCTCATGACGAACGCGTACACAGACCATGCGCAGACGCTCACCCGACGGGGCGCGCTCGCCGGGCTCGCGGCGGGGGCGGGGACGGTCGCGCTGTCCGCGGCGTCAGCCGCCCCGGCGAGCGCGGCACCGCCGTTCGCGACCGAGCGTGACGCCCACCGTTCGGCCCCGGCCCCCGCGCCCGGCGCGTCGCCGACGCCCGGTGCCATGCAGTTGTTCACGGACCCGGGGCTCAATTTCAACGCGCTGCTCGCGCTCGGGGGCGCCGGGTTCGGCGCGGCCGAGGTCGGGGAGGTGCTGACCGCCGTCAACGCCATCAACGCCGCCGGGCCGAGCGAGCAGACCTACACCGCGGAGTTCCGCCGCTGGGGCGACCGGCTGACGGCCACCGCCTCGCCGCACGAGCAGACACACCGCGCCCACTCGCTGCGCGCCGCCCAGTACTACGGGCAGGCGCTGTTCTTCGTGCTCGGCTCGAAGACCCCGGGTGACGAGAAGAAGGTCTATCTGGCGGGGCGCCGGTCCTGGGACACCTTCGCGCGGCTGTCCACGCCGGCGGCGATCACCGGCCAGGTCCCGTACCGGGGCGGGACCTCGATTCCCGTCTGGTTCTTCCGCCCCGACGACTCGGGAAGGCCCCGGCCGACCGTCATCCTCACGAACGGGAGCGACGGCCCGAACGTCGACATGTGGACCTACGGGGTCTGCGCCGCGCTCGCCCGCGGCTGGAACGCGCTGGTCTACGACGGCCCGGGCCAGGGCCAGTTGCTCTTCGTCGACCAACTCGTCTTCAGCCCGCGCTGGGAGCAGGTGGTCTCGCCGCTCGTGGACTGGCTGGAGCGCCGCGGGGACGTCGACGCCCGACGGATCGCGCTGACCGGCCTGTCCATGGGTGGTGACCTCGCGCCACGCGCCGCCGCCTTCGAGCACCGGATCGCCGCTCTGGCCGCGCTGCCGGGCTGTCTCTCGCCGTTGCTGGGCTTCCCGGCGGAGCTCCGGGACATCGTGACGCCGGACAAGGCGGAGACCAACCGCATCTGGAACGAGGAGGTCGCCCCCGGGTTGTCGCCGTCCGAGCAGTTCGTCCTCAAGAAGCGCGTCGAGCCCTTCTCGATCCCTGCGATGCTCGCCGCCCGGCAGGGCCGGCTCTTCACCGACTTCTGGACACCGGCCCAGCGGATCATGGCACTCGACATCACCCGGATCGTGGGCCGCATCAAGTGCCCCACATTGGTCCTCGACTACGACGACGAGGCCTTCTACCCGGGCCAGCCACGCGAGTTCTTCGAACTGCTGCGCACCCGCAAGGAGTTCCGTCTGATGCGGGCGGCCACCGGTGCCCAGTTGCACTGCTCGCCGATGGCGCCGCAACAGCACTGCGAGGTGGTCTTCGACTGGCTGGAGGACACCCTGGGCCGGGGCGACCGCGGTTAGCCGGCGTCAGGTCGGGGCCGACCGCCGACCGCGCCGGCCCGAGGCGCCCGTCAGGGGCGGATCCCGTCGCAGGTCAGGTGCAGTCGGCGCGGTCCGCGGAGCACCGCGTTCCGCCGGTACGGGGGCGGGTCCTCCAGCAGCCGCGGGTTCTCCAGCCTCCGGGCCAGCTCGGCGAGGGCGAACTGGGCCTCCAGCCGGGCGAGGGGTGCGCCGAAGCAGCTGTGGATGCCGCTGCCGAGGCCGAGGTGCTGGATGTCCGGGCGGTCCGGGTCGAAGCGGCCCGGGTCCTCGAACCGCTGGGGGTCACGGTTGCCCGAGGCCAGGACCAGCCACAAGGAGGCGCCCTTCGGAATGGTGACGCCGCGGACCTCGATGTCGGCGAGGGTGGTGCGCTGGGGCACCAGCTGCACCGGCGGTTCGAAGCGCAGCAGTTCCTCCACGACGGGCACGGCGAGCCGCGGCTCGGAGCGCAGTCGCTGGAGGACATCGGGGTTGCGCAGCAGGGTGAGCATCCCGTTGGTGATCAGGTTGACCGTGGTCTCGTGCCCCGCGATCAGCAGCAGCGCCGCGGTGCTGAGCAGCTCCATCGTGGTCATCGCACCGTCCTCGCCCTTGGCCGCGGCGAGTTGGGAAAGCATGTCCTCGCCCGGGTTCTTGCGGCGTTCCTCGATCAGGCCGGCCAGGTACATGCCCAGCTGCATACGGGCGTCCTGCGCGCCCTTGCCGCGGTCGGCGGGATCGGCGTCCGGGTCGGGGTCCAGACTCGCGGCGATGGTGTCCGCCCAGGTGTGGAAGCGCGCCTCGTCCTCGCGCGGCACCCCGAGCAGGCGGCAGATCACCGTCACCGGGAAGGGGTACGAGAACTGTTCCACCAGGTCGATCCGGTCGGGGTCGCCGAAGCCGTCGATGAGGCCGGTGACGATGTCGTGGAGTTCCCCGCGCATCCCGTCGACCCGGTGCGGGGAGTGCGGCGGCCCGAAGGGACGGTTCGTCATGCGCCGCAGCCGGTCGTGCTCCGGCGGGTCGAGCCGCAGGAAACTCGGGGGCAGCGTGCTCTCCTCGGCGGGCGCCTCGGAGGCCAGCGGGTCGGCCGCGTTCGAGGCCAGGTTGCGGGCGTCGGAGCTGATCCGGGGATCGTGCAGCAGGCTGCGGATCTCGTAGTACGTGCTGATCACGTACGGCCCGTCGGCCTCGTGGTGGACCGGATTCCTGCGCAGCTCCTCGTAGATCGGGTACGGGTCGGCCCGGTTGGCGTAGTCCAGGATCTGGTGCAGCAGGGATTGCGTCATGGCGAGTCCTAGGGTCCTCGTGGCCTGCGGTCAGCGCGCGGGGGTGAACGTCATACGGCGGTCGGCCGGCGCGTATCCGCTCAGGGTCACGGTGGGGCCGTGGGTGGGGACCGAGGGGTCGGGGAAGTCCGCGTCGAGCGGCCGCCGTCCTTCCGGGCGCCGGTCGACCGTGGTGAACGGCGGCGGGAACGGCGCGGTGGTCTCGATCAGCTCCTGGTAGAACGGCAGCCACCGTCCCTGGTCGAAGGCGACGGCGCCGATGACGCGCCCCTGGTACCCGTAGACCCCGAGGAACCGGTGATCCGCCAGCGAGCCCTGGGAGATGAGGATCTCCGTCCCCATCGACGGGATGCCGACGGACTTGATGTTGACCCCGAACTGCGAGGACCAGAACGCCGGAACCTCCATGTGCGGCAGCCGGTCGGTGCTCTCGCTGAGCATGTTGTGCGCCGCGATCCGGCCCTGCGAGACGGCGTTGCCCCAGTGCTCCAGGGAGAGGAACTGATAGCCGAACAGGGCGTTCGGACAACGGGCGACGTCACCGGCGGCGTAGATGTCGTCGGTGACGATCCCGCGGATGTCGAAGGCGCGGCAACCGGCGTCGCAGGCGATGCCGCGGGGACCCGCGCCGAGCCCGGACCCGGCGAGCCATTCGGTGTTGCGCAGGGCGCCGAGCGAGACGATCACCACGTCGGTCTCCACGGTGGAGCCGTCGGACAGCCGCGCGGCGCGTACCCGTCCGGCGGCGTCGCCCTCCAGGGCGGTCACCATGACCCCGGTCCTCAGGTCCACCCCGTGGTCGCGCTGCATCTCGGCGGCGACCGCGCCGACGACCCCGCCCAGCGCGCCGACCAGGGGCGCGGCGCCGCGTTCGGCGACGGTGACGGGCAGGCCGCGTTCGCGGCACGCGGAGGCGATCTCCGAGCCGGTGAACCCGGCCCCGATGACCAGGACCCGCTCGGGGCCCGCGTCGAGCCGGCGCGCGAGCGCCGCACTGTCGTCGCGGGTGCGCAGCACGAAGACGCCGTCGAGTTCCGCCTCGGCCTCGTTCGGCCAGGGCCGTGCCCGTACGCCGGTGGCGATCAGGAGCCGGTCGTACGGGACCTCGTCGCCGTCGGCCAGCCGCACCCGTCGGGTGCCCATGTCCAGGCCGGTGGCCGCGGTGCCGAGGCGCCAGGTCGCGTCGAGCGAGCGGAGCCTGGGCAGTTCGGTGCGCTCGGCGCTCGCCCTGCCCAGGAGCACCTGCTTCGACAGCGGCGGCCGGTCGTACGGTTCCCCGGGCTCGTCGCCGATCATGGTCAGGGACCCGGCGAAGCCCTTCTCCCGCAGGGTCTCGGCGGCCCGCAGTCCGGCCAGCGACGCGCCGACCACGACGATGCGGCCCTCGCGCTTGAGGCGCTCCAGGGTTCCGTCACCGAGCACGGGACACCGCCTCGGCCGACGCGTCCGCCGTGCCGGGTGCCAGGGCGTCCACGATGACGGCGCCGACCGGGCAGGCAGCGGCGGCCCGTTCCAGCTTCTCGCGGTGCAGCTCGTCGGCGTCCGGGTCGTACAGCAGCGCCTCCTCGCCGTGCATGGCGAAGATCTCGGGGGCGAGGAACGCGCACTGGGCGTAGCCCTGGCAGCGGTTCAGATCGACGGCAATCCGTACCACGGGATCGGTCCTCTCCAAGGGCCCGGTCAACCCTCCTGCGACCACTGTCGACGGACCCGCCGGGGGCCGCGACGAGGGGGAGACCGTTCGGGTGAGCGGCGCGGCCGGATCAGGCCGGGGCCGCGGGCGGTGCCTCGGCGGGACGCCGTCCCGCCAGGATGTTCACGCTGAGGAGGAGCGCCCAGGCGGGGAAGACCAGTTCGGACCAGGGCACGGACGATCCCGCCACGAGCAGGGTCAGACCCGCCAGATAGCCGATGACGACGAGCGGGCGCGGCATGACGCCGAGCCGGCGGCCGATGGTCGAGGTCGCGATGACGAACACCGCCGCCATCCGCATGGCGTACGTGGTGAGCAGCGCGTAGGCGAAGTGGCCGCCGAAGGAGGTGCTCTGGCCGTTCTCGCCGAGCACGGTCCCGGCCGCGGCGGCAGCGCCGAACAGGGTGGCGACGAAGACGAGGCCGCTGCCGAGGAACACGGTGGCGACGAACCGGTCCTCGGCCCGGCCTGCCTGCTCGCGCAGGGCGCCCATGAACCACAGGAACGCGATCCCGGAGAACGGCACCAGCTCCAGCGCCGTGCGGACGCCGCTACGCTGCCCGGCGTCGAGGGTCACGGCGTCGCCGCCGCCCGGCAGAGCGACGCGCACCAGCACGATCGCCGCGGCCGTCAGGACGGCGAACACCACCCCCGCGGCCCCGGCGGCCCGGGGTGTCGCGAGGCGCTTGAACTTCCGCTCCATGGTCTCCCGCTCTCTGCCTGCTCCCCTTCGTACAGGGACCGGCGAATCGCGGGGGCGCGCCACCGGGGTCACTCGGGAGAAGAGCACGGTGCGCCATACGGGTCATGGCGCTGGGCCGGCGGTGTCGCGGGAGGCCGCGTCAGAAGAGTGCCGACCCGCTCTCGAAGTCGAGAAGGTGCCGCTTGCGGTCGAGGCCGCCGCCGTAGCCGGTCAGGCCGCCGCTCGCGCCGATCACTCGGTGACAGGGCACGATGATCCCGACGGGGTTCTTTCCGTTGGCCAGGCCGACGGCACGGGAGGCGCCCATGTTGCCGAGGGCCTCGGCGAGTTCGCCGTACGAGCGGGTCTCGCCGTAGGGAATCCGGCGCAGCTGGTCCCACACGCTGCGCTGGAAGGGCGTTCCGGTCAGGCGGAGTTCGACCGTGAACTCCTTCAACTCGCCCTCGAAGTAGGCGTTCAGCTGTTCCGTCACCTCGCCGAAGAGGGTGTCGTCGCGCTCGCCGAAGCTCTCCTCGGGGGGTCGGTGGCGCTGACCGACCATGTGGAGTCCACACAGGACGCCGTCGTCGTCGGCGACCAGGGTGAGGGGGTCGTAGGGGCTGTCGATGACGGTGTGCCGTTTCACGGTGCGTCCTTGCCGCGCGAGGTGCTGGAACTGTCCGAGGGGTTCGGGGTGCCGGTCGGTGCCGGCAGGAAGTTGATCGGGTGGCTGTCGGTGGCCCACAGGTACTGGACCGCGTAGGCCCGCCAGGGGCGCCAGGCCGCGGCACGGGCCGTCAGGGCGGCGGGAGTGGAGGGAAGCCCCAACTCCTGTGCGGCGCGCCGGATTCCGAGGTCGGTGGGGAGGAAGGCGTCCGGGTCCCCGAGAGCGCGCATCGCGATCACGTCGGCGGTCCAGGGGCCGAAGCCGGGGAGCGCGAGGAGCCTGGCCCGCGCCTCCGCCCAGTCGCTCTCGACTCCCAGGTGAAGTTCCCCTGAGGCGAGTTGACCGACCAGCGTGATGAAGGTCGTGCGACGGGTGCGGGGCATCGCGAGCGACTCGGGGTCGAGCGCGGCGAGCTGCCGCGGGGAGGGGAAGAGATGGGTGAGGCCGCCCTCGGGGTCGTCCACCGGGTCGCCGTACGCCGTGACCAGTCGCGCCGCGTGGGTACGTGCGGCGGCCGTGGAGACCTGCTGCCCGAGCACCGCCCGTACGGCGAACTCGGCCTCGTCGACCGTGCGCGGCACCCGGCGGCCGGGGGCCTTGTCGACCAGCGGCGCCAGCAGCGGATCGGTGCGCAGCTGGTCGTCGACCGCCACCGGATCGGCGTCGAGGTCCAGCAGGCGGCGGCAGCGGCTGATCGCGACGGACAGGTCGCGCAGGTCGCTGAGGGTCAGCCGGCACGCGATGTGGTCCGGCATCGGCGTCAGAGCGGCGACACCGTGCCCGTACGGCAGCCGCAGGGTCCGCCGGTACGCGCCGTCGCGCCACTCCTCCACTCCGGGTACGGCGGTCGCCGCGAGGTGTCCGAAGAGGTTGTCGGGGTTGAGCGGGGCGCGGAAGGGGAGCCGGAGATTCAGCACGCCCGGCAGACCGGGGGACGCGGTGGCTCCGGACCGGTTCCGCGGCAGACGGGCGCGCAGCTCGCTCGGGGACAGCGCGAAGACCTCGCGGACCGTGTCGTTGAAGGTGCGGATGGAGGAGAAGCCGGCGGCGAAGGCGATCTCGGCCATCGGCAGCGGTGTCGTCTCGATGAGCAGCCGGGCCGTTCGGGCGCGCTGGGCGCGAGCGAGCGCCAGGGGGCCCGCGCCCAGTTCGGCCAGGAGCTGGCGCTCGATCTGGCGGGTGCTGTAGCCGAGCCGGGCGGCCAGCCCCGGTACGCCGTCGCGGTCGACGACTCCGTCGGCGATCAGCCGCATGGCGCGGGCCACCAGGTCGGCGCGGTGGTTCCATTCGGGTGAGCCGGGGCTGGTGTCCGGGCGGCACCGCTTGCAGGCGCGGAATCCCGCCTGCTGGCAGGCGGCCGCGCTCGGGTAGAAGGTCATGTTCCGGGGCTTCGGCGGCACGACAGGGCAGCTGGGCCGGCAGTAGATCCTCGTCGTGGTCACCGCGGTGAAGAACCATCCGTCGAAACGCGCGTCCTTCGACTGGACGGCACGCACGCAGCGCTCCGTGTCCGTGTGCATCCCGTTCCGCATGCCTCAAGCATCGGGCACCCCGGGGGCAGGGGCTGGCGAGAATCCGACATCAACCTCGCGGGCCCGGCGACCCGCACAGGGGATCGAGGCGTGGCCACGGCGACCCGTACGGAGGGGCGTCGGTCCATGGGCCGCGGCGACCCGCACGGGGCAGCCGGCCGTACGGGCACGGCTACCGACCCGCACGGGGCCGCCGGCCGTGCGGGCACGGCTGTCGCGACGGCCACCAGTACCGTCGGGCTTCCGAGGGCTGCCGCACGAGGGGGATCCGACAGGACGGACCGTGCGGGGCCGCACCGGACGGACACCCGTCCGCGACCCCGTCAGCGCACCTCCTCGCCCTGCGCGATCTCCACCTGGTGGTGGAAGGCCACGACGCCCGCCCCGGACGCGCCGGCCGAGACGGCGGCGCAGGCGGCGAGCAGGACGGCGATCCAGGCGGCGGCGCGGGGGTGGTGCCGGGGAGCGGAGAGAAGGGCCGCGACCCGCTGGGGGACGGGCCCGGCGGTGGCCGCGGGGGCGAAGTCGGGGCGCTGGGAGCGGGCCTCGCCGGTGGCCAGGGCGGCGCGGGCGATGGCCCGTGCGATCAGCCTCCGGTCGCCCACGGCGAGTGCCGCGGCCTCGTCCGCGGCACGCTCCGCCGCGAGCGCGACGGTGGCGCGGACCTTGCGCAGCCCCGGGTGGCAGTGGGCCGCGAGTTCGGCGACGACGAGGAAGCGGTGGTGGCCGCCCGCGTTGTGGGCCCGCTCGTGGGCGAAGAGTGCCTCGCGCTCGTCGGCGCAGAGGCTGCGCAGCATCGCGGTGGTGACGACGATGCGGTGCGGGCGGCCGGGAAGCGCGTAGGCGTCGGGGTGCGGTGACTCGATGACGCACAGGTCGCCCGCGGCGGGACGGCGGTCCGCCTGGCTGCGGGCGGAGCGGAAGGCGCGCGACTGGCGCAGGGCGGAGCGGACGACGGTCCAGGCGCCGAGGGTGAGCACACCGGTCGCCGCGGCGGCGGCGGGCAGCACGACGAGGTCCGAGGCCGTGCGCAGCGGATGGACGAGGTTGCCGAGACCGGCGAGCAGGGGCACCTTGAGCAGTCCCGTCAGGACGAGCGCGCCCAGCGAGGCGACGGACGCCCCGGCCAGCACGACGAGCGCGAGGGTCACCGACCACAGCGCGGCCACCGGGGTGAGCCGGTCGAGGCAGCGGCGGGCCAGCGGTCCCAGGGCGAAGGGGACCAGAAGCGGCACCAGGAGGAGAAGGATCATCCCTCACCCGGTCCCGGGCGCGCGTCGAGGTCCGGCTCCAGCAGGTCCCGCAGGAGCCGCTCGTCGTCGGGGCTGAGCTGGGCGACGAAGCGGGCCAGCGCGGTCTCCCGGTCGTCGTCGCGGTCCAGCTCGGTGTGCATGCGGCGAGCGGTGAGGCCGTGCGGGTCCTGGACGGGGACGTACGCGTAGCCCCGCCCGAGCCTCTCGCGGCGGACGATCCCCTTCTCGTGCAGCCGGGAGAGGATCGTCGTCACCGTCGTGCGGGCCAGACCGGAGTCCAGCTCGCTCTGCACGCGTCCGGGCGTGAGCGGCACGCCCGCGGCCCACAGAGCCGCCATCACGCTGGCCTCCAGCTCTCCCGCAGGCCGGCGTTCGTCCTTGTCACTGCTCATGGGAACGATCCTCACCCCACCATCGTCTACAGTTCAGTAGACCGTCTACAGAATTGTAGTCAGTCGGGTCCGGCTTTCGACCGTGCCCGCCCCTACCAGTATGAGAGGGTCCGCGACGATGGCTGCACCATTGTTCACAGCGTCCGACCTCGCCGTGAATATTCTCTCCGCGCAGTCCCTGCTCGCCGCCTTCGGTGTGCTGGGGGTGGGCGTGGTGATGTTCGCGGAGACCGGCCTGCTGATCGGCTTCTTCCTGCCCGGTGACTCCCTGCTGTTCACGGCGGGCCTGCTCTGCACGGGTTCGGGGCAGCACGGCCTGAAGCTGTCGCTCCCCCCGTTGCTGATCGCGGCGGCTCTGGGCGCCCTGATCGGCGCCCAGACGGGTTATCTGATCGGCCGGAAGGCGGGCGGCGCGCTGCTCGCCCGCGGTTCCTCCCCCCGCCTCCAGTCGGGGGCGCACCGCGCGGAGGAGCTCCTCCATCGGTACGGCCACGCCAAGGCGATCGTGCTGGCACGCTTCGTCCCCGTCGTGCGTACGGTGCTGAACCCGATGGCGGGCGCCCTGGGCGTGCCGGTGCGGACCTTCACCCTCTGGCAGGTGGTCGGCGGCCTCGTCTGGAGCATCGGCCTCACCCTCGCGGGCTACGCGCTGGGCTCGTCCATCCCGAACGTCGACAAGTACCTGCTCCCGATCGTCGCGGTCATCGTCCTCGTGTCCCTGACCCCGCTCGCCGTGGAGCTGTACCGCTCGCGCCGCCGGGGGACCCCGAGCAAGGAGGAGGTGCAGGGATGATCCTGGCTCTCGACGGATCGGCCATCGACGGCTCCGCCTACCGGTACGTGACCGGTCTCGCGCATTCCTCCCCCTCCTGGCTCGACAGCACGGTGTCCCTCTGGTCGACGTACGGCCTCGGCCTGTTCGCCGTGCTGATGGTGCTGACCTGGTGGCGCGCCCGGCGCGAGAGCCCCGGGGCCGCGCTGCTCGCGCTCGCCGTGCCCGTCGTCGTGGTCCTGGCGTACGTGGTGGACCTCGGCGTGAAGCTGCTGGTGCGCGAGGACCGTCCCTGCCAGAGCCTGCGGGTGGCCACGCTCGAGGCGTGCCCGGCCCACGGCGACTGGTCGTTCCCGAGCAATCACGCGGCGATCGCGGCCGCGGCGGCCGTCGCGCTGTTCCTCGTCTCGCGCCGCGTCGGCACCGTCGCCATCGTGGCCGCCGGGGCGATGGCCGCCTCCCGGGTCTGGGTGGGCGTGCACTATCCGCACGACGTGGCGGCCGGTCTGCTCGTCGGCACACTGGTCGCGATGACGACGGTCGCGGCCGTACGAAGGCTGCCCGACGTGTCGGGACACCCGCTGGCAGCGTCACGGCTCGGGGTCCTGCTCCTCGCTCCCCGGCTCGCGAAGAGCGGGTGAGCGGGCCGTATGCGCCGAACGGTCCTGGTCGTCGAGGACGACCACGCGCTGCGTGACGTCCTGCGGCGCGGGCTGCGGGACGAGGGCTTCGACACCGTGCCGGCGCCGGACGGCGCCACCGCGCTGCGGCTGGCCGGGGACGGCATCGACGCGGCCGTCCTCGACGTCGGGCTGCCCGACGCCGACGGCCGGGACGTGTGCCAGGCGATCCGCGCCAACGGCTTCCTCTCCCCCGTGATCTTCCTGACGGCCCACCACCACCTCACCGACCGGCTGGCCGGCTTCTCGGCCGGGGGCGACGACTATCTGCCCAAGCCGTTCCATCTGCCGGAGCTCGCCGCCCGGCTGCGGGCGGCCCTCAAGCGCGCCGGACCGGGTCCGTCCGACACCACCGGCGACCTGGTCCTTGACCCGGTCGCGCACAGCCTGACCGTGCGGGGCGAGCGCGTCGCGCTGACTCCGACGGAGTTCCGGCTGCTGGCGGCGCTGATGGCGGCGTCCGGTGCGATCGTCGGCCGTCGCGAGCTGACCCGGGCCGGCTGGCCCGAGGGCGCCCAGGTCAGTGACAACACGCTCGACCAGTATCTGACCCGGCTGCGCCGCAAGCTCCGGGACGGCGGCAGCGAGCTGACGGTCACGACCGCGCGGGGCATCGGACACCGGCTGTCATGACGCCGGATCCCGTACCCGCGCGACCGGCCGCCGCGGCCGGTTCCCGGGCCCGGGCCGGACGCCGGCGCGTGTTCGCCGCATGGCGTCCGGCCACGCTGCGCGGCCGGCTCTCGCTGGTCGCGCTGACCACCGCCACCCTGCTGATGGTGATCCTCACGGTCGCGTTCAACACCGTCGTACGGCGTCACCTCCAGCACCAGGCCGACGACGAGCTGCGCACCCGGGGCACCGCCGTCGCCGCGACGCTCGACACCAGCGGCGGCCGGCCCCGCGTCCTGGAGACCCCGGGCGAGGAACTGCTCGACGCGAACGTGTGGATCTACGCGGGCGGGCGGCTCCTGGAGAAGCCCACGTCGGCCACGGACACCGGCCCGCTCACCCGTGCGGCCGGCGCGCTCGCCGCACGGGGCGGGACCCGCTGTGTCACCGCCGACGGGCAGGGACCGGTCCGGCTGTGCGCGCGGACGGTGCCGGGGGACGGCACGGGCGCCACCGTCGTCACCGCCCTCGACCTGTCCCCGTACCTCGGTTCGGCCGACACGCTGCTGTTCGCCTCGCTGGCGCTGGACGCCTTCATGCTCGCCTGCACCTACGCGCTGACACGTCTCGCGGTGGGGCGCGCCCTGAGGCCCGTACGCACCATGACCGACCAGGCCACCCGGTGGAGCGCCGTGGCCTCGGAGGAGCGCTTCGGGAGCGTCGCCCGGCCGGACGAGCTCGCCCGGCTCGGCGGGTCGCTCGACGCTCTCCTGGACCGTATCCGGGCCCTGCTGCGCCATGAACGGCAGCTCACCCAGGAGCTGTCGCACGAGCTGCGCAACCCCCTCGCGCGGATCATCGCCGAGCTCGACTGGTGGCAGTCACGGCCGCGGTCCGCGGAGGAGACCCGGATCACCCAGGAGGCCATCTCGGACGCCGCCCGGTCCATGCGCACGATCTGCGACACGCTGCTCGACGACGCCCGGGACAACGCCTCCGCCGCTCCGGGCACCACCGAGGTCCTCCCCGTGCTGCGCCGGCTCGCGGACCGCGCGGGCTCGACGAGGCCCGAGGTGCGGATCGGTGTCACCGGGCCGGAGGCGGGTCTGCTCGCCGGGGTGCCGGACGCCCTGCTGGAGCGCATCGTCAGCCCGCTGCTCGACAACGCCGTGCGGCACGCCTCCACCCGGGTCGAGATCCGGGCCGGCGCGCGGCCCGGCGGCGTCCGCGTGGAGGTCGGCGACGACGGAGCGGGCGTACCGGCGGCGTTCGTGCCTCAGCTCTTCCAGCCGGGCCGCCGCGCCGATCCCGGGGACGGACACGGCGGAGCGGGCCTGGGGCTGCCGCTCGCGCGACGCCTGGCCCGCTCCGCCGGGGGCGAGGTCCACCACGAGCAGGCACGCGCGACGGGCGCGACCTTCGTGGTCGCGCTTCCGTCCGGCTAGCCGGACGTGGCCGGGCCGCCGCCGGAAGGTCTCTCGCGGCGGCGGCCCGTCGTGGTCGGCCGGCCCGGGGGGTCAGCCCGCCGGGAGGGTGGACCGGTCGGCGTCCGTGACATCGCGACGGGTGACCGAGAGGTAGACGACCAGCCCGAGGATGACCGCCAGGAACAGCACGCTGGTGACCACGGTGCCGAGGCCCAGGCCGCCGTCGCCGGTCGGCTGGGAGAGGTAGTCGCCGATCGACGCGCCCAGCGGACGGGTCAGGATGTACGCGATCCAGAAGCTGAGCACGGCGTTCAGGCCGAACGCGAAGTGCGCGACGGCCACCGCGGCGATCGCGAGGGCGAACAGCACGGCGGAGACCCAGTACCCGAGGGCCATGCGCTCGGCCACCAGGTCACCGGCAGCGGTGCCGAGGGCGAAGGTGAACAGCACCGCCAGCCAGTAGTAGGCCTCGCGGGACAGCGTGTCGACGCTGTGGATGGACAGCGTGCCCTCACGGCGGTACCAGATGAAGAACGTCACGGCGAGGGCGACGGCGAAGACGGCCGTGCTGGTCTCCAGCGGCACACCCATGTTGTCGGTCAGGTTGTCGCTGATCAGCGTCCCCACGACGCTGATCAGCGCCACCGCGAGCCAGTACACGCCCGCCCGGTAGCTCTTCGTCCGGAACTGGACCACCAGGACGACCGCCAGCAGCGTGCTCATCAGCAGGGAGACACCGGTCAGGCCGAGGCCCAGCTTCTCGTTCAGGAGGTCGGCGGCGGTCTCACCGACCGTCGTGCACAGCACCTTGATGATCCAGAAGTACGCGGTGACCTCAGGCACCTTGTTCCAGCGAACGCGCGGCCCGGTGGCATCCGGGGCGCCGGGGCGGCCGTAGGACTCGGGAGTCCCATGGGTCTCTCTTGTCTCATAGCTCATGAGACACGAGGCTGACAGCGGAAGTCTGAACATATCCTGACTACTCACGACCCGGGGGATTCTCCCCGTTCACAGCACCCGGCGGCGGATCAGCAGGCCCAGGGCCACGAGACCGGGGATCAGCGGGAGCCACACGGTGAGCAGCCGGTAGCCGATGACCGTGGACGCGGCCGCGTCGGCGGGCGCCCCCGCGAGGGTGAGGGCCATCACCAGGGCCGCGTCCAGCGAGCCGAGGCCACCCGGGGTGGGCAGCAGGACGGCGGCGCTGCTCGCGGCGAGATAGGCGAGGGCCACCCGGGCCGGGGACTGCGGCAGGCCGATGGCCTGGGCGACGGCGACGACCACGGTGGTGTGCAGGGCGGCGAAGGCGAACGAGCCGCCCCAGAGGGCGGCGGCCCGCGCGGGGATCTCGTGCACGGCCCGGACGTCCAGGATCACGCGGCGCACGGCCCGCCGCAGCGGTCCGGCGAGGAGGGCCGCGGCGACGGCGACCGTCACGGCACCGGCGGCCCAGGCGGCCACGGTCCAGGCGCCCGGCGTCAGTCTCGGGAGCCGGAGCGCGCCGGGACAGCTCAGGGCGAGTCCGCCGATCAGACCGGCGCGTACGACGGTTCCGGCGCAGGCCTTGACCGCGAGCGCGGTCGCGGAACGGGCCAGCGGCAGTCCGCAGCGGGTCAGGAAGCGCAGATTGACGGCACCCGCGCCGAGCCCCGAGGGCAGCAGATGGTTGGCGGAGGCGGCGGCGAACTGGACCGTCACCAGCCGTCCGGCGGGCAGCGGCTCGGGCACCGCACCCTGCTGGGCGAGGGCGGAACACCCCCAGGTCGCCAGGGTGGCCACGGCCGCCACCAGCAGCCAGCCCCGGTCGGCGTGGGTGAGCCGGCCGGCACCGGCCTCCAGCACCGGCCAGTGCCGGTGGGCGAGAAACGCGGCGCACACCAGTACGAGCAGCGAGAGCCCGGCGTGCCGGCCGACCCGCCCGTCCCGCACGGCCAGTCGCCGCCCGACGGTCCTCCATCCGCCGCAGGCCACGGCGGGGGCCGGCGGCCGGCTCGGCCCGGAGCCCGGTGCGGGCTGTGACGCACCCGGGACGTCGGCCGTCGGTACGCAGAACACGGCGGATGCGCCGGACATGGCGACCGGGCCGGACCCGGCGGACGTGACAGAGGGGCCGGACGTGGCGGACGGGCCGGACATGGCGGATGCGGCGGGCATGGCGGGTGGTGTGGAAGTGGCGGATGTGCCGGACATGGCGGACGCGCCAGACGTGGCGGGTGCGGCCGTCGTGTCGGGTGCGGCCGTCGTGTCGGGTACTCGCGCGGCGCCGGACGCCCGGCTCCCGCCCGGAACCCGTGTCGCCGCGGCCGCGGGTTCACCGCGGGCGGACCGGCCGGGCCCCGCCGCGCGACCCCGGAGGTCCGGCCGCGTCCGCTCCGCCGGTGGGGGCGGCTTCGGCGGAAGCGTCACGGCGTACCGCTCCCCGCTCCCGGAGAGACGTATATGTCGACGTCACCGGCGTGATGCGCTGCCCAGGCGCGGGCGTACGCGGGCGGCTCGCCTCCGGGAGACGTGATCACGGCGACCGGCATGCGCAGGGCCGAACGCGCGATGCTCGCGTCGGTGGCGTTGGCGTTGTGACCGCCGGTCGCCACGGAGGAGCAGCCGGCGTAGAAGGCGATCGGGACCGACTCGTGGCCGCTCAGCGCGCAGGGCGGCCGCACCCCGAGCCGGTGCAGTGCCGCCGCCGTCACGGCCCAGCCGTGGTGGCCGGCGGTGGTGCGCCGCACCGTGGCCTCCAGTACCGCGAACTGCACGGCCAGATGCCCGGCGAGACCGACGGCCACCAGGGTCACGATCACCGGCCGCCATCGCCCGGCGGGGACGGTGAGCAGATGGACGAGGGCGTCGGCGACGGGGATCGCGACGAGGGCGTAGAGGGGCAGAAGGAAGCGCGGGGCCGCGTACCCGATCATGAAGAGGTACGGGATCCCGGCCGTCGTGGCGCAGGCCAGGAGCAGCAGGGTGGGCGCCCGGCGACGGGCCCTGACCGCGATCACCAGGCCGAGGACGGCGATCAGCGGCAGGACGAACCACCACACCATCACCGTGGGGTTCGGCATCGAGCCGGTGCACGGGCGGCACAGCACGCGTCCGCCGAGGCTGCGCATCTGGTCACCGATCGCGATGTTCCAGCCGAGGCCGCCCTGGATGCGCGAACCGTCGGACAGCCGCTGCCCCAGGCCGCCGTAGCTGACGTACGCCTCGACGATCCACTCGGCCGCCCCGGCCAGCAGGCCCGCGACGAGCGCGAGCAGCGGCCGGGCCCGCCGCCACCGCGGGACCGCCACGGCGAGGAAGAGCAGCGGGAGCGTCACCCAGACCGCGTCGGGTGGCCGCATCCACGCCATCAGCGCGGCGGCCAGCCCGGTCCCCCACAGCGCCGCCCGGTCGCGTCCGCCGGCCTGGGCCCGCAGGAAGCACCCGACACAGACCAGGGCGCCGATCGCGACCCAGTAGTTGGGCATGGCCTGGGGCCCGTAGAAGAGGGTCACCCACAGCGTCGCGAACACGGCGCCCGCCAGGGCCAGGACCCGCACCGGGAACAGTCCGAGCCACACCCGCAGGGCCACGAACAGGCCGAGTCCGGAGAGCACGGAGAGATAGACCCGCAGCAGGGTGGTGGAGGACGACCAGGAGGTCACCGGCGCGACGAGCAGGGAGACTCCGCGGGCCCGGGGCGCGCTGAAGAACGCCGCGGGTGCGTGCGGGGAGACCTGGCTGACGTACACCGTCTCGTCCCAGCCGAGGCCCATCCAGGGGTGCACGAGGAGCAGTTGGGCCAGGACGAAGCCGACCGCGACCAGGGCGAGAGGGCCGAGATCACTCCGGCGCCGGGCAGCACGGGCCGTCCGGTCCGACGGTCGGGGCCGCCGGGCGCCGATGAGCGGCACGTTCTGGGTCTTGGCCATCGTCCACCCTTCAGCCCTACACACTGTAGGGTTTCATCACCCTACAAGACGTAGGGTGGGGCCGGGAGCCGTGGGAACACGGACAAACTATCGCTCAGCGGAAGAAGGCGCCGAACGGGACGGCCATTCGAGGAGATACCCGGGGGCGGTATCCGTTCCGCGAGACGCCCCGGGGCGCACACCCCCGGACCGGCACCGTTCCGGTCTTGACTACGCGCTGTAAGGTGACGGGCATGGCTGGCACAGGTCCCCATGGAAGGGCGGAACGGCGCAGCGCGGGCGAACTGGAGAGTGAAGTCCTCGCCGCCCTGTGGGCCACCGACGACGCGCTGACACCCGCGGAGATCCAGGCCGAGATCGGCGGCGGACTCGCGTACAACACGGTGCACACCATCCTCAAACGTCTGTACGACAAGGGCCTCGTGCTCCGGGACGTTGACGGCCGGCGCGGTGCGTACCGCCCCGCGAAGAACGCGGCCCAGCTGACCGCCGAGGCCATGCACGAGGCGCTCGACCGCGGACCCGACCCGATCGCGGCCCTCCAGCAGTTCGTCACCGGGCTCAGCCGTCAGGAGGAGGAGGCCCTGCGCGACCTCCTCGGAGGGAACGGGCCATGAGGATCGACGTCTACGTCCCGCTCGTCCTGGCGCTGCTGCTCACCTCCGTCGCGCCGCTCGTCGGCAGGCGGGTGTCGCCGGGCCTGGCGACGCGCGTGCTCGTCGCGGCCGCCGTACTGACCGCGGCGGCGTCCACCTGGGCACTGCTGCTGCTCGCGACCACCCTGGTCGACCAGGCGCCCGCGGTGATCGCCGAGGCCGGGGAGGAGGGCCGGGCGCTGCCCGAGCCCGTTCCGGAGACCGTCGCCGTACTGGCGGTCGCCGCGCTCGCCGTGATCACCCACCGGCTCGTGCGTGTCGTACGTGCGCACATGGCGACGCGCCGCGTCCTACTCAAGCTGTGCGAGGGGCACCCGCCGGACAGCGAGCTCGTGGTCGCGGCCTCGCCGACCCCGCACGCCTTCGCGATCCCCGGGAAACCGGGCCGGATCCTGGTCACGGCCGCGATGCTGGGCGCGCTGGAGCCCGCCGAACGACGGGTTCTGCTCGCCCACGAGCGCGCCCATCTGACGCACCGGCACGCGGCGCTGTCCACCGCCGTCGCCCTGGCCGCGGCGGCGAACCCGCTGCTCGTGCCGGTCCGCGACACCGTCGTCTTCCTGCTGGAACGCTGGGCCGACGAGGAAGCCGCCAGCAGCGTCGGCGACCGGCGCACCACCGCCCGCGCCCTGGCCCGCGCCGCCCTCGTCTCGCAGCGCGCCCGTCCTGGATGCGCGCTGCACTTCTCCGAACACGCCGTCACCCGCCGGATCGCGGCACTCCAGACCGCTCCCCCGCCGGTCATGCGGTCCGTCGGAGTCGCCGTGCTCGCGCTCGGCGCCCTCCCGGCGCTGGGCGCGGCCGACGCCACGAGCGATCTGCTCCGACTGCTCGCGGAGACACTGCCCGGGCTGTGACCCCTCCGGGGCGCGATCCGGCCCGCGCCCCGGCCGGGACCTCGACCCACCCGGCACACCCGGCACACCCCAGCCGACCCCGGTTCACCCGGCACGCGACCACACCCGACTCCGCTCCCCCAGGAGTCCGCTCCGTGACTCACGCCCCAGCCGAGTACCGTCGCGCTCATGACACCTTCCGAGGCCGCTCACGTCGGTTCCCCGCGTTCCGGGCCGGTGCGGTTCGCGACCTTCAACGTGCTGCACGGACGGACGCTGGTGGACGGCCGACCCGTTTCCCTCCCGGGCGCGGGCGGCCCCGAGGTACCACTCGTGCGGGCCGTGGCGTCGCTGGACGCCGACGTGGTCGCGCTCCAGGAAGTGGACCGGTTCCAGGAACGCTCGGGCGGGGTGGACCAGGCGGCGGCCGCGGCCGAGGGGTCAGGCGCACCGCACTGGCGCTACGCGTCCGCGTTCCACGGCACGGCGAGGACCGGCGGCGGCTGGGTTCCGGAGCGCTCCGTGCCCGGCCTGCGGGTGTACGGGCCGCGCGCGACCGAGGCGGGCGACCGTGTCCCCTCGCACGGCATCGCCCTGCTGTCCCGGCTGCCCGTACGGCACTGGAGGGCGCGCCGGCTGGCCCCGGCGCCCGTCCCCATGCCGCTGCGGACGCCCGGCCACCGCGGACTGACCGTGTCCAGGGACCAGCCACGGGCCGCGCTGGCCGCCGTACTGGAGGGAAGCCGCGGGCCGTTCACGGTGGTGGCCGTGCACCTGTCGTTCGTGCCCGGCTGGAACCTCCTCCAGCTGCTCGCCGTCCGCGCCTGGATCGCCGACCTGCCCGGGCCCCGGGTGCTGCTCGGCGACTTCAACCTGCCCGGAGCGCTGCCGCGGACGGTGCTCGGCCCGGCCGGACCGGCCCGCGGCGGCCCCGGATCGGCCCCCGGCGGGCCGCTGCCGCGCGGCTGGCGGGACATGGCCCGTACCCCCACGTATCCCGCGCACCGCCCCGTCGTCCAGCTGGACCACGTGCTGGCCACCGGGATCGCGGCGGGCGCGGCCGTCGGAGCGCACGCTCCCGCCACACCGGTCTCGGATCACCGGCCGCTGGTGGTCGACCTGCCCCTGTGACCGGGAAGGCCCACCTGCGCCGAGCCGTCGGTGGGGGCACCGGCCCCCCGGCCCGTTCGGGCGAGCCCGGCCGACGTCGGGCCGGGGGTCAGAGCTGCCCGGCGAAAGCGTCGTAGGCCCGTTCGTCGAAGAGCACGAAACGGACCTCCTCGACCTCGGTCCCGGCCGCCCGGACGGTCTCCACCGCGATGCGCGCCGCGTCGTCCATCGGCCAGCCGTAGATACCCGCGGAGACGGCGGGGAAGGCGACCGTACGGGCGCCGAGCTCGTCGGCGACCCGCAGCGACTCCCGGTAGCAGGAGGCCAGCAGCTCCGACCGGTCGTCCTCCTGGCTGTACCGGGGACCCACGGTGTGGATCACCCAGCGCGCGTCGAGGTCGCCCGCGGTCGTGGCGATCGCGCGGCCGGTCGGCAGGCCCTTGCCGTAGTGCCCGGCGCGCAGCTTCCGGCACTCGGCCAGGATGGCCGGGCCGCCGCGGCGGTGGATGGCCCCGTCGACGCCTCCGCCGCCGAGCAGCGAGGAGTTCGCCGCGTTGACGACGGCGTCGACGCTCTGGCGGGTGATGTCGCCCCGCACCAGCGTGATCGTGGTCATGACTCCATCAGCCTCCTCCACACGGCCTTCGCCGCGTTGTGCCCCGACATCCCGTGTACCCCGGGACCGGGCGGGGTGGCCGAGGAGCACAGGAAGACGGCGGGGTGCGGGGTGCCGTACGGGGACAGGGACAGTCTGGGGCGCAGCATGAGCTGGAGTCCCGAGGCGGCGCCGCAGGCGATGTCCCCGCCCACGTAGTTGGCGTTGCGGGTGGCGAGGACGGGCGGTCCGGCGGTGGCGCGGGCCAGCACCCGGTCGCGGAAGCCCGGCGCGAACCGCTCCAGCTGGCGCTCGATGGCGTCGGTGAGGTCTCCGGTCCAGCCGTTCGGGACATGGCCGTAGGCCCAGAAGACCTGCTTGCCCTCGGGGGCGCGGGAGGGGTCCACGACACTCGGCTGCACGGTGATCAGGAAAGGCGCGTCGGGCGCCCGGCCCTCGCGCGAGGCCGCCCGCAGCGCGGTGCCGATCTCCGCCCGGCTCGCCCCGATCTGGACCGTCCCGGCGACGCGGGCCCGCTCGGCGGTCCACGGCACGGGCCCGTCGAGGGCGTAGTCGATCTTGAAGGCGGCCGCTCCGTACCGATAGCCCTCGTAGTACCGCCCGAAGCCCGCGATCCGGGCCAGCGCCGTGGGCGAGGTGTCGAAGACGTACGCCCGCGCCGGGGGCAGGTCGTCCAGGCGCTTGACCTCGTAGTCGGTGTGGACGGTGCCGCCGAGGTCCTTGAGATACGCGGTGAGCGCGTCCGCGATGGACTGGGAGCCGCCGCGCGCGACGGGCCAGCCCCTGGCGTGCGCGGCCAGTGCGAAGACCAGGCCGACCGCGCCCGTGCCGATTCCCTCCAGCGGAGCCATGACATGCGCCACCAGGCCCGCGAACAGGGCTCTGGCCCGCTCGTCGCGGAAGCGGCGCATCAGCCAGGTCGACGGCGGCAGCCCGGCCAGACCGAACCGTGCGAGCGTGACGGGGTCCCGGGGCAGCGAGGTCAGCGGCAGCGACATGAAGTCGTGCGCCAGGGTGTCCCACTTGCTCAGGAACGGCGCGACGAGCCTGCGGTACGCGCCCGCGTCCCGGGGTCCGAAGGAGGCCGCGGTCTCGGCCACGGACCGCGCGAGCACCGCCGCCGAGCCGTCCGGGAACGGGTGCGCCATGGGGAGTTCCGGGTGCAGCCACTCCAGGCCGTACCGCTCCAGGGGCATCGCGCGGAAGGCGGGTGAGTTGATTCCGAGCGGATGCGCCGCCGCACAGGGGTCGTGCCGGAAACCGGGCAGGGTCAGCTCCTCGGTGCGCGATCCCCCGCCCACCGTGTCGCGTGCCTCGAACACGGCCACCGAGAAACCCCGGCGGGCCAGCTCCACGGCAGCCGTCAGTCCGTTCGGCCCCGCACCCACCACGACCGCATCGAGCATCGACGGCACCTTCGGACTCCTTTGTCAGCCGACGGCCACTGGGGATCAGGATATGCCGGGGGACTGACGGCCTTGGCGGTACGGGGTGTTGGAGGCCGACGCCCCGTACCGCGCGCCTGCCGGCGGCGGGGAGACACGGACCGCGCGCGCCGTGAGACGGACCGCGCGGGCCATGAGCGGTGGCCCGTGCCGGACGTGGGCCCGGGGGCCGTGCCGGACGTGGGCCGCGGGCCGTGCCGGACGTGGGCCGCGGGCCGTACCGGACGTGGGCCGCGGGCCGTCGGCCTCCCGCTCAGGCGCCGGTGGCCACCCACGCGGGCTGTGCCGTCAGCAGAGCGGTCACCCGGCGGGCCGTGGCCTCGTCCCGGGCCGCCGTGAACGGCAGGGCGTTGCCCCCGGTGACGCGGAACGGCTCGCCGTCGAGCGTCAGATGGGCACCGCCCGCCTCCTCGACCAGCAGCAGCCCCGCCGCGTGGTCCCAGGCCGCTTCCCACGAGAAGGCCGTGGCATCCAACTCGCCCCGGGCGATGGCCAGATACTCGAGGCCCGCCGAACCGCACGGGCGCGGATCGACACCCTCGGTCCACAGTCCGAGGAGGGCGCGCTTCTGCTCGTCCGTGGTGTAGTCCGGGTGGGAGGTCGCTATGGCGAGGTCGCGGCTGGGCTCGGGCGAGCCGGAACGCAGCGGCACACCGTCGAGAACGGCACCCCGGCCCCGTATCGCGGTGGCGAACTGGCCGCGCGCGGGCGCGTACGTCCACGAGGCCCGGACCACGCCGTCCAGCACGAGCGCGACCAGCGTGCAGAACCCGGGGTCGCCGTGCACGAACTGCCGGGTGCCGTCGACCGGGTCGACGATCCAGACGGGTGCCGTGCCGCGGATCGCCTCGTAGACGGCCGGGTCGGCGTGGACCGCCTCCTCGCCGACCACGACGGAGCCCGGCAGCAGTTCGGTGAGGGCGGCGGTGAGGTACTTCTCGGCCAGGCGGTCGGCGTCCGTCACCAGGTCGTGCGGGCCAGACTTCTCGTCGATCTCGTCGGCGGAGAGCTGCCGGAAGCGGGGCATGATCTCCGCGGCGGCGGCCGCCCGGATGGCGTGTTCCACGTCGGAGGCGCGCTGTGCGAGAAACTCGTCGATGGTTTCGATGTCTTCGATCATGGCTCCATGACAGCACGCGCCACTGACAATCCCCACCCCTCCGGGGTACTCAGGGTGGAATCACCATGAATTCCCGGGGCGGAACGATCACCGCCGCGGCCGGCACCGGCGCGGGTGGCGGCCACCGCGGCTGTGGCCGGCGTGGCTTTGGTCACGGTGGCTTGGGTCACGCACCTGCGACCGCCCCTCACCGCCCGACCGCGTACCCCTGCATCCCGCGCGGATTGGCTCCCGCCGACAGGACGCCGGTCGCCGGGTCGCGGGCCACCGCGCACAGCCGCCCCTCGGACCAGGCGCGGGCGACCGTGACGTCGTGCCCCCGGCGGCGGAGTTCCTCCACGACCTCGGCGTCGAGACGGGACTCGACGGTGAGGCTGCCCGGACGCATGCCGCGTGGGAAGAAGGAGCCCGGGAAGCTGTCGTTGTGCCAGTTCGGGGCGTCGATCGCGCCCTGGACGTCGAGTCCGCCGCGCACCCGGGGGCGCAGCGCCACGGACAGGAAGAAGTGCGTCTGCCACTGATCCTGCTGGTCGCCGCCCGGGGTGCCGAACGCCATGACCGGGACGCCGTCCCGCAGGGCCACGGAGGGGGTCAGCGTGGTGCGCGGCCTGCGGCCCGGGGTGAGGGAGTTGGGCAGCCCCTCCTCCAGCCAGGCCATCTGGAGCCGGGTGCCGAGGGGGAATCCCAGTTCCGGGACGACCGGGTTGGACTGGAGCCAGCCGCCGCTGGGAGTGGCGGCGACCATGTTGCCCCAGCGGTCGACGACGTCCAGGTGACAGGTGTCGCCCCGGGTGCCGCCGTCGGACGCGGGTTCGGGCTCCCCGGCCGGGCGGGCCATGGTGGGCTCACCGGCGCCCGGCACCGCGAGGGCGTCGAAGCCGGGCTCCCCCGCGGCCGCCACGCACGCGTGCGCGCTCAGCCGCGGCTCCCGGCCGCCGGGACGTCCGGGGCGCAGTTCGTACGACGCCGTGTCCCCGACGAGTGCCCGCCGGGCCGCGTTGTAGGGCTCCGAAAGGAGTTCGGCGAGCGGCACCTCGGCCGCGTCCCCGTACCAGGCCTCCCGGTCGGCCATGGCGAGCTTGCTGCCCTCGACGAGCAGGTGGACGTACTCGGCGGAGCCGTGGCGGGGCAGTTCGGGCGGGAGCAGTGCCAGCTGCTGGAGGAGGACGGGGCCCTGGCTCCAGGGGCCCGCCTTGCACAGGGTCCAGCCCCGCCAGTCGTACGTCGCCGGGGCCTCGTAGGTGGCGGACCAGCCGGCCAGGTCGGCGGCGGTCAGGGTGCCGGTGTGGCGCGCGCCGCTGGTGTCCATGGTGGGCCGCGCGGCCTGCCGCACCAGGGCCTCGGCGATGAACCCGGAGCGCCACACCTCGCGGGCCGCGTCGATCTCGGCCACCCGGTCCCCCGCTCCGGAGACCTCGCCGAGCAGCCTTCGCCAGGTCGCGGCGAGGGCCGGATTGCGGAACAGCTCGCCGGGGCGCGGCGGCCTGCCGTCCGGCAGGTACACCTGGGCCGACGAGGTCCACTCCGTCTCGAACAGCGCGCGTACGGCGTCCACCGTCTCGCCGACGCGTTCCACGGGCGCGTGTCCGTCCTCGGCGTATCCGATGGCGTACTTCAGGACGTCGGCGAGCGACTTGGTGCCGTGGTCGCGCAGGAGCAGCATCCACGCGTCGAACGCGCCCGGCACGGCGGCGGCGAGGGGGCCGGTGCCGGGGACGAGGTCCAGACCGAGGCTCCTGTAGTGGGCGACGGTGGCTCCGGCGGGTGCGACGCCCTGCCCGCACAGCACCCGCACGGGGCCCTCCGCGGGGGCCAGGACGATCGGGACCTCGCCCGCGGGCCCGTTGAGGTGGGGCTCCACGACGTGCAGGACGAAACCGGCCGCGACGGCGGCGTCGTAGGCGTTGCCGCCGCTCTCCAGGACGGCCATCGCGGACTGCGAGGCGAGCCAGTGCGTGGAGGACACCATGCCGAAGGTGCCCTGGAGGGTGGGTCGGGTCGTGAACATGCCTGCCACCTCACGGTACGGAGCGATCGGCTTCGGTCCCGACTATGGCATCCGCACGGACCGGGACGGCAGGGCGGGCGGACACACGTCCCGGGGTACCCGTGGCGGTCGACGTTCAGGACACGGGCGTCCAGGGCGTGGATCCGAGTGTGTTGCCGGGGCCGATGTCGAGGGGTTCAGGCAGCCACAGGGTGACGGCCCGCTGTCCCTTCCGGGGTGCGATCCGCAGATACGTCCCGTCCTGGGCGGCCGTACGCCAGTACACGGACGCCCGCGCGCTCTCGCCGGGGTGGAGGGTGAAGGGTTCGGGGCCGGGGTCGGGGGGTGCCATGAACACCTTGTCCGTCCCGGCCACGGCGTGCACGCCCGTGATCGGGGCGCCGTCGCCGTCGAGCACCTGGAGGACGGCGGGGTAGCCGTTCACCTTGTACGGGCGCTTGCCGCAGTCGGTGAGGGTCAGGGTCAGGCTGCGCAGGCCCATGGCGGCGTCGCCGGGTCCGGTGCCCAGGCGCAGGCCGGAGGCCGGGCAGCCGCGGGCAGCCTGCGTCGGCACGGTCTTCGGCGGCGACGTCCTCGGCGAAGGCACCGGCACCTCGATGACGAGGGAGCCGTCGGTGGAGGTGCCGGACGGGTCCGGGAGGTGAGCGGCGTCGGTCCCTACGACGCTCGGGACCGGGTCCGGGACGGCAGTCCGCCCGGGGTCGCGCTCACGGTCGATCTCCGCGGACAGGCCGCACCCGCTGGTGACCGTCGCGACCAGGCACAGGAGCAGGAGCGGGCCCGTCCACGCCCTCCCGAGGACGGCGGCACGGGCGGGAACAGCGCGCGCAGGTAAGGAGACGGTGCGGACTTCGGACCGGGCCGCGGGTCCCGCGGGGGCCGTCGCGCGGGGCCGTCGCCGGTTCGTCGCGATCATGCGCCGATCATGGCACGGAAGCTCTCAGGAGGGCATCGCTCCGCCCGCCCTCGCATCCACTCCAGCTCCCGACTCCCTTATGCGCGAGGCCAGTTGAGGAGGACGGCGATCGGGCTCCCGCCCCCTCGCACCCTCGGGACCCGGTCCCCGGCACCGCCGGGTCCGGGCACGGAACGACCGCCATGCGACGGCATATGGAAAGAGCGGCGATCATCGGATCGAACAAAACAGACATCCTGCCGCACCTTCAGTCATTCGACGCCAAGGTGAGTCGGTGTCATCACACGGGCATGCCGCCCGTCGGCCCTTCCGCACCATCGCGTCTCGTGTGACACTGGCGTCCCGTCCGCAGTGCGGACCTCCTCCGCACCATCCCCCACGAGAAGTGCGCTTTGGGTTCTCTTCCTCTGCCGCTCGCGCTCGCCGCGCGCCTTTTGCCGGTCGCTCTGCTCGCCTCCGCGGGCTGGGCCCTGGCGACCGGCCCGTCCGAAGCGACCCCCAACGCCGAGGACAAGTCGTCACAGAAACAGACCTCCGACTCACCGTCGGCTCCTTCGGCGTCTGCTGCCGTCAAGACCTTCGCGGCGTCGCCCGCCCCGTGCGGCGGTATCCAGGTCGCGACGATCAAGTCTCTGGTCCCCGGCGCCAAGACGGCCGGCCAGGAGATCGCGTCGACCGACAAGGCGGTGCGCCGCACCTGCTCGTGGAACGCCCTGAAGGGCTTCGACTACCGCTGGCTCGACGTCTCGTACGAGATCAAGGATTCGGACGCCGCGGCGGAGAAGGCCTACAAGGAACGTGTCGCCGACAAGAGCGGCGGCGGGGCGGTGCCTGGTCTCGGTGACGAGGCCTACTCCGTGGTCAACCTCAGCACGGAGGACAAGCAGGACACCCGCGAGGGTGTGGTGATCGTCCGGGCGTCCAACGCGCTGGTGGTCGTCACGTACAACGGCAGCGACTTCGAGACCAAGAAGGCGCCCGGCACCGACGAGATCAACAAGGGTGCCATCAAGGCCGCGAAGGACGCGACGGCGACGCTGAAGGGCGGCCAGAAGGCCTGACCGCCCTCCGTCCGCCGCGGTCAGGCGGCGGCCGTGTCCTTCCCGCGTGACAGCATCAGGCCCAGGTACAAGACCATCGACGTGCCGAGGCCGACCGCCCATCCGTAGTCGGCGAGCGATTCCAGCGCCGGGATGGGCCGTCCGTCGATCAGGGGATGGAAGTCAGCGCCGCCGACGGCGAGGACACCGCCGGTGACGAAGGCGACCACGGCCCGCCAGTTCCAGCCGCCGACGTACCAGTACCGCCCGCCCGTACGGTAGAGATCGGCGAGGTCGAGCCGGGTGCGGCGCAGGATCCAGTAGTCGGCGATGAGGATGCCGGCGACCGTCCCCAGCAGACCGCCCACCAGGCCGAGCCAGGTGAAGATGTAGCCCTGGGGGTCGGAGTACAGCTTCCAGGGGAAGATCAGCACGCCGAGGACACAGGTGGCGAGCGCGCCGGCCCGGAAATTGATCTTCCGCGGGGCGATGTTGGAGAAGTCGAAGGCAGGGGACACGAGGTTCGCCGCGATGTTCACGGACAGCGTGGCGACCAGCACGGTGACCAGCGCGAAGACGATGCCGACGACGTTGTCGGTCTTCGCGGCCAGCTGGACCGGGTCCCAGATCGCCTTGCCGTACACGGCCTGCGAACCCGAGGTGACCATGACGGACAGGAAGGCGAAGAGGGTCATGGTGGTGGGAAGCCCCAGCGCCTGCCCGAGTGTCTGCGCCTTCTGGCTCCTGCCGTAGCGGGTGAAGTCCGGGATGTTCAGCGACAGGGTGGACCAGAAGCCGATCATGCCCATGAGCGAGGGCCAGAACAACTTCCAGAAGTCCCCGCCCCAGCCGAGCTTCGAGGGCTGGTCGAGCAGCGGACCGAAGCCGCCGGCCTTGCTGCTCATCCACCACAGCATCACGCCCGCGCCGACGAGGACGAAGGGCGCGGCCCAGTTCTCGAACCGGCGGATCGTCTCCATCCCCCGGTAGATGATGGCGACTTGGAGCACCCAGAAGACGGCGAACGACAGCCACATGGTCCAGGCGTGACCGCCGATCTCGGAGGCGTTGGCCCAGCTGTCGCCGAAGAGCTTGCCCGCGAGGAAGTAGATCGCCTCGCCGCCGATCCAGGTCTGGATACCGAACCAGCCGCAGGCCACCAACGCCCGTACGACAGCGGGGAGGTTGGCGCCGCGGACGCCGAAGGAGGCGCGGGCGAAGACGGGGAAGGGGATGCCGTACTTGGGGCCCGCGTGCCCGGTGAGCAGCATCGGGACCAGCACGATCAGGTTGGCGAGCGCGATGGTGAGGACGGCCTGCTTCCAGTCCATGCCGACGGCGATCAGGCCCGAAGCCAGCGTCCAGGAAGCGGTGTTGTGGGCCATGCCGACCCACAGGGCCGAGAAGTTGTACGTGGTCCAGGTGCGCTTCTCCACCGGGACCGGCAGCAGGTCGTCGTTGGCGTAGGGACCGGTGGGCGCGGGTGCGTCGGGCGCGATCTCCACCCGGCCGTCGGGGAGCGTGACTTGTCCGGCGGGCGGGACGCCCGGGGAGACTATTTCTGTCATGAGCAGGCCAATCAATGAGGAGTGACGGGAAAGGCCGTGCGGGGACGACTCGGGGGGGTGCGCGGGGTGCGCCCTGATCCCCTTCCCGGGACGGCGGGAAGGGGAGACTGAGGGGATCGGCCTTCGGTTACGGCCCGTTGACGCCGGGGATGACCCGAGCTCCGTACGCGTCGATCGTGGCCTCCTGCGCGTCGTGCATGTCGTAGACCGCGAACTGGTCGACGCCCAGCGCGCGCAGCGCGTTCAGCTTCTCGATGTGCCGCTCGGCGGGGCCGATCAGACAGAACCGTTCGACGATCTCGTCGGGCACGAACGCGGTGTCGGGGTTGTCGGCCCGTCCGTGGTGGGAGTAGTCGTAGCCCTGACGGGCCTTGATGTAGTCCGTGAGTTCGTCGGGTACGGCCGCCGAGTGCTCACCGTACTTGGAGACCAGGTCGGCGACGTGGTTGCCGACCATGCCGCCGAACCAGCGGCACTGCTCGCGCGCGTGGGCGAGCGCCTCGGGCGAGTCGTCCTCGGTGATGTAAGCGGGCGCGGCCACGCAGATCTTCACCTCGTCGGGGTCGCGCCCGGCCCCGGCCGCCGCTTCCTTCACGGCCTTGACCATGTACTCGGTGAGATAGAGGTCGGCGAGCTGGAGGATGAAGCCGTCGGCCTCCTCGCCCGTCATCTTCAGGGCCTTCGGGCCGTACGCGGCCATCCAGACCGGAAGGTCCGCACCCGGCTTGACCCAAGGGAACTTGACGACCGTGCCGCCGAGGTCGGCCTCCTCGCCCCGGCCGAGCGCGCGGATGACCTTCATCGCGCCGCTGATGCGGGCCAGGGTGTTGGGCTTGCGTCCCGCCACGCGCATCGCCGAGTCGCCGCGCCCGATCCCGCAGACCGTGCGGTTGCCGTACATGTCGTTGAGGGTCGCGAACGTGGAGGCGGTGACCTCCCAGGTGCGGGTGCCCGGGTTGGTGACCATCGGGCCCACCGTCAACTTCTCGGTGTTGGCCAGGATCTGACTGTAGATCACGAACGGTTCCTGCCACAGCACGGCAGAGTCGAAGGTCCAGCCGTACGTGAAGCCGTTGGCCTCGGCCCGCTTCATCAGGTCGATGACACGGGAGGCCGGGGGGTCTGTCTGAAGGACGAGTCCGAAGTCCATGGCGCCACTCCTGGTCGCTCAGAGAAGGTACTGACAGGTGGAACGGGGGGTGTAGACACCGTGGCCCGCCCGTCCGGTGAACTCCCGGTCGGTGATGACCATTTCGCCGCGCGACAGCACGGTCTCGACCCGTCCGGTGACGCGCCTGCCCTCGTACGCCGAGTAGTCGACGTTCATGTGGTGGGTCTCGGCCGACAGGATCTGCTCGGCGTGCGGGTCGTAGATGACGACGTCGGCGTCGGCGCCGGGGGCGATGGTCCCCTTCTTCGGGTACAGGCCGAACATCCGGGCCGGCGTGGCGCAGGCGATCTCGATCCAGCGCCGCCGGGAGATGTGCCCGTCGACGACGGCCTGGTGCAGGAGATCCATGCGGTTCTCCACGCCGGGAAGGCCGTTGGGGATCTTCGAGAAGTCGCCGCGGCCGAGTTCCTTCTGGCCCACGAAGCAGAACGGGCAGTGGTCGGTCGAGACGACCTGGAGGTCGTTGGTGCGCAGGCCGCGCCACAGGGCCGCCTGGTGCTCCTTGGGCCGAAGGGGCGTGCTGCACACGTACTTGGCGCCCTCGAAGTCCGGCTCCGCGAGGTTGTCGGTCGACAGGAACAGATACTGGGGGCAGGTCTCGCCGAAGACGTTCAGGCCCTCGTCGCGGGCGCGGGTGAGCTCCGCGACGGCCTCGGTCGCCGAGACGTGCACGACGTAGAGCGGGGCGCCCGCGACCTGGGCGAGTTTGATCGCACGGTGGGTGGCCTCGGCCTCCAGGAGCGCCTTGCGCACCTCGCCGTGGAAGCGCGGGTCGGTCTCGCCGCGGGCCAGCGCCTGTTCGACGAGCACGTCGATCGCGATGCCGTTCTCGGCGTGCATCATGATGAGCCCGCCGTTCTCGGCGGAGCGCTGCATGGCGCGCAGGATCTGGCCGTCGTCGCTGTAGAAGACGCCCGGGTAGGCCATGAACTGCTTGAAGGAGGTGACCCCTTCCTCGACCAGCAGGTCCATCTCCTTGAGCGTCTCCTGGTTCACGTCGGAGACGATCATGTGGAAGCCGTAGTCGATGGCGCAGTTGCCGTCGGCCTTGGCGTTCCAGGCGTCGAGGCCCTCGCGCAGGGAGCGGCCGACGCTCTGGACGGCGAAGTCGATGATGGTGGTCGTGCCGCCCCAGGCGGCGGCCCGGGTGCCGGTCTCGAAGGTGTCGGAGGCGAAGGTGCCGCCGAAGGGCAGCTCCATGTGGGTGTGGGCGTCGACACCGCCCGGAATGACGTACTTGCCGGTGGCGTCTATGGCACGCTCGGCCGTCCACGACTGGGCCGCGGGCGTGCCCGTCGCGGCGAGGGCGGCGATCCGGCCGTCCTCGATCAGGACGTCGGCGTGGATCTCGTCGGACGCGGTGATGACGAGACCACCCCGGATGACGGTACGGCTCATGCTCCCTCTCCTTCCGGTCGTACGTGCGCTGAGGACGTTGTGGGGCTCTCGGGGGCCGGCGCCGGCACCGGGTGCCGGCGAGGGGGCCCGTGGGGTGGTCCGCGGGACGGCGCGTGCCGGGTGCCGTGCCGCGGGTCCTGCGCTCGGATCGCGGGACCCGCGGCACGGACGGACGGAGCGCGCCCCGTCCGGACGGTCAGGGCGCGGTCAGCGGCCCGTACGCGCCCGGGGCACGGTCGCGGTAGAACTGCCAGCGGTCGCGGACCTCGCGGAGCTTGGCCAGGTCCAGGTCGCGGACGACGAGTTCGCTCTCCTTGTCGCTCGCCACCTCGCCGACGAACTGCGCCTCGGGGTCCACGAAGTAGGAGGTCCCGTAGAAGTCGTTGTCGCCGTACTCCTCCTGCCCGACCCGGTTGATCGCGCCCACGAAGTACTCGTTGGCGACGGCCGCGGCCGGCTGCTCCAGCTGCCAGAGGTAGCCGGACAGTCCGCGCGAGGTGGCCGACGGGTTGAAGACGATCTCCGCACCCGCGAGACCGAGCGCGCGCCAGCCCTCCGGGAAGTGCCGGTCGTAGCAGATGTAGACGCCGATCCTGCCGACGGCCGTGTCGAAGACGGGCCAGCCGGAGTTCCCGGGCCGGAAGTAGAACTTCTCCCAGAATCCGGGGACTTGGGGAATGTGGGTCTTGCGGTACTTGCCCAGGTAGGAGCCGTCGGCGTCGATCACGGCCGCCGTGTTGTACAGGACGCCGGGCTGTTCCTCCTCGTACATGGGCAGCACCAGGACGAGGCCCAGTTCCTTCGCCAGCGCCTGGAAGCGCCGGACGACGGGACCCTCGGGGATCTGCTCGGCGTACGCGTAGAACTCCTTGTCCTGCACCTGGCAGAAGTACGGTCCGTAGAACAGCTCCTGGAAACACAGGACTTGGGCGCCCTGCGCGGCCGCGTCGCGGGCCGCCTGCTCGTGGACCTGGATCATCGATTCCTTGTCGCCGGTCCATGCGGTCTGGAAGACGGCGGCGCGGATCACTCTGCTCATCGGGACCTCCGGTCGCTCGGTGTGCGAGGAGACTAGAAAGTCCTGGCCGGTTCTTTGAGTTGCACCGTGTCACGTCCGAAGCGCTGTGCCGTTCCACGGTGTCACCTCCGCGTTCTCCCGTGTTGCGCCCGAGTGGTTCCGTGTTTCACCGCTGTTGCGCGTCGTGCGCGAGCAGCGCGATGTGGACGGAGGCGGCCTGTTCGAAGTCGTCCAGGTCGACACCGAGGCGGGCCTGTATGAGCTCCAGACGGCGGTAGAGCGCCGGCCGGCTGACGTGGTGCAGCTCCGCGGTGCGCGACTTGTTGCGGCCGGTGGCGAGGTACGTCCGCAGGACGGGCAGCAGCCGAGGGTCCGCTCCGGGACCGCACAGCAGGCCGTCCAGTTCCCGTTCCGCGAAGGACTGGACGTGCGGGTCGTCCCGGAGCAGCCGGACCAGACCGCGCAGATGGACGTCCCGGAGCCGGACCAGCGCGGGCCGGTCCTGGTCGGCCGGGGTGTCGGTGGCGGCCTCGGCGACATGGAGGGCCTCACGCAGCCCGAAGGGCACGTCGTCCCAGGCGGTACGGGGTGCGGCGGCGGCCACGGTCGCGGGCACCCCGGTCTCGTGCCGCAGCCGCACGGCGAAGTGCTCGGCGAGCGCCTCCGCGTCCTGGTCGCGCGGGAGACTGAGCAGCAGCGCGGTGGCTCCCTCGGACAGCTCGGCGACGAGCCCCGGCAGGCCGAGCAGCCGCAGTACGCGGTCGAGTTGGGCTGGATCGCCGCCCCGTACGACGAGCGGCACGAAGGTGCGGCGGTTCACCGGGAGCCCGGCGGCGCGCGCCCTCGGCAGGAGCTGGCGGGCCGGTACGACACCGCTCACCAGGTCGGTCAGCAGGCCCTGCGCAGACTCCTCCTCCCAGGAGTGGGCGGGTCCCGCGAGCAGGCGGTGCAGGATCAGGGCCTCGGCCGCGCGGTCGGCGAGCAGCCTCCCGGTCGCCGCGTCGCCCCGGTGGCCGCACAGCACGATGCGGCCCCATCGCTCCCCCCGCCCGCCGAGTTCGGCGCGGATCCATCCGTCGCCCTCGCCGCCTCCCCCGGTGCCGGAACAGCCTGGGTGGTACCCCCATGCCTGCCGGGCGATGCGGTCCCAGTCCCGCAGCACGTCGTCGACGGCGGAGCGCTCGCCCGCGGTGGCGAGGACCCGGTGGGCGAGGTTGGTGACGACGACCGGGCAGGCGGCGTGCACCGCGATCTCGTCGAGCAGGCGCTGGAGCGGGGCACCGGTGGTGATCAGCCCGGTGAGAGCGGTGCGTACGGCCTCGGACAGGCTCACGGCCGCGAACTTCTGCCGCACCAGCCGGGACTGGACCTCCTCGGTCAACTCGGCGAAGGGGAAGGGGCGGTGGAGCACCACCATCGGCAGTCCGCAGCGCTCGGCGGCCCGCCGCATCACGTCCGGGGGCGCCGGGAAGGCCCGGCCGAGTCCGAGGACGACGGCCGCGGCCTCGGCCCGGTGCAGCGAACGGATGTACTCGGCCTGCGCGTCGGGGTCACCCGCGAGCAGCACACCGGTGGTCAGGACCATCTCGCCGCCGCTGAGCATGACGCCCACATCGGCCGCCTCGGCGACGTGCACCCAGCGGACGGAGCGGTCGAGGTGGCCGGCGCCCGCCACCACCTCCGGCTCTCCGGCGAGCACCCGGTCCAGGGCGAGGACCTGGCGCACCGAGAGGGCGGGTTCCAAGGCGGTGGTCATGGCGGCGTTCCCCTTTGTCCGTGGCTCGGTTCGCCTCGGGGCGCTGCGGGCGGCCTCGGGGACCCGGCGCGCGGCGGGACCCTCAGGTCTTCTCGCGCCGGGCCTCGGAGACCACCGCCCCTTCGGCTCACCCGCCCTTGCTCGTCCGTTACTGGGCCCGCCTCAGGGCTCGTTCGAGGATCGACGCGCCCTCCTCCGCCTCCGCGACGGTGAGGGAGAGCGGTGGGGCGATGCGCAGCACACTGGTGTCGTGACCGCCGCCCTTGCCGATCAACAGGCCTTCCTCGCGCGCCGCTTCGAGCACCGCCGCGGCTGCCTCGGGGTTCGCCCGGTCGGTGCCCGGCTCCACCAGCTCGATGCCGATCATCAGCCCGCGGCCGCGCACCTCGCGCACGCCGTCGAACTGCGCGGCGACCGCGCGGAGCCGTTCGATGAGCAGGCCGCCGACGCGGCGGGCGTTGCCCTGGAGGTCGTGCTCCAGGAGGTAGGTGAGATTCGCGAGCCCCGCCGCCATCGTGACCGGTGAACCGCCGAAGGTCGAGATGGAGTTGGAGTCGAGGCTGTTCATGATCTCGGCGCGGGCCACCACACCGCCGATGGACATGCCGTTCCCGATGCCCTTGGCGAAGGTGAGCATGTCGGGCGGACCGGAGGCGGCGTGGGCCTGCCAGCCCCAGAAGTGCTCGCCCGTGCGGCCCCAGCCCGTCTGCACCTCGTCGGAGATCCACAGGACACCGTGCTCGTCCAGGACCTCGCGGAAGGCCGCGTAGAGGCCGTCGGGCGGCGCGGTGAAGCCTCCGACGCCCTGGACCGGTTCGGCGATCAGCGCGGCGGGCGGGCGGACATGGCCGAGCAGGTCCTTCAGGTCCTCGACACAGGCCGCGACGAAGGCGGCGTCGTCCAGGTCGGCGTAGGGGCCGCGGGTGCGGACGCCGCCGTGCACGTACAGCGTCTGGAGCGGCGACAGGGAGGTCGGTGACCAGCCCTTGTTGCCGGTGATCCCGACCGCGCTGAACGACCGGCCGTGGTAGCTGTTGCGCATGGCGAGGATCTGGTTGCTGCGCCGGTGGGCGGTGGCCAGCAGCAGGGCCGTGTCGTTGGCCTCGGTGCCGGAGGTGGTGAAGAAGACGCGCGCGTCGGGGATGCCGGACAACTGGGCGACGCGCTCGGCGAGTTCGACCATCGGCCGGTTGAGATAGAGCGTCGAGGAGTGGATGATCCGGCCGGCCTGCTCGCTGATCGCCTTCGTCACCTCGGGCAGGGCGTGCGCGGTCATCGTGGTGAGGATGCCGCCGAAGAAGTCGAGGTACTTGTTGCCCTTGGAGTCCCAGACGTACCGGCCCTCGCCGTGGGTGATCTCGATCGGGTCCTTGTAGTAGACGGCGAGCCAGTCGGGCAGGACGGCCTGGTGGCGGGTGTACAGGTCGGTCATGGCTGCACCAGCCCTTCGTAGGCGTCGGGGCGGCGGTCTCGGTAGAACGCCCACTGCCGGCGTACTTCCTCGATGAGACCGAAGTCCAGGTCGCGGACGAGGAGTTCCTCGGTCTTGTCGTTCGCCGGCGCCCCGACGAACTGTCCGCGCGGGTCGACGAAGTACGAGGTGCCGTAGAAGTCGTTGTCGCCGTACTCCTCCTGGCCGACCCGGTTGATCGCGGCGATGAAGTACTCGTTGGCGACCGCCGCCGCGGGCTGTTCCAGCTGCCAGAGGTGGGCGGACAGACCGCGGGAGGTGGCGGAGGGGTTGTAGACGAGCTGGGCGCCGTTCAGGCCGAGCTGCCGCCAGCCCTCGGGGAAGTGCCGGTCGTAGCAGATGTAGACGCCGACCCGGCCGACCGCCGTGTCGAAGACGGGCCAGCCGAGGTTGCCGGGCTTGAAGTAGTACTTCTCCCAGAACCCCTTCACCTGCGGGATGTGGTGCTTGCGGTACTTGCCGAGGTAGGTGCCGTCGGCGTCGATCACGGCCGCGGTGTTGTAGTAGAAGCCGGACTGCTCGACCTCGAACACGGGCACGACGATCACCATGCCGGTCTCGCGCGCGAGCTCACACATCCGGGTGACGGTGGGCCCGTCGGGGACCGGCTCCGCCCACGCGTAGTGCTCCGGCTCCTGGACCTGGCAGAAGTAGGGGGCGTTGAAGACTTCCTGGAACCCGATGACCTTCGCACCCTGCCGGGCCGCCTCACGGGCGTGTTCCTCGTGCTTGGCGACCATGGATGCGGTGTCGCCGGTCCAGGTGGCCTGGACCAGGGCGGCACGTACGACGTTGCCCATGAGCTGCTCCTTCGACGGGACGTCAGAGAGCCTCTACGCCCGTAGACAAAGGCTGTAGAGGCTCGAAAGTAAGCCCCCCGGACAGCCTTGCCAAGACCATCGTCGTTAACCCGCTGAGTCGATCACGTTTCTGACCCTCACGGGTGAGTGACGTGGCCGGTGGAGCCGGAGGTACGGCCGATCGGGGGGCGCGCGGGCGCACGCGCACGCGGGCGCGCGCGGGCACCCGGGCCGGACGTCAGGTCGTGAACCCGGCGACGCGCAGGGCGTGGACCAGGTCCCACTGGCATTCCTCGGACACGCCCCGGGCCGCCCGCAGCAGGAGCGGTACGAGGAGCTCCGGGTCGGCGTCGACGCTACGAGCGGCCTCCTCGGGCGTGCGCACCCGGACGTACGCGTCGAGGAGGGCACCGATCTCGCGGCCGCGGCCCTCGTCGGCGAGGCCGAGGACGGCCGCGCCGATCTCGGGCGCGGGCCTGACGGCGCCCTGGCGCAGCATCTGGTGGCCGTCGTCGGTGCGGCCGGCGGCGGTGAGCGCGTCGGCCGCGGCGACCAGACGGCCGGCGGGCAGCGAGGCGGCCTCCCAGAGCAGGGTGGCCCAGTCCGCGTCGAGCCCGGCGCGGTGGAGTTCGGCGGCGAGCAGGGGGAAGCGGGCGGGGGGCCAGTACGCGGCTTCGACGAGCAGGGCGTGCGCCTCGCCGCTGCGGCCCTCGCTCCGCAGCCGCGTGAGGGCCGCGACGGTCCCCGCGGTGGCCCGCCGCGCGTCCTCGTCCGGCGGCTCCGGCGCGGCCGTCGCGCGCGGATGCACGGGTTCCTCGGCGGCCCCCGCGAAACGCGCGCCACGGGGTGTACGTCCGCCCGGCGCGGGCGCGGCGGGCAGTACCGGAGCGGGCTGGGGTACGGCCGCGGGCGCCACGTCCGCCTCCACCATCCCGGCGAACCGCGCGCCGCCGCGCCGACGCCGCTTGGACCGCCTCGCCGGGGACGGCTGGACCTCGGGCGGGGTCCCGTCGTACGCCGGGGCGGGCGCGGCGGCCGGGCCCTGGTGCCACGCTCCGCTGGACCGGGGGTCCGCCGACAGGGGGTCCGCCCCCGGAGTGTCCGTCGGCAGGGGCTCGGGGCGCCGGTCGCGGGTCGGCGCGTGGGGTGCGGTCCGGGACATGGACGGTGCGGCGCCGTCCGGCGCGAGGCCCGTGGGACGGGGGTGGTCGTGGCCGCCCGGAACCTGGTCGGTGGACGGCGGTCGGGGCCCTGCCGGTTCGGTGTCCGCCGCAAGCGGAGCCGCCGTCCGGACCCGCTCGGCGGCCGTCGCGGGGGACCCGCCGCCCGGCCCCGTGTCGGTCCCCGTCCCGTGCCGAGTCCCGCCGTACATGGGCACGCGCCCGGGAGCACTGCCGGCCGAGCCGGTACCTGCTTCGGCGCCGTGCACGCCCGCTTGCGTATCCGGCCGTGCGCCGGAGCTCGTGCCGGGCGCACCCGTCTCCCGGCCGCGCAGGCCACCTTCCCCGCCGAACCCGCTTTCCGTGCCCCGCGGGGCACCTGCCCCGCCGAACCCGCCTTCCGCACCCACCGGGGCACCTGCCCCGCCAGGCATGTCCCCCGCGCCCCGTGGGACACCTTCCCCTCCGGACGCGTCCTCCGCGCCGCGCAGGGCACCTCCCCCTCCATGCAGGCCCGCCGTATCCCGCGGGGCACCTTCCCGTCCGGGCAGGCCCGCCACCTCCCGTGGGGCACTTCCCCATCCGGAGGCGTCCGGGGACAAATCCCGGCCCGGCCCGGACCCTCCCGACGGATGATGTCCGGCCGGGTGCTCCCCCGACGCGTCCGCCCAGTTCTCCGGCTGCCGCGTCCAGGCGCCGCCCCCGGTCGCCGTGGACGCAAAGCCCGGCGCGCCCTGCGCACGGGCGTGCAGGGCGTGGCGGTCGACGTTGTCCATGCGGTGGCGCAGCTCGGCGCAGCGGGCGATCGCCCGTTCGTGGTCGTCCTCGGCCCAGGCGAGGTCCACGCCGATCGCGTCCGCCTCCTCGCGGGAGGCCGCCGACGCGATCCGCCCGTCCAGCTCGGCCCGGCGTTCGGCGGCGTAACGCCGTTCGCGGAGCATGACGTCCAGACGGTCGCCGAGGGCGTCCCTGCCACCGGGACGGACGTCGTACGCGGCCAGCGACGCCTCGTACAGCGCCCGGGCCCGTGCCGACTCCTGGGCGGCGGCACGCTCCCCGTAGCGCGCGAGGACGTCCTGGAGGAGCGCCTCCACGACGTCCCACGGTGGCACCTCCCGGCCTTCGAGACAGGCCCGCATCCCTTCGGGGTCGCGGTGCCAGAAGACTCCGTACCAGCCGCCGCCCCGGTCGAGCCGCCCCACCAGCCCGTTCAGGTACCGCGCGAACTCCAGTACCTGTACCGGGAGTTGTCCTACGTTCATTACCCAACTCCCCGCCCGACGTGAGCACTTCGACCCGACAGGTAACACCAGCCGTGTTACGTATCGACTACGGGGAGTTTTCGGCGCGACCTCCGGGACCCGGCCCAGGGGGCGCGTCGACGTATCGCGCAGGCGCACGCCGGCACGCCCTCACGGCAAGGGGGCGCACGCCCGCTCGGTTCCGTGGCGCACGCCCGGACGGGGACTCGGCCCTCAGACGCGGCCGGCCTCCACCGCGGCCACGCGGGGCAGAACGAGCCGGATGAGGGCGGCGACACCCTCGTCGTCGTTGCTGGGCAGCACGATGTCGGCGGCCCGGAGGGTGTCCTCGTGGGCGTTGGCGACGGCGGCGGCCAGCCCGGCGGCGCGCAGCATCGGGATGTCGTTGGGCATGTCGCCCACCGCGGCGGTGTGCTCCAGCGGAAGCCCGCTCCGCTCGGCGAGCGACCGCAGGGCCGCCCCTTTGTCCACGCCGGGGGCCGACAGTTCCAGGAAGTCACCGGTGGACCTGGTGATCACCGTCCCGCCGTCCACGACCGAGCCGATGACGGCGGCCAGTTCGTCCACGAGGAGCATCGGATGTGCGGCGAGGATCTTGACCACCGGGTCACCGTCCCCCGGCGCGGACACGCCCTCCAGTGCCGTATGACGCCAGTCGTTCGGCACCAGTCGCACGAAGGACGTCTCCAGACGGAGCCCGGACACGGAGTCGACCCCCAGCGCGACCCCGGGCACGGCGTCCCGGACCGCGCGCAGGATGCGCGCCGCGTCGCCGGGGCGGAATCCACGGCAGTCAAGGAGTCGCCCCGACGCGGCGTCCACGGTCACCGCGCCGTTGCTGCACACCACGGGTCCGGTGAGGCCGTAGCGCCGGGCCAGGTCCAGGGTGTCGCGGACGGGCCGTCCGGTCACCCCCACCACGGCGACCTCGGCCCGCCCCGCCTCGGCGAGGGTGCTCAGCGTGCGTTTCCGGATGGCGCCGGCCGAATCGAGCAGGGTTCCGTCGAGATCGGTGCAGACGAGCCGTACGACTCTGTGCACTCGGCGTCCGCGCCTGACCGTGGGTTCCACCGGGGCGGAAGGCCGCGCATCGCCGGGCTCCGACTGCCGCGAAGTCGCCACGCCGGAGCGGGCGTTGGTGTTCGACATGGCCGGAGGCTAGTGACTACGCGCGTAGACGACAAGGGAATAATCAATGAATTCAACATTTCCTCAACCTTGGCCGACGAGCCGACTCATCGACGGGTCGACACATCGACCGGCGGCGGACGACCGGCGGCCGGAGAGTGACGGCCGACGAGTGGCGACCGTCGGCCAGCGCGTGGCGAGCGGCGACCGGCGGCCGGCGGCCGGCCGATAAGGCCGATCGGGGCCGATCGGGGCCGAGCGGGGCCGAGCGCCCCTTCGGGCGGGGCGAACCCCCGCTCCGCCTTCAGGCCACCGGCACCAGCGCGCACCGCACGACGATCTCGTCCATCGAGAGCCCGAGGGCGCGCGCCAGCGCCGCGACCGTGAAGAAGGCCGGTGTGGGCGCGCGTCCGGTCTCGATCTTGCGCAGGGTCTCCGCGGAGATCCCGGCCACCCCGGCGATGTCCGCCATGCTGCGGCCGCCGCGCGCCTCGCGCAGCAGCTGCCCGAGCCGCTCGCCGCGTTCGCGCTCTTCGGGGGTCAGGGGGGTTCGCACCATGACACCATTCTAATACCGGTATAGTAATTGGCATGGTGGAACTGAAAACCGACACATCGATCGACGCGATGTACGCGGCCGGCCAGGTCGTGGGCAGCGCGCTCACGGCGGTGCGCGAGGCGGCCGACGTGGGCGTCTCCCTGCTGGAGCTGGACGAGATCGCGCATCAGGTGCTGCGAGACGCGGGCGCGACGTCGCCCTTCCTCGGATATCACCCCTCCTTCGCGCCCACACCCTTCCCCGCGGTCGTCTGCGCCTCCGTGAACGAGGCGATCGTGCACGGCGTCCCGACGGGCTACCGGCTGCGCGACGGCGACCTGGTCTCCATCGACTTCGGCGCCGAGCTCGGCGGCTGGGTCGGGGACTCGGCGATCAGCTTCATCGTCGGCAGACCGCGCCCCGCCGACGTCCGGCTCGTGGAGACCGCGGAGCGGGCCCTGGCCGCGGGGATCGGGGCGGCCGTCGTGGGCAACCGCATCGGGGACATCGCGCACGCCATCGGCACGGTGTGCCGGACGGCCGGGTACGGCATCCCGGACGGGTTCGGCGGCCACGGCATCGGGCGCCGGATGCACGAGGACCCGGGCGTCCCGAACGAGGGCCGCCCGGGACGCGGGCTGCCGCTGCGGCACGGCATGGTCCTCGCCATCGAGCCCATGCTCATCGGTGGCGGCACGGACGGCTATCACGCGGCTCCCGACGGCTGGACGCTGCGTACGAACGACGGCTCCCGGGCGGCGCACGCCGAGCACACGGTCGCCATCACGAACTCGGGCCCGCGCATCCTGACGGCACGCTGATCCCGTAGGTCGGGGGCGGCGGGGCAGCGGGGCGGTGGGGCGATCCCACCCCGCGGCACGACTCCCCCACCGGACGCGCAGCACCCCGCGGCTCGGGACCGCCGACGTACGACGGTCCCGAGCCGCGGGACGTGACCTGAGGGGCACAACCCAGGGCGCGTCCGGCCTAGTTCACGGGCCGTACCACCATGGCCGAGCCTCCACCCCGGCGCACCTTCTCCGCCGCGGCCAGCCAGGTGCCGTTCGGGAGACGCTGGACGCCCGTGGCCGCGCCGATCTCCGGGTTCACCTTGAAGGAGTGGCCGATGACCTCCAGCCGCGCTCGCAACGGGCCGTCGTACAGGCCCGGTTCGAGTTCGGTCTGGGCGGCGTTGCGCTGGCTGGCGCGGGGCGCTGCGATGGCGTCGACCAGGGGCAGGCCGCGGTCGACGAACTCGGTCAGGGTCTGGAGGACGGTGGTGATGATGCTCGCGCCGCCGGGCGAACCGAGCGCCGCGACCGGCCTGTTGTTCCGGTCGAGGACGATGGTCGGTGAGATCGAGGAGCGCGGGCGCTTGCCGGGACCCGGCAGATTGGGGTCGTGCACGGCCGGGTTGGCGGGCGCGAAGGAGAAGTCGGTCAGTTCGTTGTTGAGGAGGAAGCCGCGCCCCGGGACGGTGATCCCGCTGCCGCCGGTCTGCTCGATGGTCAGGGTGTAGGCGACGACGTCGCCCCACTTGTCGGCCACCGTCAGATGGGTCGTGTTCTCGCCCTCGTACGTGGTCGGGGCGGCCGTCCCGGTTGCGCCGCAGGCGGCGGGACGGTTCGGGTCGCCGGGTGCCAGCGGGCTCGTCAGCACCGCGTCGTCCTTGATGAGGCAGGCCCGGCCGTCCGCGTACCGCTGCGAGAGCAGGCCCTTGGTCGGCACGTCCTCGAAGGCTGGGTCGCCGACCCAGCGGCCCCGGTCCGCGAAGGCGATCCGGCTCGCCTCGATGAAGTGGTGCAGATACTGCGTCTCGCTCGCCTTCGAAAGGTCCGTCTTCTCCAGGATGTTGAGCGCCTCGCCGACGGTGGTTCCACCCGAGGAGGAGGGGGCGATCGAGTAGACGTTCAGACCGCGGTACGACGTCCTCGTGGGCGCCTGGCGCTTCGCCCCGTACGCCGCGAGGTCCCTCAGGGACAGTTTGCCGGGCCGGGCGTCATAGCCGGACGCCGGGTCCACGGGGGGCTTGTCGACGGTGGCGACGATGTCCCGGCCCAGATCGCCCGCGTAGACCGCGCGCGTGCCCTTGCGTCCCAACTCCTCGTACGTGCGCGCCAGATCGGGGTTCTTGAAGGTCGACCCCACGACCGGCAGCGAGCCGCCGGGCAGGAACAGCTTCGCGGTGTCGGGGAAGTTCGCGAACCGGGCCTGGTTCAACTCGGTCTGCGCGCGGAAGGTCGGGTCGACCGTGAATCCGGAACGGGCGATGCGCTCGGCCGGCTTCAGGACGCTGCCCAGGCTTCTGCTGCCCCAGGAGTCGAGGGCCGTCTGCCAGGTGGCGGGCGTGCCCGGGGTGCCCACGCTGAGCCCGCTGGTGACGGCGTCGGCGAAGGCGAGCGGTTTGCCGTTCTCCAGGAACAGCCCGGAGTCGGCGGTCAGGGGTGCCGTCTCCCGTCCGTCGATCGTGTGCACCGTACGGGACTTGGCGTCGTAGTAGACGAAGTAGCCGCCTCCGCCGATGCCGGACGAGTAGGGCTCGGTGACGCCGAGGGCCGCCGCCGTGGCGACGGCCGCGTCGACCGCGTTGCCGCCCTTCCTCAGCACCTCGATGCCCGCGGCGGAGGCGTCCGCGTCGACGCTGGAGACGGCGCCTCCGTAGCCGACCGCGACGGGCACCTTCGCCACGGGCGTTCTCGCGGCCGTGGCCGCCGCCGGTGCGCCGGGCGGCGCCGCCGCGCCCACTAATGCCGTCGCGGCCGAAACCGCCAGGACCGTCAGATTCCGCGCAAGAGGACGTCGCATCAATACCTCCAGTCAACAGCCGTCCGCGCAGCGTAACTTCACCGCCGTCACCGCATAAGGCCCCCTCGAACACGGTTCCGTGGGCCCGCTAGCATGCGCGCACATGAATGACGACGTGCGCAACATCGTCCTCGGCGTCCTGGCCGCCGGCCTCAGTGCCGCGCTCGGCTGGCTCGCCCGCACCTACCTGTGGAAGCGCAAGCTCCGCCGCAAGCAGGCGTTCTTCGGGCTCCCCGACAACTCCGAATCACTCCTTGTGGTGAACCGCGAGGCGGGCGGTCCCGAGCTCACGGTGATGCGGCACGACGTCTTCGCGCTCCTCGAACTGTCCGCGCTGATCAAGGACTGCGGCGCACACGCCCAGGTCATCGCGCACGACGCGACCCAGCAGGGCTTCGGCGAACGCACGGAGTTCTGTGTGGGCGGGCCGGCCTCCAACCGGCGCATGGCCGCGCATCTCCAGTCCCTGCTGCCGGGCGTTCAGGTCAACACCGACTCCGGGCGGGGACCCGACCGGGGCGCCTTCCAGATAGGCAGCGAGCGGTACCGCCTGGAGTCGGGCCAGGCGGAGTACGTGATCCTGGCCCGACTCACCGCGGGCCAGAGCCGTGACGTGAGACCGGTCTTCCTCTTCTGCGGACAGCGCGCGATCACCAACCAGGCGGCGACCCGCTACCTCGCCCGCAACCACGCGCGCCTGGCCCGCAAGCACGGCGGCAACAGCTTCGTCCTGCTGCTGAAGGTCGTGAACTCCCAGGCGTACGGCCCCGATGTCGTCGAGGTCGTCGCGGACGTCACCCGCGCCGCCCAGGCCCCGCTGCCGACGCCGCCCGCCCTGGAACCGGCACCGGACCCGGAGTCGGAGCCCGGTCAGGACGGGGAGGGCGCGGCGAAGTCGGCCACGCCGAGGGCCCGTCGCCGTACCTGAGGGCACGCCCGCCCCGGGAGCTGGCAATGAACACTTCAACAATCGTTACTCGCACGTAACTTACCGACGGGTTACTTCGAGTAAGCCGCCGCGGTTACCGTCGGGTCACCTTGCACTGACCAAGTGAGGAGTGACCCGTTGAGAAACGGTCGCAACCCCCTGCGCACATCCGCCGTCGGCGCCCTCTCCGCCACCCTGATCGCCGCCGCGGGCCTGGGCCTGGCGCCCGCCGCCCACGCCGCGGGCGGCTCGGGCGGCATCCGCTTCGTGGACATCTCCGGTGACGGCGGCACGACCCTCAAGGCCAACGTCGTCACCCCCGCGGGAGCGGACGGCACCCGCTCCTATCCGCTCATCGTGCTGCCCACGAGCTGGGGCCTGCCCCAGATCGAGTACCTCGCCCAGGCCCAGAAGCTCGCGAACTCCGGCTATGTCGTCGTCAGTTACAACGTCCGCGGCTTCTGGCAGTCGGGCGGCGAGATCGACGTGGCCGGTCCCCAGGACACCGCGGACGTCTCGAAGGTGATCGACTGGGCGCTGGCCAACACCCCCGCCGACGCGCGGAGGGTGGGCGTGGCGGGCGTCTCGTACGGCGCCGGGATCAGTCTGCTGGCCGCGGCGCACGACCGGCGCATCAAGGCGGTCGCGGCCCTGAGCGGCTGGGCCGACCTGACGACGTCGATCTACTCCGGACGCACCGAACACGTCCAGGCGGCCGCCCTGCTGGACGGCGTCGGGCACATCACGGGGCGCCCCAGCGCCGAGACCCAGCAGGTGTTCAAGGACTTCTTCGCCTCGAACCTGTCGAAGGAACAGGATCTGATCGACTGGGGGAAGAAACGTTCCCCCGAGACCTATCTCGATCAGCTCGACAAGAACCGTCCCGCCGTCTTCATGGCCAACACCTGGGGCGACACGATCTTCTCGGCCAACCAGTACGCGAAGTTCTACGACGAACTGACCGGACCCAAGCGGCTGGAGTTCCGCCCCGGCGACCACGCGACCGCCGAGATCACCGGCCTGTTCGGGCTCCCCAACGACGTGTGGACCGACACCGGCCGCTGGTTCGACCACTATCTGGCGGGCAAGGACAACGGCATCGACCAGGAGCAGCCGGTTCAGCTCAAGTCCCGCTCCACGGGCGGCTACGAGGGCTACCCGGACTGGAAGTCGGTCGGCGCGACCACCCGGAAGATCGCCCTGGAGGGCACCACCCGGATCCACACGAACGTCGACTCGGGCGCGGACGGCGGGGTCATCTTCCTGTCCAGCATCCTCGACCAGCTCACCCGGATCCCGCCGATGGCCTCGATCCCGCTCCTGCCGCGCTACTGGGCCGCGGTGTGGCAGTCGCAGACCTACGCGAGCCCCCAGCGCGTACGAGGGACCGTCAAGCTCCACACCACGGTCACCGGTACGAAGGAGAGCGGCACGTTCATCGCCTATCTCTACGACGTGGGCCCGCTCGGCATCGGCAAGCTGATCAGCAACGCGCCGTACACCTTCCACGGGCGGACACCCGGCGAGCCCTTCGGAGTGGACCTGGACCTGTTCTCCACGGCCTACGACGTCCCGGCCGGACATCACCTGGCCGTGGTCGTCGACACGGTCGACCCGCTCTACATCGAGCACAACCCGTCCGGCGCGCAGCTGACCTTCTCCTCGCCGGAGCACGACCCGTCCTACGTGTCGGTACCCCTGCGCGAGCAGTGATCTCCGGCTGGCGCCGGCCGGGCCTGGCCCTGTGAGCTACTGCCCCCCTACAGCGTCGGGGCTGTGTGGGGTACCCCACCCGGCAGCAGCGTCCCTGGTTCGGCCGGAGCCATGCCCACGGCCTCGGTCTCGGGACTGTGCCGCACCCGCCCGTACGCCCTTGGGGCGGACCGGAGGAGCGGCACACACATCCCGATGCGGATCGGCGAGATCACCGTCATCACGGGGATGAACGGCAAATCGTAGTCGAGGATCGCCGCGCCCGGCCTCCCGGGCCCGAGGAAGTCCGCGTCACCGGAGGGTCGGGGATCGGTCCGACGGTCCGGTGACCGGCCACCCCTCCCGTGTCGGAGGCGAGGTCGTCGTCCTGCGGAACATGCGGCTCCCCGAAGTGCGTGGTGTCGTCGTACAGGTCGATCGGCGGATCGACGGCCATGCCGGTACTGCCCGCTCCGGCCGTGTCGGCCACCGCAAACTATCGGCGCAAATCACCGCTTTTGGGGCGACACGCACATCGGGGAATTAGCCGTATTTGAGGCTGGATGAAGAGCGGATCACGACACTCGGAGGCATCGCCGGGACACCCCCGAGGGGCGCTCCGGTCAGGCCTCCGTGGCCTCGGCGTACATCTGGGACAGCTCGGGGACGCCCTGCACGGCCCAGTCCAGGCCCGCCTCGACGACCGGGATCTCACGGCCCGAGGGGAGCCGGACGGCCGGGCTGCCGCCGGGCCAGACGTGCCAGCAGGCACCCGGCACCGTGCGCACCACGACGGTCCCGAGATAGAGGCCGGCGTCGTTGCCGAGCCAGGGCAGCGCCTCGGGGTCGTCGCGCCACAGCGGCAGAAGCTGGTCGAGAGCCACCAACGAGTCCGGGGTGTCGTCCAGTTCGAGGCCCACGGCCGCGGCCTGGGAGCGGAGCAGCTCACACTCCGAGAGCAGCTCGGCGACACCCACCGGATCATCCTCGAAGGCCCTGGCGAGAGGCCGGTCCCGCCGCACCGGACGCCGCTTGAGCAGCTTGTCCAAGAAGGGGATGTTCATGACCGGCCTCTCCGTGGGATGCGATCGCCGAAGCTCCATGTCCCGTTCATGTGAACAAAAGGCAGCTAGCCGCATTCCATCACGGAATCGGGCAAATGAGGCGAATCATGACGCTCGAAGACTCCCGGGATGCCCGCCTGCCTCCCAGCCGTCCGTGGGGAGAGGATGCCCGCGATCGCGCGGCCGGATACCTGTGGCCTAGACGTCCAGGTCCACCACGACCGGTGCGTGGTCCGAGGCGCCCTTGCCCTTGCGCTCCTCGCGGTCGACGTAGGCGTCCTTGGCCGCCGCAGCGAACGCCTCGTTGCCGTAGACGAGGTCGATGCGCATGCCGCGGTTCTTCGGGAAGCAGAGCTGGCGGTAGTCCCAGTACGTGTACGGGTGGTCGTACTTGAGGGGACGCGGGACCACGTCCGTCAGACCCGTCTCGCGCAGGGCCGCCAGCGCGGCGCGCTCGGCCGGGGTGACATGGGTCAGGCCCTCGAACGCGGCCACGTCGTACACGTCGTCGTCCGTGGGCGCCACGTTGTAGTCGCCCATCACCGCGAAGGGGCGGCTGCCCGCCGCGTCGCCCGCCACCGCCGCTCTCAGGGCCTCGAACCACTCCAGCTTGTACGCGTAGTGGGCGTGGTCCACCTCGCGGCCGTTCGGCACGTACACCGACCAGACACGGACCGGGCCGCAGGTCGCGGACACGGCCCGGGGCTCCTCCGCCCCTTCGTACACCGGACCGCCGGGCAGGCCCTTGACCACGTCCTCCAGGCCGACCCGGGAGATCACCGCCACGCCGTTCCACCGTCCCGTGGCGTGCACGGCCGCCTCGTAACCCAGCTCCCGCAGCTGCTCGGTGGGGAACTGCTCCGCGGCGACCTTGGCCTCCTGGAGGCACAGCACGTCCGTGCCGCTACTCTCCAGCCAGGCCAGCAGTCTCGGGAGACGGGCGGTGATCGAGTTCACGTTCCAGGTCGCGATACGCATGCCTCACAACCTACCGGGCGGGTACGACAACGGGTCCGCCCCGGACACCCCGTGCCGCCCGCCCGCGTCACCGGGACGCCACCGGGGCACCCGGGGACCGTGTGCGGCCGCTCAGACCTCCGCCGACGCCCCCGGCGTCAGCCTCAGGTGCTCCGAGCCGCCGAGGGCGCCGATCTGGCGGTCGTAGATCGGCCGGGCGAGGTCCGTGAGCAGGGCGTCGTGGATGTCGTACGCGCGTTGCGGCGCGACCTCGCGGACGTACTCGATGACCTCGGAGATCTTGTTCCACGGGGCCATCACGGGGAGCATCAGCGTCTCGACCGGGCGGCCGGGGACGGTGAGGGCGTCCCCGGGGTGGAAGACGCGGCCGTCGTCGACGAGGTACCCGACGTTCGTGATCCGCGGGATGTCGGGATGGATCACCGCGTGCAGCTCGCCGTGCACCTGGACGTCGAAACCGGCGGCGGTGAACGTGTCGCCGTGACCGACGGTGTGCACCCGGCCGGGGAAGGCCGCCGAGACCTTCTCCGCCACCGACCTCAGGGTCCAGATCTCGGCCGCCGGGTCGGCCTCCATGGCCGTGCGCAGCCGCTCCTCGTCAAAGTGGTCGGGATGCTCGTGCGTCACGAGGATGACGTCGGCCCCCAGAGCCGCGTCCTCCTCGCTGAAACCCCCGGGATCGATGACGAGCGTCCGCCCGTCCTTCTCCAGACGGACGCAGGCGTGCGACTTCTTCGTGAGCCTCATGGGTCCATCCTGCCCCCGCACCCGCCCCGGAGGTCACTCCTGTGGACGGAGCCACCCGTCCGCTCCGGGAGCGGACGGGTGTACGGGCCTACGGGCGGCTCGGCGCTCACTCCTGGGGCGTGGTCTCCTCGTGAATGACCTTCTGCGCCACCCGGAACGCGCTGTTCGCGGCCGGAACACCGCAGTAGACGGCCGTCTGGAGCAGCACTTCCTTGATCTCCACCGGGGTGAGACCGTTGCGCAGGGCGGCACGGGTGTGGACGGCGAGCTCGTCGAGGTGACCGCCCGCGACCAGCGCGGTCAGCGTCACACAGCTGCGCGAACGCCGGTCGAGTCCGGGCCGGTCCCAGACCTCGCCCCACGCGTAACGGGTGACGAGCTCCTGGAAGTCCCCGGAGAACTCGTCCGCCGACGAGAGCACCCCGTCGACGTGCGCGTCCCCCAGCACCTCGCGGCGCACCTTGATCCCGATGTCGTACGAGTCCTGCCGCCCCGTGAGCTCGGGCGCCACGGGTGCCGGGGCGATCTCGGCGAAGGGTCCGACCGGAGGCGGGGCCGCCTGCACGGGGTACGCCTGCGGGACCTGGACCGCCAGCTGTCCGGTGGTCGAGTCGAAGGCGGGCAGCCAGGCGCTGGAGAAGTGCCGTACGAGCAGATCCGTCACGGCGGCGGGCTGCTCCACGGGAACCAGGTGCGACGCACCGGGGACGACCGCGAGGCGCGCGTCCGGTATCCCGGCGACCAGGGTGCGTGCCTCGGCGGGCCCGGTGACCTGGTCGTCGGAGCCGGCCAGGACGAGGGTCGGCACTCCCACCAGGCCCAGTTCGCCCCGTACGTCGAAGGCGGCGAGCGCCTCGCAGGCCGCGATGTAGCAGCCGGGATCGGTGGTGCGCACCATCTGCACGGCCCACTCGGTGATCGCGGGCTGGGCCGCCGCGAAGCCGCTCGTGAACCAGCGTTCGGGCGAGGTACGGGCGATCGGGTCGAGGCCGTTCGACCTCACGATCACTCCACGCTGCCGGAACTCGTCGGCCGTGCCGAAGCGGGCCGAGGCGGCGATCAGCGCGAGGGAAGCGACCCGCTCGGGGCGGCGCAGCGCCAGTTCGAGCCCGATGGCCCCGCCGAAGGCGCAGCCCGCGTACCCGAAGTGCTGGATGCCCAGCTGGTCGAGCGTGGCCAGCAGCCGCCCGGCGAGTTCGGACACCGATCCGGCCGGATAGGCGGGCGCTCCGCCGTGTCCCGGCAGGTCGAAGCGGAAGATCCGCCACGTCTTCGCGAGCTCGGGGACCTGCCTGTCCCACATGTGCCAGGTGGTGCCGAGCGAGGGTCCGAGTATGAGGACCGGGGCGTCTTCCGGGCCGTCGAGGCGGTATTGCAGGGCAGGGGTCTTCGTCTCACTCACGCCCTGCACGTTCTCACATCTCGCGGATTCTCACGTCCTCGGGTCGAGGGCCCTGTGCAAGGCGTCCCCGCATGTGATAGCCCCGTGAAGGTCTCGCGGCGGGCTTCAGGCGCGCGTGCGCGCGCCCGGGGGCGCGGGGCTCAGGGCGGACCACAGCTCCCGCTCCACGTCCGTCGGCGGGATGTGCGCGGCGCAGGACTCCGGATGCCAGGAGGGCGGCCGGCCGCTCGGCTCCGGTTCCGGCTGCTCCTGGTGGACCGGCGGCCCGGGCACCGGGCATCCGGACAACAGGCATCCGACCGCCATCAGGCCGGGGGTCCATCGGGCGAGGGCATCGGCCCATCGTGCGCGTCTCATCGTCGGCTCACCGTCGCGGAGTGGTCGGGGTCGGGAACGGGCGGGGCGGCCCGCCTGGTGCAGTCGTCCCGAGGACTGCCCAGCACCTCGGCGGTCGAACCGTACGCGGCGATCCGGCCGCGGTGCCGGACGGCGGCACGGTCGGCGTTCCCGCAGGGCCCTGGAAGACGGGGCGGCTGTGGCCCGACCGGCCGCGGGTGCGGCGCCGAGTCGTCAACAGCGTGGCGCGGACGTCGAGTTCATCGCCGGTCGCGGGCGTCGGGCCACGGACGCGAAGGTACGGGGCCGGACAGGAGCGACGTGGTCGTCCGAAGGTCCTCACGCCGTCGCCCGGTGGGCGTCACGGGGACCCGCCCGGGATCAGAGTTCGTCCGGTGCGCCCAGGCCCGTCAGGGCGCCGACCGGGTCGAGGTCCGGGGTGCCGCGGGGCCACCAGTCGTCCTGGCCGGGCTCGGACTCGTAGGCGTACCACAGGCCGTTGCGGCCGAGGCGGAGCTGTGCGTGGCCGCTCGGGTGGGTGAGGTGGTTGCGCCAGGGCCGGAAGGCCGGGAAGTCGGCCGCCATGAGCAGCGGTCTGGCCCGGTCGAACCGTCCCGCCGGGGGGTCCCAGGGTTCTTCGAGCACCGCGAGCGCCTCGAAACCGCCCTGCCGCCAGGCGGCGACCGCCCGTGCCAGATCGATCGGGGTACGGCCGGTCGCGGAGGCGAGCGAGGAGTAGAGGGCACGGGTCGCGGCCGTGAGCCCCGACCCGGGGCGGGCGGCGGCCAGGCGCACCGCGTCCTGCCAGAGCGTCAGTTCCGCGACGGGATCACGGCCCGAGGTCAGCAGCGTGTACGCGCGAGCCGCCGCGTCGGTGGCCAACTGGTCCAGCGCGAACGCGTCCGGGCCGCCCGGTGCGCCCGGGTAGGCCGGTGGCTGCTCGGGGTGCGCGGGCGGCGGCAGCGGAGCGGGCAGCGGCGGCGGCACGCGTCGCGCGAGAGCGTCACGGGCGCGCACACCGGCGGGCTGTGCCGGTTCCCGCTCCTGGGCGGCGCGGGCCGCTCGGGTGGCGTTGCGCCGGGAGAGGGCGTCGAGCAGTTCTCGCTCGCCCCTGCCGCGCAGCAGGAACAGGACGAAGGGATCCTGGTCCAGCAGGCGTGCCGTCTGGTAGCAGAGGGCGGCCGCGTGCTTGCACGGATGCCCGAAGTCGGGGCAGCTACAGTGCGGTTCGAGTTCGCCGGGGCCCGGAAGCAGGTCGACACCGCAGTCCGCGAGGGATCGGGGCATCTCCTTGTCGAGCAGCGCCGCGATGTGTCCGGGCCGCTCGGCGGCCGCGTCGAGGAAACGGCCCCAGTCGCCGTCGGTCAGCGTCCGCACCCTGACCTGGACGCGGTACGGCCGCGGCCTGCTCCCGTGCACATAGGCGAGCACCAGACCCGGTGTGACGGTGACGGCGTCGACATATCCCTGCCCGGCGTATGTCCGCCCGCGCGCCAGCCGTGCCGGGTCCAGCGCCCCTTCCTCCAGTGCGGTGACCCACGCGTTGCCCCACCACGTCTCCGCGAACCCGCCGTCCCCGTGGACCCGCGCCGGAAAGGCGGGGAAGGTCCGGCGCAACTCGCCGTCGCGGCGCGGGGATGCCATGGACCGGTGAGGAAGCCCGGATTCGCGGGCCTCGGTGCCGGGTTCGGCTGTCCCAGGTTCGCCTGTGCCGGGTTCGCCTGTGCCGGGTCCGGCGGTGAGGAAGCCCAGGCCCAGGGAGCCGACCGTGAAGGGTTCGGCGTCCGCCGAGTACTCCCGCTCGGGCACGGGGGGTGTGAGGTTTTCGGAGGACGTGAGGTCCCCGGAGGGCGTGGGGCTTTCGGGGGCCGTGGGCCTTTGCGGGTGCGTCAAGTGTTCCAGGTAGGAGGAACGTTCGGGGCGCGTGACGGGCTCGGGGTGATCGACGGGTTCGGGGTGGCCGGGGTGGGCCGGTCGGTCGTGGGTCTGATCGTGGTTCCGGTCGCGGGTCGCCTCGCCGGTGCCGTCGGACGAGCCCGACGGCTGCCCTGTCTCGTCCATCAGGTCGGGGGGCAGCCGGAAGGCGTCCGCGAGCAGATCGCGAAGCTGCCGCTGTTGCGACACCCGTTCCGGGGGCACGGGGTGCGCGGGATCCCGGCGCGCCCCGGCCCCGGCCGACGACGTCCTGGCGGACCGACCCCTCGGGCCAACTCCCCTGCCCCCGGCGACTGCTGACTGCTCGTCACCGCCCTCCGCCTCCTGCGACCGAAGCCGCCGCGCGGCACGCAGCGCCTCGCGGGCGATGTCAGCGGGGCGCGCGCCTCCCCCGGCCTCGCCACCGGAACGCCCTGTCGCGGCCGGCTCCGCGGTCCCCGCACGCACCACCGAAGCCCCGGCCGCACGCAGTGCGCCACGAGCGACGTCCCCGGGGCGCGTGCCTCTCCCGGCCTCGACCTGCTCGCCCGCCGAGCCGGATCCCTCTCCGGGGGCGGAGCCCGCACCCGCACCCGCCGCCGAGTGGTCGTCGGCGGCCGCCGTCCTGCGTGCCGCGCGCAGGGCCCGGCGGGCCTCGTCGGCGGGCCGGTCCGCGGTCGCGGGTCGCTGGGGGTCGGCGCCTTCGGCCGGTTCGGTGGCTTCGGCCGGTTCGGTGGCCTCGGCCGGGTCGGCGGCCTCGGCCCCGGTCACCTGGGGCTCCTCTTCCTCGATGCCGCTCATGCGGGCCTCCGCAGTGAGACGAGGTCCGACAGCTCGCGGTCGGTCAGCTCCGTCAGGGACGCCTCGCCGGAGCCGAGGATCGCGTCGGCGAGGGCCCTCTTCGCCTCCAGCATCTCGGCGATCCGGTCCTCGACCGTGCCCTCGGTGATGAGCCGGTGCACCTGGACGGGCTGGGTCTGGCCGATGCGGTAGGCGCGGTCGGTGGCCTGCTCCTCGACGGCGGGGTTCCACCAGCGGTCGAAGTGGACGACGTGCCCGGCGCGGGTGAGGTTCAGGCCGGTGCCGGCCGCCTTGAGCGACAGGACCAGGACGGGGGTCGCGCCGCTCTGGAAGCGGTCCACCATGTGTTCGCGTTCGGGGACCGGCGTACCGCCGTGCAGAAGCTCGACCGGGACGGCGCGGGCGGTCAGGTGTTCCGTGATGAGGCGGGCCATGCCCACGTACTGCGTGAAGACGAGCGCCGAGCCGTCCTCGGCCAGCAGGGTGTCCAACAGCTCGTCGAGCAGGGCCAGTTTGCCCGAGCGCGCGGAGGTCCCGAGCGCGGCCGCCTGCGCGTCCTCCTTCAGGAACAGCGCCGGGTGGTCGCAGATCTGCTTGAGCGAGGTCAGCAGCTTCAGCACCAGGCCCCGGCGGGCGATGCCCTGCGTGGTCTCGATGGCCAGCAGGGACTCGCGGACCACGGCCTCGTACAGAGAGCCCTGTTCGCGGGTGAGCGGGACGGGGTGGTCGGTCTCCGTCTTGGGCGGGAGTTCGGGCACGATGCCGGGGTCGGACTTCTTCCGGCGCAGCAGGAACGGGCGGATCAGCCGGGCCAGTCGGGCCACGGCCTCCTCGTCCTCCCCGTTCTCCACGGCGCGCGCGTGGCGGGCGCGGAAGGACTTGAGGGGGCCGAGCAGGCCCGGGGTCGTCCAGTCGAGCAGGGCCCACAGTTCGGAGAGGTTGTTCTCCACCGGTGTGCCGGTGAGCGCCACGCGCGCGGGGGCCGGGATCGTGCGCAGCGCCTTCGCCGTCGCCGAGTACGGGTTCTTGACGTGCTGCGCCTCGTCGGCGACGACCATGCCCCAGGGCTGTTCGGCGAGGTGGGCGGCGGCCGAGCGCATCGTGCCGTACGTGGTGAGGACGAAGCCGCCGTCGAGGCCGTCGAGGGTGCGGTCGGGGCCGTGGAACCGGCGCACGGGGACGCCGGGGGCGAACCGGGTGATCTCCCGCTGCCAGTTGCCGAGGAGCGAGGCGGGGCAGATCACCAGGGTCGGTTCGCTGCGGGCCCGCTTCAGGTGGAGCGCGATGAGCGTGACGGTCTTCCCGAGCCCCATGTCGTCGGCGAGACAGCCGCCGAGGCCGAGGGAGGTCATGAGGTCCAGCCAGGCGAGGCCGCGGAGTTGGTAGTCCCGCAGGCGGGCGTCCAGGCCGGGCGGGGGCTCGACGGGGGTCACCCCGGCCGTGAGGCGGTCGCGGAGCGTGGCGAGGGCCCCGACCGGCACCGCCTCGACGGTCTCCCCTTCGACCTCGGCCATTCCGGTGAGCGCGACGGAGAGGGCGTCCACCGGGTCCAGCAGGCCCAGTTCGCGCTTGCGGGCCTTGCGGACGAGGGCGGGGTCGACCAGGACCCACTGGTCGCGCAGCCGCACGACCGGCCGGTGGGCTTCTGCCAGGGCGTCCATCTCGGCCTCGGTGAGCGGATCTCCGCCGAGGGCCAACTGCCAGCGGAACTGGAGGAGTTCCTCGCTCTCGAAGAATCCGGTCCCGTCGGTCGCCGATCCGGGTGCCGGACGCACCACGGCGGAGGCGCTCAGGTCGTGCGCCAGGTCCCGGGGCCAGTGCACGGCGACACCGGCGGCGCCGAGCCGGGTGGCGACGACTCCGAGCAGATCCGAGAGTTCGTCCTCGGAGAGGGCGAGCACATCGGGCACGTCCTGTCCGGACAGGCGGTCGAGGGGTGGCCAGACCCGGGCGGCGCGGCGGACGGCCAGGGCGGCGTCGACGCGGGCACGGGGTCCGAACACCGTGTCGGCGTCCCCCGCCCACAGGGACGCGGCGTCCACGACGAGGGTGGGGTCGGCGAGGCTGTGCACCTGGACGATGGCCGCGCCCGCCCGCCGCGCTCCCTCGCCGTCGTCGAAGAGCTGCTGGGCGGACAGGTCCAGGCGCAGTGAGATCCGCACGCCCGCGTCCATGCCGGCGGCCACCTCGGCGGCCCAGTCGTGGGCGCCGGTCAGCCGCTGCGGCTCGCGGGCCGCGAAGGGCTTGCCTGAGGTGTGGGGGGCGGCGGGAGTGCGGGGCAGGGTGTCCGCGACCGCGTCCAGGAAGGAGCGCATCAACGCCTCGGGCTCGGGCAGCCGGAGCGGTCCCCTGCCCGGCAGGGGGACGGCGTGTCCTTCGTACGGAAGGGCCTCGGCGACCGCCCTCAGGTGGGCGATGTCGTCCGGGTCCAGGGGGCCCGCGCGCCAGGCGTCGAAGCCTTCCGGGGTGAGCCCCGGCAGCAGGCGTCCGCGGGCGACGAGGCGCAGCGCGTGCAGGGCGGCGGCGCCCCAGCAGGCGGTGGCGGGATGGGCCGCGGGGTCCCGCCGCGCTCCGGCGAGCAGGGGCAGGGCCTCGGCGAGGGGGAGGATCAGGGCGGGGACGGTGCTCCTGCGGACTCCCTGGCCGTGCGGTCGTACGACCGTCAGCTCGGCGTGCTCGCGCGTGGGCGTCCCTGTGCCGGGTGCGGTCGCCGGTCCGGCGGGGTGTTCGCGCGCTGGCGCCCCCGTGCCGGGCGCGGTCGCCGGCCCGGCGGTGTGCTCGCGCGTCGGCGTCCCCGTGCCGGGTGCGGTCGGCGGCCCCTCGGGGTGCTCCCCCTGCCGAGGGCTGTCCCCCTCGGCCGTGGCGGGCGGATGGTCGCCGCTCGGGTCCCAGAAGGCGACGCGACCGTCGCGGGGCAGCGGGGCGGGCAGGAAGACCGCGGCGAGCCGGACGGAGAGCGACCGGCCGGAGGGCAGCCGCGTGAGCTCGCCCGGCCGCGGATCCGCGCCGGACACGGAGGGCGTCCGCAGCGGCGGCGGGCCCGCGGAAGGCAGCCGCGCGCTCACCACGTCCACACCGTCCCGCATACGTCTGGTCACCTCCCGCCCGTCGGTCGCATCAGTTGTCTTCGACTCTACGGGCGGGGTCTGACAATCGGCTCCCACGGCCACGGCGGCGGCCGTGACCCGGGCCGGCCGGGGCTACGGGATCGTGCGCGAGACGAGGTACACCATGGGATGTTCCGTGCCCGCGCCGTTCACCACGATGTCCTGGGTCGGTGCCGGATCCTTCTGTTTGTGCACGAGTCCCGACCAGGGTCCCGGGCCCGTGAACTCCCAGCCGACGACCTTCTGGTTGCGGTCGTTGATGGTGATGTGGTCCTTCTTCAGGTCGGCGGTGCTGGTGCCGACGGTCCTGAGGAACCAGTCGAGACCCGCGCGGGTGGTGCGGAACTGGACGTACAGCCGGCTGGTCTTCCAGTTGTTCGTCTCGTAGTACGCGACCTGGACCGAATCGGCGGGCATGGGCACCTGGTAGAGCCGGCGCTGGACGCGCGAGGGCCAGGCGGCGGTGAGGCCGGTCGCCGAGTACTTGGCCTCCTTGTCCTTGCCGCTGTTGCGGCTCTGGTCGGCGGAGATGACCAGGTAGCCGGCCGGTACGCCGATGAGCAGCACGATGATCAGCAGGGTCAGGGCGCGGCGGCGGAACCTGTGGCGCGGGTCCTCGGGGGGCCGCTGGGGCTCGTCCGGGGACGTGGCCTGACGAGGGAGCGAGGCGGTCACCGCGACTCCTGCTGGGTGGTGCGGCGGGTCTCGGCGTAGCGCTCGTACCGTTCGTAGCGCTCCACGCGGCGGCGCTTGGCGCGCCGGAAGCGGCGGGCGACGAGGCGCGCGAGGTCGGCGGCGCCGACCATGCCGGCCTCGGGGCCGAGCTGGGCGCGTGCGATCCGCGCCTCGGGGCGGTAGCCGCGGCCCGTGAGGTGCCGGCGGAAGGCTTCGCGGGCGGGAGCGATCAGCAGGTCGTCGGCCGCGCTCACGCCGCCGCCGATGACGAAGCAGGAGGGGTCGAGGGCGGCGGCCAGGTTGGCGATGCCGACGCCGAGCCACTGGCCGATGTCCTGGAGGAGCTCGACGCACATGGCGTCGCCCTCGCGGGCCAGCTCGGTGATCATCGGACCGGTGATGTCACCGATGTTGCCCTTGACGTGCTCGATGATCCCGTACGCGACCGGGGAGTCGGCTGCGGCGAGCTCGCGGGCCTCGCGGACCAGCGCGTTGCCGGAGCTGTACTGCTCCCAGCAGCCGCGGTTGCCGCACGGGCAGCGGTGGCCGCCGGGCACGACCTGCATATGGCCGAACTCTCCCGCGACCCCGAACTTGCCGCGCTTGACCTGGCCGTCCTCCAGGATCGCGCCGCCGATGCCGGTGCCGAGGGTGATCATCACGAGGTGGTCCTCGCCGCGTCCGGCACCGAACCGCCACTCGGCCCAGGCGGCCGCGTTGGCGTCGTTGTCGACCAGGACGGGCACCGCGAGGCGTCCGGCGAGGCGGTCGCGCAGCGGCTCGTTGCGCCAGGACAGGTGGGGGGCGAACAGGATGCGGTTGCGTTCGGCGTCGACCCAGCCGGCCGCCCCGATGCCGACGGCGTGCACGTCGTGCCGGTCGGACAGGTCGAGCACCAGCTCGACGATGGTGTCCTCGACGACCTTGGGGCTCTTGGACTTGTCCGGCGTCTCGGCGCGGACCTTCTCCAGGATGTTGCCGTCGGCGTCCACCACGCCCGCCATCACCTTCGTGCCGCCGATGTCGATGCCGACGGTGGGGACCCGGGGTGCCGTCAGATGGGAGCGGCGCTCGCGTGTGCCCACGGTCCGCAGGACGGTGGCCCGCGCGGAGCCGATGGGGGTGCCCCCCGCGCGGGCGGAGCCGAGCGCTCGGGGCAGCGCGAGGTCGCGGTAGGTGCTCATCGCGCCGATTCTGCCCTACGCCGCACCGGGGCCGCACCGTGGAAGCGCCGTGACACATGTGACGCGTGCGGCGTCCGCGAGCCGTCCCGGCCGGTCCGCGCGGCCGTCCGGGACCTGCTCGCGCGACCCTCAGGCGCTCCGGTTCTCCAGCTCGTGCCGCAGGTCGTCCAGCTCGCTGCCGCCCGCCATCTGGCGCGTCAGCTCGTCCAGGGTGATCCCGTCCCGGGTGTAGCTGCCCGACATGGTGCCGCGCTTCAGCAGGACGAAACGATCACCCACGAGATAGGCGTGATGCGGATTATGGGTGATGAAAACAACACCCAGTCCGGCGTCTCGTGCGGCGGCCACATATTTGAGGACCACACCGGACTGTTTCACCCCGAGGGCGGCGGTGGGCTCGTCGAGCACGAGGACCTTGGCCCCGAAATGGACGGCCCGGGCGATCGCCACGCACTGGCGCTCGCCTCCGGAGAGGGTCCCGATCGGCTGGTCCACGTCCCGCAGGTCGATGCCCATGCGCAGGAGCTCCGCGTGGGTGGTGCGCCGCATGTGGTCGACGTCGAGGCGCTTGAACGGGCCGGAGCCCTTCCGGGGCTCGGAGCCCAGGAAGAAGTTCCGCCAGACCGGCATCAGCGGGACGACGGCGAGGTCCTGGTAGACGGTGGCGATACCGCGGTCCAGCGCCTCGCGCGGGGACGCCAGCCGGGTCTCCTCGCCCTCGACGCGCAGGGTGCCCCCGTCGTGCCGGTGGCGGCCCGCGATGATCTTGATGAGGGTGGACTTGCCCGCGCCGTTGTCGCCGAGCACGCAGGTGATCCCGCCCGCGTGGACCTCCAGCGAGACACCTTCGAGGGCGCGGATGTTGCCGTAGTACTTACTGACGCCGTCGAGCTCGACGAGCGCCGGGCGCCGCGCGGCGGCGGGCTCCTCCGTCATGTTCGTCTCCGTGGTCACTTCGTGGCCTCCGCGCGCTTGCGGACCCAGTGGTTGAGCAGGGTCGCGAGGAGCAGCATCACGCCCAGGAAAAACTTGAACCAGTCCGGGTTCCACTCGGCGAAGACGATGCCCTTGCTGACCATGCCGAAGATCAGCGCGCCGACGGCCGCGCCGACCGCGGAGCCGTAGCCGCCGGTGATCAGGCAGCCGCCGATGACGGCCGCGATGATGTAGATCAGCTCGTTGCCGACGCCCTCGCCGGACTGCACGACGTCGAACGAGAACAGCAGGTGCTGGCCGGAGATCCAGGCGCCGAAGGCGACGCCCATGTAGAGGCCGATCTTGGTCCTGTCGACCGGCACGCCGACCGCGCGGGCCGCCTCCTCGCCGCCGCCGACGGCGTAGATCCAGTTGCCGACGCGGGTGCGCAGCAGGATCCAGGTGGCCACGGCGACCAGGGCCAGCCACCACAGAATGGTGATCTTGAAGTCGACGCCGCCGACGGTGATCGTCGAGGCGAAGACGTGCTTCGCGGAGGAGAAGCCCTCCATGTCGGAGATCGACTTGGTGGAGACGGTGCCGCTGATCAGCTTGGTGAAGCCGAGGTTCATGCCGGTCAGCATCAGGAAGGTGCCGAGCGTGATGATGAAGCTCGGCGGGTCGGTGCGGGTCAGCATGACGCCGTTGAAGACACCGATCGCGAGGGTGGCGAAGAGCGAGACGACCACACCGACCCAGACGTTCGCGGTCATCTGGTAGCTGAACATGGACGAGATCAGCGCGGAGCTGGTCACCATGACGCCGGCGGAGAGGTCGAACTCGCCGCCGATCATCAGCAGCGCGACCGGGACGGCCATGATGCCGATGGTCGAGGCCGCGTACAGGACCGTGCTGAGGCTCGCGGCGCGTACGAAACTGTCCGCGAAGAGCGCGAAGAACACGAACACCGCGAGCGCGCCGACCACCGAGCCGAGCTCCGGGCGGCTCAGCAGCCTGCGCAGGGGCGAGGTCCTCAGGAGCCGTTCGTCGGTACGGGGGCCGGGCGCCGGCGCGGGTGCCGTGGCGGTCATCGGGTCCCCCGGTCCGCGTACTGCTCCAGCTCGGAGGCCTGGTCCTTGGTGATGATCTGCGGTCCGGTCAGGACGGGCTTGCCGCCGCCGAGGACGTCGGCGTTGTACTTGTGGAGCCAGAGCAGGTCCACGGCCTCGTAGCCCTGGAGCCAGGGCTGCTGGTCGACGGCGAAGCCGAGGGTGCCGTCCTTCAGTTCGGCGGCGACCTTGGCGTTGAGGTCGAAGGTGTCGATCTCGGCCTTGCTGCCCGCGTCGTTCCTGGCCTTGACGGCGGTGTCCGCGAAGGGCGCGCCGAGCGTGACGACCGAGTCGATGGACCGGTCGGCCTGGAGCTTGGCTCCGATGGAGGACTGCACGCCGGGCATGTCGGTGCCGGTGACGTAGAGGTTCTCGACGGTCCCGTGGAAGGTCTTCCGCACGCCCGCGCAGCGCTGTTCGTGGCCGACGTTGCCCTGCTCGTGCAGGACGCACAGGGCCTTCTCGCGGCCCCGCCGGTTCAGCTCATCACCGACGGCCTCGCCGGCGATGGTCTCGTCCTGGCCGATGTGGGTGAGCGCGCCGAAGGCCTTGGACTCCTCGGAGCCGGAGTTCACCGTGATCACCGGGATGCCCGCCTTGCGGGCACGCGCGACCGCGGCCTTCATGGCGTCGGGCTTGGCCAGCGTGACGATGATGCCGTCGACCTTCTTGTCGACGGCCGCGTCCACGAGCTGGGCCTGCTGCTGGGCCTGGTCGTCGTGGGAGTAGAGGAAGTTGATGTTGTCCTTGACGGCGGCCTGCTCGGCGCCGTTCTGGACGATGTCCCAGAAGGTGTCGCCGTCGCCCGAGTGGGTGATCATCGCGAAGGTCCACCGGGGTGTGTTCACGGCGGCCCTCCCCTGGGCCGCCGCCGCTCTGCGGGCGTCCTCGGCTCGCTTCCCCCCGGTGCTGCTGCATCCCGCGAGGGACACTGTCAGTGCCCCCGCCAGCGCGATGCCCACCCAGGTCCGTGTCCGTGCCACGAGGCCGTGCCCTTCTTGCCGTGCTCTGGTGTACCGGGCGGTGAGGACCGGCCCGGGGGCCCTCCGGCGGGCCCTTGGGGGCCGGTTCGGTACCGGCCCAAACGGCCAAGTATCGATCATTGGGATCATCCGCCCAAATCACGGCCGACGGGCATGCGGTTCCACGGCCGCGATCACGGGGTGCCGCGGGACCGTACGGGGAGCCCGCCCCGTCAGGACCGTACGAGCAGCTGGAACTCGAAGGAGTAGCGCGAGGCGCGGTAGATGTGGGTGCCGAACTCGACCGCGCGGCCGGTGTCGTCGAAGGTGGTGCGCTGCATGGTGAGGACCGGGGCCCCGGCCGGTTCGCCGAGCCGCTCGCCCTCCTCGGCGCTGGCCGCGCGGGCGCCGACGGACTGGCGCGCGCTGTGCAGGGTGATGCCGGCGCCGCGCATCAGGCGGTACAGGCCGGTGGCCTCCATCCGCTCGTCGTCGAGCTCCAGCAGCTTCGGGGGGAGGAAGTTGCAGAGGTACGCCATCGGCTCGCCGTGCGCGAGACGCAGCCGTTCGACCCGGTGGACCTCACTGCCCTCGGCGACCCCGAGAGCGGCCGCCACCTCGGTGGACGCCGGTTCGACGGTGTTGACGACCACCTGGGTCGCGGGACGCTGGCCGGCCGTCTCCAGGTCGTCGTAGAGGCTGCTGAGCTCCAGGGGGCGTCTGACCTGGCTGTGGACGACCTGGGTGCCGACACCTCGGCGCCGAACGAGCAACCCCTTGTCCACGAGCGACTGGATGGCCTGGCGGACCGTGGGGCGGGACAGACCGAGCCGCGCGGCGAGCTCGATCTCGTTGCCGAGGAGGCTGCCCGGGGTCAGCACGCCGTTCTCGACGGCCGCCTCGAGCTGCTGCGCCAGCTGGAAGTACAGCGGGACCGGACTGGTGCGGTCGACGCTGAGCTGGAGCGACACGGTCGGATCCACAACTGGTTTGGCCACGGCTCGAGCGTAGCCCCGGGACATGTTGACGGGAAGTTGTGAAGTTCGATTGTCCGGACAAAGCATTGACAGCGCGACGGGTCGCCCTCCAGTTTGTTCCCATGCGCATCGGACTTATCGGAGCGGGCCGTATCGGTACATTTCATGCGGCCACTCTCAGCCGCCATCGCGAGGTCGGCGGCTCTCTCATCGTCACGGACGCGGATCCCGCACGGGCCCAGCGGCTGGCGGACCGGCTGGGCGCGACGGCGGCGCCGACCGTGAACGAGATCTTCACCTGGGGCGTGGACGCGGTGGTCATCACCGCCGCCACCTCGGCGCACGCCGAGCTGATCGGCCGGGCGGCGCGTTCCGGGCTCCCGGTGTTCTGCGAGAAGCCCATAGCTCTCGACCTGGCGGGAACACTGGCGGCGCTCGCCGAGGTCGACGCCGCCGGAACGGTTCTTCAGATGGGTTTCCAGCGCCGCTTCGACGTCGGATACACGGCCGCCCGCGAGGCGGTGCGTTCCGGCCGGCTCGGCCGGCTGCACACCGTACGCGCGATGACCTCGGACCAGTCCCCGCCCCCGGCCGGCTATCTCCCGCTCTCCGGCGGGCTCTACCGCGACTGTCTGATCCACGACTTCGACATGCTGCGCTGGGTCAGCGGCCGTGAGGTCGTCCACGTGTACGCGACCGGCTCCGACGCCGGGCCCGCGATGTTCCGCGAGGCGCACGACATCGACACCGGCGCGGCCGTCCTCACCTTCGACGACGGCATGCTCGCCACGGCGACGGCGACCCGGATGAACGGAGCGGGCTACGACGTCCGCATGGAGCTGTCCGGCGAGCTGGACCAGATCGCCGTCGGCCTGGACGACCGCACGCCGATCGCCTCGACCGAGACGGCCGGGCCGCCGCCCGCGGACAAGCCGTGGACCGGCTTCCTGGAACGCTTCGGCCCCGCGTACGAGGCGGAGCTCGCCGCGTTCGTCGAAGTGGTCCGCGGCGAGCGCGCCAACCCCTGCGACGGCCGCGAGGCACTGGAGGCCCTGCGCATCGCCGAGGCCTGCGAACTGTCCCGGCGCGAACGCCGCCCGGTCTCCCCGGCGGAGATCCCGGGCGGCAGGTTCTGAGAAGGACGCGTCACCGTCCGGCCCGGCACCGACGACCGCCGGGCCGGGCGGGCGAGGTGCGGCCGGACACCGGGCCGCTCACCAGCGCACCGGCAGATGGCGCACGCCCCGCATCAGCATGCCGGGCAGCCAGCCGCCGGGCGGTCCGTCGAGCGCCAGGTCCGGGCACCGCTCCAGCAGCGAGCGGAGGGCCACTTGGGCTTCGAGCCGGGCCAGCGGCGCGCCCAGGCAGTAGTGGATGCCGTGCCCGAAGGCGAGATGCCCGCGGGTCTCGCGCCGGAGGTCGAAGCGGTCCGGCGCCGGATAGCGCGCCTCGTCGCGGTCGGCGGCGCTGAGGCAGATCATCACCTCTTCCCCGGCCGCGATCGCCGTGCCGCCGATGTCGACGGGCTCCGCGGCATAGCGGAAGGTCGCGTTCTCGACCGGTCCGTCATGGCGCAGGGTCTCCTCGATGGTGCCGTCGAGCAGGGTCATGTCGGCGCGCAGCGCGGCGAATTGGTCGGGGTGGCCGATCAGGGAGCGGACGACGCCGGTGATGAGGTTGACCGTCGTCTCGTGTCCGGCGACGAGGAGCAGGAACGCCATGCCGCGCAGCTCCCGCGGCGAGAGCCGGTCCCCGTCCTCGGCGGTGGTGCGGATCAGTCCGCTGAGCAGGTCGTCGGTGGGACCGGCGCAGCGCTTGTCCTCGATCAGATCACCGAGATAGGCGGCGAGTTCGACGAAGGCCTTCTCGTGGCTCTCGGCGCTGGTGGGCGCCACGGTCTCCGTGGACAGGGCGCGGAAGGCGGCCCGGTCCGGCCCGGGCACCCCGAGCAGTTCGCAGATGACGGTCAGCGGCAGCGGATAGGCGAAGGACTCGACGAGGTCGGCACGCCCGAGCGGAAGCATCGCGTCGAGCAGTTCGTCGGTGATCTCCTGGACTCTCGGACGCAGGGCCGCGACCCGCCGGCCGGTGAACTCGCCCGCGATCAGCGTCCGGAGGCGGGTGTGCTGCGGCGGGTCGGACAGGAGCATGTGCTCGCCGATCAGCTCCTCGCCGAAGAAGGCGAACCCCGCCGTGTTGGCGTTCTTCGCCAGCCGCTGGTCGGCCAGCGCGGCCCGCGCCTCCTCGTACCCGACGACGAGCCAGGTCTCGTGGCCCTCGTCCGGTGCCGGCAACCGCACCCGGTGCACGGGACCGAGCGCGCGTAACTCGGCGTAGACGGGATGCGGGTCCTCGGCGAACCCTCCGTACTCCCTCAGATCGATCACGGCTCTCCTCTCGTCACCCCCTCAACGCGCGGGCCGCCCGCTCAGTGCCCGTCCCGCTCCAGCAGCCCCGCGTCGTACGCCAGCAGCGCGATCTGCACGCGGTTGTTGAGGCCGAGCTTGGCGAGGATCCGGGAGACGTGGGTCTTGACCGTGGCGACGCTCATGAACAGTCCGGCGGCGATCTCCGCGTTCGAGCTGCCCCGTCCGACCTCGACGGCGACCTCGCGTTCTCGCTCGTTGAGGACGGCCATCCGGGAACGGGCGCCCGAACGGCGGCTGTCGAGCGCTGAGCCGGCCGCGTGTTCCATCAACTGGCGTGTGACGGCAGGCGACAGCACCGGGTCGCCGGCCGCGACCCGGCGTACCGCCGCCAGGATCTCGGCGGGCGGGGTGTCCTTGAGGACGAATCCGGCCGCGCCCGCGCGCAGGGCCCGCAGCACCTGCTCGTCGGCGTGAAAGGTCGTCAGGACCACGACCTGTGGTGCCCTCTCCCGGCCGCGCAGGCGCTCGGTGGCGGTGAGTCCGTCGACGCCCGGCATCCTGATGTCCATCAGCACGACGTCGGGGCGGACGCGATCGACGAGGTCCTCCACCTCGGAGCCGTCGGCCGCCTCGCCGACGATCTCGACGTCTCCGGCGCCCCCGAGCATGAGGGCCAGCCCCGCCCGCACCAGGGGGTCATCGTCGACGATCACCAGCCGAATCACAGTCATCCCCCCACCCAACCAGCCCGCCAGACCTTCCTTCGCCCCCTCCGCCCCTACCCAACCCGAACCGGGGGCTCCGCCCCAGACCCCCCGCTCCTCAATCGCCGGAAGGGCTGAATGCGCTCCGGGCGGGCCACCCCCGGGGCTCCGCCCCGGACCCCGCTCCTCAAACGCCGGAGGGGCTGAAAATCTCACCCGCACCCGGGATCCGGCGCAAGGGGCCGTGCCGGTACATCGATGCCCGTCGCCACCGACGGTCACTCCTCACCCAACGGCGACGGGCTGATGCACCGGCACGGCCCCGACCCACCCACCGAACCTTCAGGCACCCCACGGCAACCAGGCCCTCACCCGGAACCCCCCACCCCCCAGCCCCCCGTGCTCAAGCCGCCCACCCGCCAACGTCGCCCGCTCCGTCAGCCCGATCAGCCCCTGCCCCGACCCCGGCACCCTGGGCACCGGACCCGGCGGCGCCGGATTGGCGACGGTCACCGTCAGACCGTCACCAGCGGCCCCCCGCACCGACACCGTCACCTCCGCACCCGGCGCATGCTTGCGCGCGTTCGTCAGCCCCTCCTGCACGATGCGGTACGCGGTACGGCCCACGGACGCGGGCACGGCGGCCGGATCGAGCACCCGGTTGTCGAGGACGATCTTCGCTCCGGCGGAGCGCGACTCGGCGACCAGCCCGTCGAGCGCCGCGAGCGTCGGCTGCGGCCGCCCCGCCTCCTCGGAGTCCCCCGCCCGCAGCACCCCGATGATCTCCCGCAGATCCTGCAAGGCCTCGTGCGCGCTCTCCCGGATCACCCCGGCGGCCCGCACGACCTCCTCCCGGGGAGCGTCGGGCCGGAACTCCAGCGCCCCCGCGTGCACGCTCAGCAGCGTCAGCCGGTGCGCGAGCACGTCGTGCATCTCGCGCGCGATCGCCTCCCGGGCGAGCCGCTGCGCCTGCTCGGCCCGCAGCGCCGCCTCGGTCTCGGCCCGCCGCGCCCGGTCCCGCAGACTCTGCACGAGCTGGCGTTTGGACCGTACGAACATGCCCCATCCGACCACCGCGGAGGTGAGCAGCGCAGTGACGGCGAGGGCGGCGAGGTAGGGCAGTTCGGGGTCGGGCCGCAGCCAGAAGAACGCCGGGAGCAGCGCGATCTGGACGCCCGCGACCCAGGCCACGTAGCGGAAGGGCCGGTGCACGGCGAGGGTGAACAGGGCGACGAGACCCGCGCCGCCCGCCGTGTTGGAGACCAGCCCGACCGGGATCATGGCCACGGCCAGTCCCAGCGGCCACCGCCGGCGCAGCCAGACCGCTCCACAGGCGAGCGCGCCGATGAGCTGGTCGGCGACGGCGTAGGCATGCGGAATACCGGGGTCGTTGGTCACGGTCTTCGCGGCGGCCAGTCCGATGAACACGGCCAGCAGGAAGCAGCCGAAGTCGACGAACCAGTCCCGCAGGGTGCGCCGGGGCCGTCCGGAGGACCCGGCGCGGTCGGCGTCGGGGTCGAGGTCCGCGGCCACGGCGGACGGCAGGAGCCAGCGCCGGGCGCGCAGGACCGGCGCTGGAACGTCATGCGGCTCGGGCGCCGGCTTGTCACCACTCACGGTCGGCAAATCTACGCAGCCGGACCCGCCACCGGCCCTTCCCGAGCCCGGTCGTCGACCAAAGTCGCCGCTGTTCAGACTTTCATCGGACCGGGGAGGGAGGTCTCGCGGCTCCAACCGACCGCGTGACGGACGTCATTGACAAGCCGAATCCGCAACGGATGTCATGAACACATGCCACCGCGACGCCTGGGGACCCACCGTGCCCACCGAGCCCCCGGCCCCGCGCTCGGCGCCCCACCCAACCCGTACCCGGGTGCCGCACGCGTGAGGACTACCGGTGCCGCCGCCTGGTCGCGGGGCGGGCGGCTGCCACGGAAGCACGGTCGTTGACCGGGCGCCGCGAACTGCTCGACACCGCCCGAACCGAGTTGGCCGCCCGTCCCGGGGTGCTCCTCCACGGTCCCCCGGGGATCGGCAAGTCCACGCTCGTGGCCTCCCTCATGGCGTCCTCGGTCACACGCGAGCGGCCGGCCACGGTGCTCTCCTGCTCGCCCGAGCGGGAGGACGCCCGGTTCCCCTTCCTCGGCCTCATCGACCTGTTCGCGCGCGTGCCGGACAGCTGCCTGGAGACCCTGGCGCCCGAGCCCCGGACGGCCCTGCGGGCGGCGCTGATGCGCGGCCGTGAGCCGGCCGACGACCGGAGCAGTCTCGCGGTGCGCGTGGGCGTCCTCGAAGTGCTGCGGACCCTGGCCGCCACCGGACCGGTCCTGCTGGTCGTCGACGGCCTCCAGTGGCTCGACGGGCCCAGCGCCGAGGTGCTCGCCTTCGTCGCACGCCGCATAGAAAACAGCGACGTACGGTGCGTGGCGACGGAGCGGGTGGCCGACGGCGAGCAGCCCGAACGGCTGCGTTGCTGCCCGCCGGGCACGGTCGCGCTTCCCGTGCCCCCGCTGACGGACGACGAGGTGGCCCACCTCGTGCGCGCCGGCTTCGGGCAGGCCCTGCCGCCGGCACTGCTGCGGGCCGTTCAGGAGGCGGCCGCCGGGAACCCGTGGTACGCGTCGGAGCTGGCGCGGGAGGCACTGCGCGAGGGAGCACCCGTCGGCTCCGGTTGGGCACTGCCCGTACCCCGGGGGCTGCGTGCCCTGCTGCTGGAGCAGGTGCGCACGCTGCCGGAGGCGGCGCGGCACACCCTCCTCGTCGCGAGCGCCGCCGCCCACCCCAGCCTCACGCTGCTGCGCACCGCCGGTCTCCAAGCCCCCGCACCCGCCACCGCACCCGCCACCGCCACCGCCACGGACCTCTCCGCGCACACAGCCCCGGACCCCACGGACCCGGCCGCGGACCTCGCGGACCTCGCGGACCCCGCGGACCCCGCCGCGACCCTCGCGTACACCGACCGGTCGGGTGTCACGGCGGTCGACGCCGACGGCACCGTACGCTTCCGGCATCCCGTGCTCCGGGCCGCCGTCTACGCGGACGCCCCGGAGCACCGCCGCCGGGAGGCGCACGCGCTGCTGGCCCGCGCGGTCACCGAACCCGTGGAACAGGCCCGCCATCTCGCCCTCGCCCACCCGCACGAGGACGAGACCGTCGCCCGGGCGCTGATGTCCGCGGCCGAGTACGCCCGCCGCGACGGCGCGCCCGACGCCGCCTTCGAACTGGCCGGGTTCGCCGCCCGGCGCACCCCGGGCGACCACCCGGCGGACCGCGGTGAACGGCTGCTGGCCGCGGCCGGGTACGCCTGCGACGCCGGCCGGCTGGAGGAGGCCGGCGAGGTGGCCCGGACCGTCCTCGCCACGTCGGGTTCACCGCGCCGGCGGGTGCGGGCCCGGCTGGTCCTGCTGCGCAACGCCGGGCAGGCGCTGGAAGGCGCGCAGGACCTGATCAAGGAGGGCCTCCGGGACGCCGAGGGCGATCCGGAGGCGCAGGCGTGGATGCACCACTGGGCCGCGCTGCGCGGTCTGTTGTGCGGGGAGCTGGAGGACGCGGCCCGGTTCGCCCGGCGCGCGGCCCGGCAGGCGGCCACGGCCGGAGACACGGACACCCGGATCGGGGCGCTCGCGACCCTCGCCCGGGTACGGTCCCTGGCCGGGGAGCCGGCCGCCGCAGGCGCCGCGCTGGAGGAGGCGCTCGCCCTGGTCGGCGGCGCCGACGCCGGCCCGGAGAGCTGGGGACTGATCCGGATGCGGGCGATCCTCGCCCTGGACTCCGACAAGGTGACCGAGGCCGGCCACCAGGTCACCGAACTCCTCGCGGACATAGGCGAGTTCGCGGGGGTCGAGGAGGTCATGGCGACGCTGGTGGCGCTGACCCGGATCCAGGTGCGCTCCGGGCACTGCCGTGAGGCCTTGCGCACGGCCGCCCGCTGCTCGCGCGCCCTGGCCGAGACGGGCGTACAGGCGGCTCCGACGCTGTACGCAGCGGCGCTCGCGGCCACCGCGGGCGGCACTGTCGAGGAGGCGCGGCGTCTGGCCGAACAGGCGGTACGGGCCTCGGAGTCGGACGGGGACCGGCTGTTCCTGCTGCGCGCGCTGGCGGTGCTCGGACAGGCCCGGCTGCTTCCCGGCGATCCGCACGGAGCGGCCGCCGCGGTCGAGGCCCTGCAACGCGTCAAGGAACTCGGCGAGGCCATGTCGGCGGCCGACCCGCCGCTGCTGCGCTGGTACGGCGATCTGGCCGAAGCCCTGGTCGTCCTCGGCGAGTCCGACGCGGCCGGAGCGGTGCTCGGCGAGGCGCGCACGCGCGTGTCCGGCGACGCGCCGGGGAGCGTCCTCGCGGCTCTCGAACGCGCGGAGGGACTGCGTGAGGCGGGGCTCGGGCGGGCGAAGGAGGGGGCGGTACGGCTGCGTGCCGCCGTGGACCTGCTGCGCCCGCTCCCGCTGCCCGTGGAACTGGTGCGCACCCTGATCGCGCTCGGCGCGGTCGAGCGTCGCGGGCGCCGCAGGAACGCGGCGCGGGAGGCCCTCGGGGAGGCGCTGGAGACCGCCACCCGCATCGGCGCGGCTCCGCTCGCGGCGCGGGCCAGGGACGAGCTGGCGCGGCTGGAAGCCGGGGACCGGAGAGGAGAGGCGGGCGCGGAGGGGCCCGAACTCACGCCCACGGAGGCCAGGATCGCAGGTCTGGTCGGCGGCGGGGCGACCAACAGGGAAGTCGCGGCGGAGCTGTTCATCAGCGTCAAGACGGTGGAAGGCGCCCTGTCGCGGGTCTACCGCAAGTTCGGCGTCCGCTCACGCACCGCGCTCGCGCACGCGATGGCGGCCGCCGTCATCGCGTCGGGGGCGGCGGTGGATTCCGGTGAGGACGATCAAGTGCGGCCACCGGAGCAGAATGTGACGATCAGTCAGCCTGTCGGTGCGCGGATTCCCCGCGTGTTCGACACACGCCGTTGACGTGACATCAGCAGTTAACACGTGAAGCAAGGGTTCCCCCGCTTACGCGGACGGGGCTGATGTTCCTACGTTGAAGCAGTTCCACTTCGGGACACCACCCCCACTCTCCGGAGGACCTCAGTGAAGTCACGCCTGAAACTGGTCGGCCTGGTCGCCGCGCCGGCTCTGCTCGCCGCCGCCGTCCCCGCCGCCCACGCCGTGGCCGCCCCCGAGCCGCACCAGGCCCGCGCCGCCGTCACCGGAGATGTCCTGAAGGGCCTGAGCGGCCACGCGACCCGCACCGGCAAGGTCGCCGCCGGAAAGCGGATATCGGTGGCGATCAGCCTGACTCCCAGAAGCGCGAAGGCACTTGACACCTTCGTCGCCAAGGTCAGCGACCCCCGGTCGAGTTCCTACGGCCACTATCTGACCAAGCGTCAGTTCGCCGCCCGTTTCGGCCGGACCGACGCCGAGGTCAAGCGGCTCAAGGACTACCTGCGCTCACAGGGGCTCACCGTCACCGCCGTCCACTCGGGGAACCTGCTGGTCGACGCGAGCGGCACCGCCGCCCAACTGGAGAAGGCCTTCGGTACGAAGCTGTCGACCTGGAAGGACGCGGCCTCGGGGCGCTCGTTCTACGCCAACGACGCGGCTCCGACCCTGCCGGCGGCCGTCGCCTCCCTCGTCAGCGACGTGGCCGGACTCAACAACCGCGCACAGCTGCACCACCAGGCTCCCTCCACCGTGACCCCCCACAACGGCCCCGGCGGCGGCTACACCCCGGCCCAGCTCAAGGGCGGCTACAACGTCTCCGGTACGTACACCGGCAGCGGCCAGAAGATCGCGCTGATCGAGTTCGACGGGTTCCAGCAGTCCAACATCACCAAGTACGACACCAATTACAGCCTGGGCTCCCCCACCCCGGTGGTGCAGAAGGTGGACGGCGGCTCGGGCGCGCTCGGCGACGGCCAGGTCGAGGTCGAGCTGGACATCGAGGTCCTGCACGCGATCGCGCCCAAGGCGAACGTCACCGTCTTCGAGGGCCCCAACTCCGACGCCGGTGAGGTCGACACCTACCAGGCCATCGTCGACAGCGGGATCCCGACCACCTCGATCAGCTGGGGCGCCGCCGAGAGCGCGCGCACGACGTCCAACATCAACGCCGTCGACGCCGTCTTCAAGGCGGGCGCCGCCCAGGGCCTCGGCTTCTACGCGGCCTCCGGCGACGACGGCTCCGACGACGCGGGCAACGGCACCACCGCCGTCGACTACCCGGCCAGCGACCCGTACGTCACCGGCGTCGGCGGCACCAAGCTGACCGTCACCTCGTCCAACACCTGGAGCAAGGAGGTGGCCTGGTCCGGTGGCGGCGGCGGCAAGTCCTCCGTCTTCAAGATCCCGAACTGGCAGACGGCGGTGCAGAAGAGCGCCGGCGGCGGCTTCCGCCAGGTGCCGGACGTCTCGGCCCACGCCAACCCGAGCCCCGGTGTCTCGGTCTACTCGCAGGGTTCCTGGACCTCGGTCGGCGGCACCAGCGCCGCCGCGCCCGAGTGGGCCGCGTTCGCCGCGCTGTACAACCAGCAGGCCGCGGCGGCCGGCAAGGCCAACCTCGGCTTCGCCAACCCCGCCCTCTACACGGCGAGCGGCACCGGCTTCCACGACGTCACCAGCGGCAGCAACGGCGCCTACTCCGCCGCCGCCGGCTGGGACTTCACCAGCGGATGGGGCTCGTACAACGCCACGACCCTGGCGGGCAAGCTGCTCGGCTGACGGTTCCGGAGGCTGCCCCTCGGCGGCCGAGGACCGGCGGGCGCGGCGCGGGCCGGGATAACTCCCCGTCCGCGCCGCGTCGCCGCGGGCACCAGGCTCGTACCGCTAGTAACTGCCGTAGGTGGGACGGCCTTCGCGCTCGTACGTGTTGACCGCGATCCCCGAACCGGTGATCGTGCCGCCGGTACGCCGGAACGCGGTGGGCAGGGCGCCCTCGGCGAAGAGGCGGCGGCCCGCGCCGAGCACGACCGGGAAGGTCATCAGGTGCAGGGTGTCGATCAGGCCGAGCGCGAGCAGGGACTGGGCGAGGAGGGCGCTGCCGTGGATCTGGAGCTCGCCCTCGGTGCGTTCCTTGAGGGCGGTGACCTCCTTGCCGAGGTCGCCGGTGATCACGGTGGTGCCCTCCCAGGCGGGGTCCGTGAGGGTCGAGGAGACGACGTACTTGGGCAGGGCGTTCAGCTTGGAGGCGATCGGGTCGGCCGGGTCGGTCATCTTCGGCCAGTAGCCCGCGAAGATCTCGTACGTGTGCCGGCCCAGCAGGAACGCGTCGACGCGGGAGAAGTTGTCGACGACGAAGTTCCCGAAGTCCTCGTCACCGAAGGGAACGCTCCAGCCGCCCTGGTCGAAGCCGCCGCCGGTGTCCTCCTCGGGACCGCCCGGCGCCTGGTGGACTCCGTCGATGCTGACGAACGCGGTGAGGGTGAGCTTGCCCATGGCGATGCCTGCTTCCTTGCGGTGGGGTCTGCTGACATCAGGGCAGACCCCGTCGGCGCCCGCAACTCATCGGTCCCGTGTCAGGGCCTTCCCGATGCGCTCCGCGGGGCAGGCGCCCGGCTCACCCCGCGTCGGTCGAGAACAGTCCGCCCGTCGGGCCCTGCTTGTCGCCGCCCTGGGCCTTTCTGAGGGCGTTGGCGAGGCTCTCGATGGTGAGGGACTGGAGGATCACCCGTCCGTTGCCCTCCAGGGTGGCCAGCGACAGGCCCTCGCCGCCGAAGACGGCGTTCATCAGCCCCTGGCGGTTGAGGCCGCCGATGCGCTGGACGCCGTACTGGATGCCCTCCTCGAAGGCGACGACGCAGCCCGTGTCGACCTCGATGCGGCCGCCGAAGTCGGCGGGGTTCAGGTCGATGAAGTTGCCCGCGCCGGCGATGATCACCGTGCCGTGGCCGGTGAACTTCTCCAGGACGAAACCCTCGCCGCCGCTGCGTCCGGTCCGGCCGCCCTGGAAGGCGATGCCGAACAGGACGGTCGACTCGGCCGCCACGAAGGCGTCCTTCTCGGCGAACCACGCGCGCGTCCCGTCGAGCTCCAGGGCGCGCATCTCACCGGGCAGCACGCCCGCGAAGCCGACCGTGCCCTCGCCTCCCGTGGACGTGAAGTACTGGAAGGCCAGCGACTCGCCCGCGAGGGCGCGCTGGCCCGCCTGCATGGCGGTGCCGACGGCCTGGCGCAGCATGCCGCCCATGCCGCCGCCCCCGCTCGGCTGCCCGCCGCCACCGCCGCCCGACGGCCCGGAGAGCCGCGTCTCCATGGTCACGTTGGTCGTCTTGAACAGGAACTTTCCCGCCTCGCAGTACACGGTCTGACCGGGGCGCAGGTTGACGACGGCCATCTGCATGGCGTTGCCGACGATTTCTTGCTGAAGAGTCACGCCGTGAGAACGCGGGAGGCGGAGCAAAGAGTTCCGGCCGGCGAAGTGAGCTAGTTCTGGTGGACCCTGTCGGCGCCCGGGCCGCCGGAGAGCGTGTCCCTGCCGGTGCCGCCGTGCAGCAGGTCGTCGCCGCTGTTGCCGTAGATCCTGTCGTCGCCCGCGTCGCCGTACAGCTTGTCGTCGCCCCGGCCGCCGGAGAGGAGGTCGGCACCGGAGCCGCCGTGGACGACGTCGTCTCCGTCGTCTCCGTAGAGGCCGAGTTCCTGGCCCGAGGCGGTGCCGACGAGGACGTCGTCGCCGGGTCCGCCGTGGCAGGTGCCGTCGTCGCAGCCGGTGAGCGTGTCGTCGCCCGCTCCGCCGGACGCGCCCGTGCCGTAGACGCCCCCGCCGCCGTCGAGCCGGTCGTTGCCGTCGTCCCCGTACAGCACGGCCCCGGAGTCGCCCTTGAGGACGTCGTTGCCCTTGCCGCCGTGGACGGTCTCCAGCGTCGGGCCGGTCACCGTCGCGGTGTCGCTGCCGTCGCCGAGGTCGACGTCGTAGTCGTCCGAGTCGTTGGTGCCGCCCACGCCGGCCTCGGTCACGCACTCGACGACTTTGTGGTCGGCCGCCGACGGATAGCGGCAGGCACGCGTGGAGAAGGCGATGTCGTACACGTCACGGAACGTGATGTGTATTTCGTCGTAGTCCTCGGAGTCGACGTCGACTTCCTTCGCGGTGACCTTCAGACGGTTGGTCTGTCCGGCGGCGGCCTTGTAGCGGAATTCGCCCCAGGTGGTACGGGTGAGCGAGACCGTGCCCGCCGTGGCGGCCCGGGCGGTGGCGGCCGCGAACACGCCTCCGCCGAGGGCGAGAGCGAGGGAGACGGTGGAGGCGACGGTCTTTAAGGTGCGCATGCGGAAACAGCCCTTCGGGACATGGGGAATCGGTGACCGGGAACGTCGTTCCCGGTTCACGCGGTGGGACCCGGCCGCCGGGACGGAGGTTGTACGGGAATTCGCTTCGTTCCCGACGGACGGCCTCGCTTTCCCTGCCCTTAACCCGTGGTGCACGCACGTGTGGCCGAACTGATCACGGCCGACCGGCGGGCGACGCTGCCGCAGGCGGCGCTGCGGGGCCGGCTGACGGTCCGAGCGGTGCCCGGCGGGGAGGCGGGAATCCGTGGTCGCGGAGCGGACCGACCTCGTACCCCCGTTCCTCGCACGTGTCGAGAATGCGCGGAAGGGCGCCCAGGGCGGAGCGCCACGCACCCGGCGCGGAGGTGCAGTCCGAGTCGTGCAGCAGCACGGTGCCTCCGCCGTACAGGTCGGTGACGACGGTGCGGTGGACCGATTCCGGGGTGGCCCTCGCGGTCCAGTCCTCGCCCCAGCAGGTCCAGAGGACCGGCGTGAGTCCCAGGCGGCGGGCGGCCAGGTGGGCCGAGCCTGACATGACGCCGTACGGGGGCCGGAACAGTGTGGGCGTGGTGCCCGTGATCTCGGCGACGGTGTCGCGCGCGCGGGCCAGGTCGGTGTGGGTCGCGCGCGGGCCGCGCAGCAGCAGCGGGCGGTGCGCCCAGCCGTGCACGGCGATCTCGTGGCCCGCCGCCGCGATCTCGCGGACCAGTCCGGGTGAGCGCTGCGCCTGGCTGCCGAGCAGGAAGAAGGTGGCCCGTACCCGCCTCGCGGCGAGGAGGCGCAGGAACTCCGGCGTGGACGTGGGGTCGGGGCCGTCGTCGAAGGTGAGGGCCACGTGATCCGGGCGGCCCTTTCCGGCGAGGCGGGGCATCACGCGGTTGCGCAGGGGCCCGAACGTGGAGAGGACCGGCGCGCAGTGGGCGGCCGCCAGAGCGGCGGGAACGGCTGCGGCCACGGCCGTGAGCAGGGACGCCGTCCCGAGCGGTCGCGTCCCGAGCGGTCGCGGGATGAGGGATTGCGGGATGCGAGGTTGCGGGATGAGGGGTTGCGGGATGCGGGGTTGCCTCACGAGAGGCCGCGTCCCGAGGGGTCGCGGGATGAGGGGTCGCGTCACGAGCGGGCCCGGCATCGGCGGTCGCGTCATGAGTGGTGTCCTTCCGGACCGTGACCGGCAACGCTGGAGACGAGGTCCAGGTCGAGGTGCCGGCTCAGCGAGTGCACCAGCGTGGGGCCCTCGTAGCTGGTGGCGACCCCGGTGGCGACGGCGGCCGCCCACACCGCGCAGGCCACGGTGGTCGTGGTGGCCAGCCGTCGGGCCCGCAGGCGTCGCCGTCCGGTGGGCTGCGTCGGCACGGGCGACCGCCGGGAGCGCAGCACGCGCAGAGTCTCCCCCGCCGGGCCGCGGTCCGGCGAGTCCGCGAACAGCGCCAGTCCCGCGGCGCGTTGCCGCGCCCCGAGCGGTCCGTTGACCAAGTCGTTGAGTACGTCCTTGAGTTGGGTCCGGTGGCGGATCCAGACCGCGACACCGGCTTCGTCGAGGGCGTCGGCGTTGGTCAGGCCATGGCCGGGTATGCAGCCGTAACTGGCCACGGGCAGACCGGCGGAGAACGCTTCGAGGGTGGTGAGTCCGCCCGCGTTCTGCACGAGGACGTCGGCCGCGTGCATCAGTGCGGGCATGTCGTCGACCCAGCCGTGGACGTGCTCGATCCCGTCGGCGCGCAACCGCGCGGCCAGGGCCTGGTTGCGGCCGCACACGACCACCGGGACGACGGCGCCGCAGTCCCGGAGTTCCTTGGCGACCTGCCGGACGGGGCCGACTCCCCAGGATCCGGCCACCAGGAGCGCGAGCGGGGCGGTGGCGGGCAGCCCGAACCTCTCCCGCGCGAGCAGACGCTCCCGCGGGTCGCAGGGGCGGAAGCGGGGGTCGGCGACGGGTCCGCGGACACGGACGTCCCCGGCTCCCGCGGCCCGCGCCTGCGCAGCGGGTACGGCGTGGGCGGCGAGATGGACGTCCACGCCGTCCGCCACCCACAGGGGGTGCACGGAGAAGTCGGTGAGATAGGTGAGTACGGGGACGCCCAGGCGCCCGTCGAGCCGGAGGTTCCCCAGGACGCGGCTGGCGCCCGGGTAGGTCGACACGACGGCGCCGGTCCCCGGGTGCAGGGCCTTCAGGACGCGGTTCTCGGCGGACCTCAGCAGGGCGCGGGCGCCGCGGCCGCCGCCTCCGGAGCTCTCGGTGCTGGAGTAGATCCGCTGGTAGAGCCAGGGGGCGCGGTCGAGCATCAGGTGATAGGCGTCCCTGGCGGTCCGGCCGAGGCGGGCGGGCAGGAGGTCGAGCAGGTCGTACCGGTCGACGGCGATCCCCTCGGCCGTCAGGCGGCGCTGGAGTTCGGCGGCGGCGCCGTCGTGGCCCGCGCCGACGCTCGCCGAGACGATCGCGACGCGGTCCGGGTGGGCCGCCGGCACCCGTCCAGGGGGCAGACCTGTGCCCGCTGGTGTCAGGTGCGCTCGTCCGCCGTTGGCCATGGGCTGTCCTCTGCGTAGGTGGGAGACCGAGCAACTACACGATGTAGTAGGCCGAGATCGAGACCGGAGCATACCTCCTACAACTAGTAGTAGGTCACCGGGGTAGCCTTGCCCGAAGGCACGGCGTCGGAAGGGCGAACAGTGAAGGAACCCAGGAGCGAGGGAGCCTCCGGTACGGCCGGCAGGCGCGCCCGCGGCGAACTCGAGGGCTCCGTACTCGCCGCTCTCTGGTCGGCGGACCACCCCTTGACCGCCCGTCAGGTGCTCCAGCGGCTGCCGGCCGGACTGGCCTACACGACCGTCCTGACGATCCTGTCCCGGCTGTACGACAAGGGCATGCTCGTCCGGCGGCCCGAGGGCCGCGGATACGCCTACGCGGCGGTGCGCGACGAGGCCTCGCACACGGCGCGGCAAATGCGCTCACTGCTGGACGAGGGCTCCGACCGCGAGGCGGTGCTGAGCCGTTTCGTATCCGAACTGTCCGACCAGGACGAGCAATTGCTGCACGAACTGCTGTCCGCGCACGAAGGGCACCAGGGCCGCCGCGGCCACGTCGACGGCGGGAAGTGAGCCGGTGCTGATCAGCGTGTACGTTCCGCTCGTCGTCACCGCCGTTCTGACCGTGCTCGCGCCCCCGGTGGCCCGCCTGCTCGCTCCTCGCCCCGCTGTCCGGGCACTCGCCTGCGCCGCGTCGGTCACGACGGTGGGCTGGATGGGCTCGATGGCGCTGCTCGCGTTCACCGGCGTCGCCCAGATCCCCGAGGTGGCGGAGGCGGGACGCTGGTCCGTACCCACGCTGCGGGCCGAGGACCCGGTCCACCTCACGGTCGCGGTGCTCAGCGCCCTCGTCCTGACGGCCCAGCTCGTCGCCCTGGGACGCGCGGCCGTACGACGCACCCGTCAGATCCTGTGGGCACGGCGCGAATGCGCCGCGATGACCGGCGACAGCGAGCTGTCCGTCATCGACGACGACAGACCGCAGGCCTTCGCCCTTCCCGGATCGCCCGGCCGGATCGTCGTCTCGCGCGGCATGCTCCAGTGCCTCGCCCCCGCCGAACGCGAGGCCCTGCTGGCCCACGAGAGGGCCCATCTGCTCCACCGCCACCACCACTTCCAGACCCTGTGGCACCTCACGGCCGCCGCCAACCCGTTGCTGCGGCCGCTCGCCGCGGCCGGCGGCTTCGCCCTGGAACGCTGGGCCGACGAGGACGCCGCGACCCGCGTCGGCGACCGCGCCGTGGTGGCCCGGGCGGTCGGACGCGCGGCACTCGCGGCCTCGGCCCGCCCGTCGGGCACCACCGGGGCACTCGCCGCCACCGGCGGTGCCGTACCGCAGCGGGTACGGGCCCTGCTGGCACCGCCCCCGCCCCGCCGGGTGCTGCCCATCGCCGCCGGAGCGCTGCTGCTGCTCCTGTGCTGCGCCGGCCTGGCCAACGCCGCGGCCGACAGCGACGAACTGCTCGACGACGCGCAACGCGCCCAGTGCCGGGTCGTCGCACCGCACCCGGCCGGGACGCACTGCGCCTGTCACGACAGCGGGCCGTAGGCACGCCGGCCCGAGGCCACCCGTTCCTGTGCGGCGCGGCCCGGGCCGCGCCGCCGCGGGGTTCTCGTTCAGCCGCCCAGGACGGTGTTGCCGGTCACCGTGCCGCCGGTGCCGTCGACGGTCACCACGTGACGCACCCCGTCGGGTCCGACGACCACGATCCGCCAGGCCCGGCCGCCGCCCTGCTCCGTGACCGGCGCCAGCGACTCGACCTTGCCGTCCTTGACGGCGGAGGTCGCCTTGCCCACGGCGTCCGCCGCGGAGAGCGAGGGCAGCGGGGCCGGAGCCTCGCCGGCCGACGGCTCACGACCGTCCACGCCCCGCGATCCGCCCTTGCCGTCCCGGATCAGCTCCCGCTTCAGGCCGTCGCGACCGTCACGGCCCTCGGAGTCCGCCCGGCCCCCGTCGAACCACGCCGGTCCCTCGGCGGAGACCATCCTGCGCTCGCCGCGGCCCTCCTCCTCGTGGTGGTGGAACGCCGCCGCGGCCGCACCACCGCCGATCACCACCACGGCCGCGGCACCGGCCACGGCCCAGCGCCCCCGGCGGCCGCGCAGCCGGCGCAGACGGGCCGGCTTCGTCACCGTCGTACCCGGACCGTCCTCGTCCGGCTGTTCCTGCGATCCGCCCATGGATTCGCTCACTGCGCCCACCCCGATCTCCTGGAAAGGGCCGGGCTCCGTGCCCGGTCGTCCGGGCACAGCATCGCCGGAACGTGCTGAAGACTTCCTGAAGACCTGAAGACGCCTTCAGCTTGGCGCCTCGCACACCCGGTGACCTGCCACCCTGGGAGCATGCGTGTACTGGTGGTGGAAGACGAGCGCCGGCTGGCCCTGGCGCTTCAGCACGGCCTGACCGCCGAGGGCTTCAGCGTGGACGTCGCCCACGACGGCCTCGCCGGGCTCGCCAAGGCCACCGAGCGCGCCTACGACGTCGTCGTGCTCGACATCATGCTGCCCGGCCTCAACGGCTACCGGGTGTGCCAGCGGCTGCGGGCCACCGGCAGCAACGTCGGCATCCTCATGCTCACCGCCAAGGACGGCGAGTGGGACGAGGCCGAGGCGCTGGACACCGGCGCCGACGACTACCTGTCCAAGCCGTTCTCCTTCGTGGTGCTCGTCGCCCGCCTGCGGGCGCTGGCCCGCAGGATCGGCAGCCGGGCCCCGCGGCGCACCGTGCTCGGCGACCTGGTGGTCGACTCCGCCGCCCGCACCTGCACCCGCGGGGGCGTGTCCGTCCCGCTCACCCCGCGCGAGTTCGCCGTGCTCGACCACCTGGCCCGGCGGGCCGGGGAGGCCGTGTCCAAGCGCGAGATCCTGGACGAGGTGTGGGACAGCGGCCAGGACAGCGACCCCAACACCGTCGAGGTCCATGTCAGCGCCCTGCGGCGCAAGATCGACACCCCGTTCGGGCGGGCCGCGGTGCAGACCGTCCGCGGCGCCGGATACCGGCTGGCGGCCGACGGTGGCTGAGCCGGACATCTCCCCCCGGGAGTCGGGACGCCCCGGGCCCGTCGCCGCCACACGGCGCCGGACCCATACCGCGCTGCGCCGCCTGACCGGTCACCCCCGGGCGGCCGCGCTGATCCGCCGGCTGGCACCGCGCTCGGTCCGTACCCGCACCACGCTCGCCGCCTGTGCCAGCGTCGCCGTCGTCATGGTCGCCGCGTCGGCCGTCGTCCTGATGCTGCTGCGCGGCAACCTGGAACGCACCGTGGAGACCGGCGGCCTCGCGCAGGCCAAGGACGTCGCGCGTCTGGCCGCCGACGGACGGCTGCCCCAGCCGCTGACACTCGGGCCGGGAACCGACTTCATCCAGGTCGTCGACGACCACGGAAACGTCGTCGCGCAGAGCCAGAACCTCACCGGCCGGCCCGCCCTCACCCCCACCGGCACCCACAACGGCCATCGGACGTACGACCTCGACGCCCTCGGCAAGGAGCGCCACCAGCGCGTCACCACGGTCACCACCCCCACCTCGGCGGGCCCTGTCACCATCCACGTCGGGGCCTCGCTGCGCACCGCCGACGCCGCCGAGGACACCACGACCGCGGCCCTCGCCGGCCTGAGCGCCCTGCTGCTGTTCACCGTCGGCGCCCTGACCTGGCGTACGACCGGACGCGCGCTGCGGCCGGTCGAGGCCATCCGCGCCGAGGTCGCCGCCATCGGGGACCGCGGCCTGGACCGCCGGGTCCCCGCGCCGCGCGGGGACGACGAGATCGCCCGCCTCGCCGACACCATGAACGCGATGCTCGAACGGCTGGAGGCCGCGGGTACGCGGCAGCGCCAGTTCATCGCCGACGCCTCGCACGAACTGCGCAGCCCCCTCGCGGTTCTGCGCACCCAGCTGGAGGTGGCGCTCACCCACCCCGATCCCGAGGTCCGCGACACCCTGGTGGCCGGCGCCCTCCAGGACACCGAGCGCCTCCAGGCGCTCTCCACCGACCTGCTGCTGCTCGCCCGGCTCGACGCCACAGGACAGAGCCGGCCCACCGAACCCGTCGACCTCGCCGAACTGGCCCGCACCACCGTGGCGGTCCGTTCGACCGACCCCCACCCGGTCACCCTGCACACCCCGGACAACATCACCGTCCCCGGCAACACCCTGTGGATCGGCCGGCTGCTGACCAACCTCCTCGACAACGCCCAGCGCCACGCCCGGCACGCCGTGGCCGTACGGCTGTCGAGGGACCCGGAGAGCGGTGACGCCGTCCTGGACGTCACCAACGACGGCTCCCCGATCGCCCCGGCCGACCGGGAGAAGATCTTCGAACGGTTCGCCCGCCTCGACGACGCCCGCAGCCGCGACGACGGCGGCACCGGCCTCGGCCTGCCCATAGCCCTGGACATCGCCGCACTCCACGGCGGCACGATCACGGTCCTCGACACCCCGACGGGCACCACGTTCCGCACCCGCCTGACGACGGGCACGCGGGACTGAGGCCGGGCGGCACGAACGGCAGGGCCCGGGGGCGGCTTCCGGTACCGCTCAGCCGCCCAGTTCCTGGTGCCTGGCCCTGAGGACCGACACCCCTTCCTCCGTCAGGGAGCCGAAGAGGCGCAGGCGGGAGATCCCGCCGTCCGGGAAGATGTCCACGCGCGCGTGCGTGGCGACGGCGGGTGCGGTGAGGGTGAAGCGGTGGTTGGTGTCGGGCTGGAGGCGGGTGCGGGGCAGGATCTCCGTCCACTCCCCCGCGTCCCCTTCCCCGCCGTCCCGCACCGACACCGAGGCCCACCCGGCGCTGTTGCCCTTCAGGTACGCCGTGTCGATCTCCACGGCACGGATCTCGGACCGGGCGGCGAGCACGTAGCTGATCCAGTCGTTGCCCTCGTCCCGTCGCCGCCGCGTCTCCCAGCCGTCGTCCATCTTGCGCGAGCGGCCCGGCTGGATGGTGTTGGTGGCGGGTGAGTAGAAGAGGTCGGAGGCGTCCTCGACCCGGCCGCCGTTCTCCAGGGCGACCACATCGAAGGTGCCGAGGGCGGACAGCCAGCGCGGGTCGGGCACGACCTCGCCGTACACCCGCAGCCGCGCGATGCCCCCGTCGGGGTGCTGGTTGACCCGCAGGTGGGTGAAGCGCTGCTCCACGGTGACGGCGAATCCGTTGGCCGCGTGACCGCCGACCGGGGTGCGCGGCACGAGGGTCGTCCACTTCACCCCGTCCGCGAGGAGTTCCTCGGGCGAGGGCGAACCGGGGACCGAGACGCCCTCGACCGACACCGCCTGCGGGTAGTTGCCGCGGAAGTGGGCGGTGTCGACGACGATCCCGCGGACGACACCGGGGGCCCCGAGACGTACCAGGGCCCAGTCGTGGTCCTCGGCCGTCGGCCACGGGTGCTCGGCGGAGACACCGCGGCGCCGCCGGGTCTCCCAGCCGTCCATGATCTTGCCCTTGTGACCGAAGTGCTCGGGGTCGAACTCCGCCGCCCCGGCCAGGAGAAGGTTCTCGCGCTGGGCGAAGAACTCGTCGTTGGCGGCGATGACACCCGCGCCGAGCCGCCGGTCCGCCAGGTCGGCGTACCGGGTGAAGGGGAAGTCGGCGGTGCGGTAGTCCGCGTACGGGTCACCGCCTCCGTAGGGTCGCGCGTCTCCGGTGAAGCTCTGGGTCGCCGTCACGGTGATCAGGGGTTCCTTTCGGGAGTCGGCCGGTGGGGGCGGAGGATCGGGTCGGGGATTCGGTCGGGGCCGGGGGGATCAGGGCGTACGGGTCAGCAGGTGACCCCGGGGATCGGTGAACTCGCCGTCCGCGAAGACGCGTTCGCCGCGCAGCCAGGTCGACCTCACGACACCGCCGAGGGTCCTGCCCGCGTAGGCCGTCACCCGGTTGCGGTGCTGGAGCGCGGCGGGGTCGACGGTGAACGTCTCGTCGGGGGCGAACACCGCGAAGTCGGCGTCGTGGCCCGGCGCGATGGCGCCCTTGCGGCCGCCCAGACCGGCCAGCGCGGCGGTGCGCGAGGACATCCAGCGGACCACGTCCTCCAGGCCGTGGCCGCGCCCGCGGGCCTCGGTCCAGACGGCGGACAGGCTCAGCTGGAGGCCGGAGATGCCGCCCCACGCGGTGGCGAAGTCCTCCGTCTTGAGGTCGGCGGTCGAGGGCGAGTGGTCGGTGACCACGCAGTCGATCGTGCCGTCGGCCAGCGCCCGCCACAGCAGGTCCTGGTTGGCGGCCTCGCGGATGGGCGGGCAGCACTTGAACTCGCTGGCGCCGTCCGGGACTTCCTCGGCGGTCAGGGTGAGGTAGTGCGGGCAGGTCTCCACGGTGAGCCGGACCCCGTCGGCCTTGGCGGCGGCGACGATCGGGAGCGCGTCGCTCGACGACAGGTGCAGGACGTGCACCCGCGCGTCGAGGCGCTTGGCCTGGGCGACAAGGCTCTCGACGGCGGTGTCCTCGGCGTCACGGGGGCGCGAGGCGAGGAAGTCGGCGTACCTGCGGCCGCCCGTCTGCGGGGCGGCGGCCAGGTGGTGCGGGTCCTCGGCGTGCACGATCAGCAGGCCGCCGAAGCCGGCGATCTCGGCGAGGGAAAGGGCGAGCTGGTCCTGGTCCAGCTCGGGGAACTCCTCGACCCCGGACGGGGACAGGAACGCCTTGAACCCGAACACCCCGGCCTCGTGCAGGGGTTGGAGATCCTTGACGTTGCCGGGCAGCGCACCGCCCCAGAAGCCGACGTCGACGTGCGCCTTGGAACGGGCGACGTCCTGCTTCGTACGAAGGCCCGCGACCGTCGTCGTCGGCGGGAGGGAGTTGAGCGGCATGTCGATCAGCGTGGTGATGCCGCCCGCGGCCGCGGCGCGGGTCGCCGTCCAGAACCCCTCCCACTCGGTGCGGCCGGGGTCGTTCACATGGACATGGGTGTCGACGAGACCGGGCAGCAGGACGTCGTCGCCGAAGTCCTCCGACCGGGCGCCGGACGGCACCTCGGCGTCGTACGGCAGCACGGCCGTGATCTTCCCCGCGGCGACCGCGACCGACGCGGCGCGCGTCCCCTCGGGGGTGATGACGCGCGTCGAGCGCAGCACCAGTTCGGCTTCGGACACCCGGACCCCTCTCTCCGCCTCTGTCGACTCCCGTTGCCGCCGGGTTGCTTCCGCGTAACGGAATTCAACTTTCTGTTGAAGAAGTCTTCACCGCGGCCCCCGCGCCGTCAAGGGGTCCCCCCGCACCCTCCCCCGACCGGCCCGCGTCGGCGTCTGCGGCAATGCTGCCGGGTAGGCTGCGTCTCTGCCCGCCCCGCCGCCGCCCCCTTCGAGACTCCTCGGGTCACCCCGCTCGATCCCGCGCCCCGAAAGGACCGCCGCCGTGCCGCCGTCCAGCGCCAGCACCACCGACGCCCGATCCTCCGCCGCCAGTGGCGGCGTCCAGTCCCTCGAGCGCGCCTTCGATCTGCTGGAGCGCATGGCGGACGCCGGGGGCGAGGTCGGTCTGAGCGAGCTCTCCGCGAGCAGCGGCCTGCCGCTGCCCACCATTCACCGGCTGATGCGCACCCTCGTGGCCTGCGGATACGTACGGCAGCAGGCCAACCGCCGGTACGCGCTCGGCCCCCGTCTCATCCGGCTCGGCGAGTCGGCCTCCCGGCTGCTCGGCACCTGGGCCCGCCCGTATCTGGCGCGTCTGGTGGAGGAGACCGGCGAGACGGCGAACATGGCGCTGCTCGACGGGGACGAGATCGTCTACGTGGCCCAGGTCCCCTCCAAGCACTCGATGCGCATGTTCACCGAGGTGGGCCGCCGGGTGCTGCCCCACTCCACCGGTGTCGGCAAGGCCCTGCTGGCCCACACCCCGGACGACGAGGTGCGCGCGCTGCTCTCCCGTACGGGCATGCCCGCCGCGACGGAGAAGACGATCACCACTCCGGACGGCTTCCTCGCCGCGCTCGCCGAGGTCCGCCGGACCGGCTACGCGGTCGACGACAACGAGCAGGAGATCGGCGTCCGCTGTCTCGCCGTCTCCGTGCCCGACTCCCCGACCGCCGCCGCCATCTCGATCTCCGGGCCGGCCGGCCGGGTCACCGAGGCCGCCACCGACACGATCGTGCCGGTGCTCCAGCAGGTCGCGGCCGAACTGTCGGAGGCCCTGGCCAGCTCGGGTCCGGGCGCCGGCTGAGCCGGCGGTCCGGGCGCCGGCCGAGCGGGGCGGGACCCGAGCCCGGTTCATTCTGCCGCGCGCCCGCCGGCAGGCGCGGTGAGGCGGGTGGTGAGCGGTGCGGTGGCGGATGCCTCCAGACGCCCGTCCGTCATCTCCCGCACCGCGTCCACCGCGCCGAGGTGGGCGCGGTCGTGCGTCACGAGGACGGTCGCCGTGCCGCGCTCCCGGGTGAGCCGGAGCAGCAGATCGATCACCGCGGTGCCGCGTTCGTGATCGAGGGCGCTGGTCGGCTCGTCGACCAGGAGCACCGACGGCTCGTTGACCAGGGCGCGGGCGATGTTCACCCGCTGCCGCTGGCCCCCGGACAGCTGATGCGGGCGCCGGTGCGCCAGCTCGCCGAGGCCGACCGCGTCCAGCAACTCCCGTGCGCGCGCTGCCACTTGGCTTCGCCCGTCCAGGTGGCCCATCACCTGGAGCTGCTCCAGCGCGGTCAGTGAGGGCAGCAGGTTCGGCTGCTGGAACACGATGCCGATCTCACGCCGCCGCAGGACGGCCCGCTCGGCGGAGGTCAGCGCCCCCGTCTCCGTACCGCCGACGAGGACGCGCCCGCGGTCCGGGGCGACCAGGGTCGCGGCGACCGCCAGGAGGCTGGACTTGCCGGAGCCGGAGGGCCCCACGACGGCGGTCGCCGTTCCGGCCGGCACCAGGAGGCCGACGCCGTCCAGGGCGGTCAGCCGGCCGTCTCCGTCGGGGTAGGTGAGGGTGATGTCGTCGAGGGTCAGGCTCATCGGGGGCTTTCCCGTTCTCATCGGGCGCTCGCCAGCGCGGTCAGTGGGTCGACGGCGGTGATCCGGCGGACGGACAGTCCCGCGCCGAGCGCCCCGAGGGCGATCGTGACGGCGGCCGGTCCGAGCACGGTCGTGGCGTCCAGCGCGAAGGGCACCTCGCCTCCCCGCACGAGCGCGCCCGCGGCGGCGGCGAGAGCGGTGCCGAGCAGCGTCCCGGTGGCGAGCATGAACACGGCCTGCCCGAGCGCGTCGCGCAGCAGATACGGGGTGGAGGCGCCCAGCGCCTTCAGCACCGCGATGTCGGGCGACCGCTGGATGGTCCAGACGGTGAAGAACGCACCGGTGACGAGCGCCGAGATGACGAAGAGGAATCCGCGCATGAGCTGGAGGGAGCCGTTCTCGGCCTGGTAGGAGCCGATGGCGGTGAGGGCGTCGCCCCGGGTGAAGGTCTTCGTGCCGGCGGCGCGGTCGGCCGCCCGCAGGTCGGCGCCGTGGGCGCGCAGGGCGATGACGGTCGCCGTACCGGAGAAGTCGGTCCATACGACCGGTGTGTGGCTGTACGAGGCACGGCCGGCGACGGCCGCGACGGTCAGGTCGGTGCCGCCGAGCCGTATCCGGTCCCCGGCGGTCACCCCGAGCGCGGCGGCGGCCTTCTCGGACAGCACGGCCCGGCCGGGCGCGACCCCCGGCGGGGCGATGCCGGAGCCCGGCCGTACGGCGAACGAGGACACCGCGGCCGTGCGGCTCCCGGCGGCCGCGTTCAGGGTGCGGACGCCGATGGGTTCGGCCGAGGCGACACCGGGCCGGCCGGCCCAGGTCTCCCGGGCGTCGGCGGGCACCGGCGCGCCGGTGAAGGACACGGGCTGCCCCGCGGCCGGCGCGGCGAAGGCCAGGTGGTCGGCGGGCAGCGCGGTCACCGCCGAGGTGTTCTCCTCGGCGAGCCCGGCGGTCAGCCCGGACAGCAGCCCCACGAGCAGGGTGATCAGTACGACGACGGATCCCATCAGGGCGAACCGCCCCTTGGCGAACCGTAGGTCTCTCCATGCGACGAACATGCCTCGACCCTGCCGTCCGGGCCGGGTCCGGGGCATCGGCCCGCCGCACGGTTCCCCCCGGCCGAAGGAGCAGCCCGTCGCCGCCGAAGGGACCGGCTCTCTTTCAACCTTTCGGTTGACCGGCTCCCTCCCCGCCCCGCCTACCCTGGAACGACCATGAATGTCCGCCGCCACTCCCCCGTCGTCGCCGTCCTGCGGCTCTGTCTGTACGTCCTGCTCGCTGGCCTTCTCCTGCTGGCCGCCGTCCGTTCCGGGGACACCGGGCACCCGACGGCGGTCGTCCTGTCGGTCCTGGTGACGGGCGCCGTGCTCGTGGCGGGCGCGGTCTCCCCAGCGGTGCACCGCTCACGGCGGGCGGCCGCATGGTGGGTGGCCGCTCTCAGCGCGAGCTGGCTGGCGCTGGTCGCGCTCTCGCCGGACGGCCTGTGGGTGGCGTTCCCGCTGTACTTCCTGCAACTGCATCTGCTGCCGGTGCGCTGGAGCCTGCCCGCGGTCGCCCTGACCGCCGGGGCGGCCGTCGCGAGCTTCGTGGCGCACGGCGCGCCCCTGAGCCCCGGCGCGTTCATCGGTCCGCTGCTGGGCGCGGGGGTCGCCGTCGCCACGGTCCTCGGGTACGAGGCCCTGTACCGCGAGAGCGAGCGCCGCCGCGAGCTGATCGAGGAGCTGATCGCCACGCGCGCGGAGCTGGCGGAGGCCGAACGCGCCGCGGGCACGCTCGCGGAACGGGAGCGGCTGGCCCGCGAGATCCACGACACCCTCGCCCAGGGCCTGTCCAGCATTCAGCTCCTGATGCGGGCCGCCCAGCGTCTGCTTCCCGCGGACTCACCGGCGGCCCCGCATCTGGAGCAGGCCCGGGTGACCGCGCAGGACAACCTCGCCGAGGCCCGCCGGTTCGTCCGCGCGCTCACCCCGCCCGATCTGGAGCACGGCTCGCTGGCCGCCGCGCTGGAGCGGCTGTGCCGGTCGGCAGCCGTGGACTCGCCGAAGGTCCACTTCTCGGTGAGCGGCACTCCGGCCGAGCTCCCGACGCCGTACGAGGTGGCCCTGCTGCGGATCGCGCAGTCGGCGCTCGGCAACACGCTGCGCCACGCGCACGCCGACCGCGTGGAGATCACGCTCAGCTTCATGGACGGCTCCGTGACGCTGGACGTGGTGGACGACGGTGCGGGCTTCGTCCCCGGCGGCGTACGCCCGGACGGGGACGGCGCGGAGAGCGGCGATGCGGCGGGAGGCGGGGTGACGGGAGGAGGCATGGCGGGAGGCGGTGCGGACGGGGGCTTCGGGCTTCCCGCGATGCGCTCGCGCGCTCGGTCGCTGGGCGGGACGTTCACCGTCGAGTCGGCGCCCGGACAGGGCACGGCGGTGGCGGTCACGCTGCCGCTTCCCGTCACCGGGGAAGGGCCGGGAACGAGCCCGGCCCCCGCGGACGGCACCCGGTCCGGGTCCGCGTACACCGCAGGGAGCCGGACATGACCGTCCGCCTGCTGCTCGCGGACGACCACCCCGTCGTCCGTGCGGGACTGCGCGCGGTGCTGTCCGCTGAGCCGGACTTCGAGATCGTCGCGGAGGCATCGACGGCCGAGGCCGCGGTGGAGCGGGCCGGGGCCGGCGGCGTGGACGTCGTCCTGATGGACCTCCAGTTCGGCGCCGGGATGCACGGCGCGCGGGCCACGGCGGCCATCACCGCACGCCCCGGGGCGCCTCGGGTCCTCGTCCTGACCACGTACGACACCGACGCGGACATCCTCGCCGCGGTCGAGGCGGGCGCCTGCGGCTATCTCCTCAAGGACGCCCCTCCGGAGGAGCTGTCCGCCGCGGTGCGCACCGCCGCCTCGGGGCACTCGGCGCTCGCCCCGAAGGTCGCCGACCGGCTCATGGACCGGATGCGCACCCCCGCCGCCGCTCTGAGCCGTCGTGAGCTGGAGGTCCTGGAACTGGTCAAGGACGGGCTCTCGAACCAGCAGATCAGCAAGGAACTGTTTCTGAGCCAGGCGACCGTGAAGTCCCATCTGGTGCACATCTACGCGAAGTTGGGTGTGGACTCCCGCACCTCGGCCGTGGCGGCGGCCACCGAGCGGGGGGTCATCCGCAGAGGGCGCTAGAGGCTCCGGATGCAGGGGTGCCCGGAAGCCGGGGTACCTGGAAGCCGGGGTGCCGGGTGGTGTCGGCGTCCGTGGTCACCTGCGGCTGCGGTGCGGGGGTTCCCCGAACAGCTCGACCGCGTCGCGGACGTCCGCGAGGCGGGTCGCGAGAGCGCTCACCGAACCGATCGCGCCCGCGACCAGGAGGAGCGAGCGGCGCAGCCGGGGAATCTCCGGCATGCCTCCGGCGGCCATCGCGGCGAGGGACGCGAGTTCGTCCTCGGCGATGCCCCGGTCGGGGAACTCGACGGGATGCACGGCGAGTTCACGGCGCAGCCGGGCGACGGCGGTACGCAGCCCCGCCACCCTCGGATCCTCGTCGCTGCCCGTCAACGGTCTCTGCCCCAAGCTCCGCAACACAGCTCTCCCCCTCGCGCGCCGCCGTGCGTCGGTCCCGCTCATGTCGGCTCCGGCTCCCCGTGGCGGTGGTCGGGCGCCGGGGGACGCGGGTCAGTAAACGCCACCCGGTGCGCCGGGCGCCACCGCGCGGACCGAAATTCAGCCCGCCGACACCGCGGTGAAGGCCCGGGTTCCGGGGCCTGCTCCGGCCCGGTCGGGTATGCAGGGGTCATGACGGAGAACAAGGGCGAGGTGGCGGGGCTGGTGCTGGCGGCCGGAGGCGGGCGGCGGCTCGGGGGCCGGCCCAAGGCACTCCTGCCCCACCGGGGGCGGCCTCTCGTCGAACACGCGGTGGAGGTGCTGCGCGCCGGCGGCTGCGCCCGGGTCCATGTCGTCCTGGGCGCGCGGGCCGAGGAGGTACGGGAGCGGGCGTCCCTGGCGGGGTGCGTCCTGGTGGACAACCCCGGCTGGGAGGAGGGGATGGGCTCCTCGCTGCGGGCCGGGCTCGACTCGCTGGCGGGGTCGGGGGCGCGGGCCGCGCTGGTGTCGCTGGTCGACCAGCCGGGGATCGGCCGGGAGGCGGTGGCCCGCGTGCTGGCCGCGTACGCGTCCCCGAGGACGCTCGCCGCGGCGGCTTACGACGGTGAGCGCGGCCATCCGGTGCTGTTCGGGGCGGATCACTGGGCCGGCATCGCGGCGACGGCCGTCGGCGACCGGGGTGCGCGCGCCTATCTGAAGGCCCACGACGACGTGATCGTCCTCGTCGAGTGCGGGGACGTGGCCCGGGCGTACGACATCGACACGGAGGCCGACCTGGTCCACCTGGAGTGAGCGGGGTGGCACCGAGCGCCGTCTTCGGTCGATCTGGAGAATCTCGACATCAACAAACCATTGAACTTCCACCATGAGGAAATTAGTATCCACTGATCAGAAGCCCCTCGCGGGGCAGCAGTACGCCGAAGGCATGCGATTCCGGCCGCTCGCGGCACGGCGCGCCACGGCACGGAGTGCCGGGCGTGGTGACGCCGTCCGTGGTTCGCTCGTTCGACCGGTGTACGGCGCGCCCGCAGGACCCGTACGCGGCCCGCCCGTGGCCGGCTCGCCCGCACGAAGCTCGCTGAAGGAAGTGACAGCTCATGTCCGCACCAGCGCCGTCCCCGCTGGCCATCGTCGACGCCGAGCCCCTGCCCCGGCAGGAGGAGGTCCTGACCGAGGCGGCCCTCGCCTTCGTGGCCGAGCTGCACCGGCTGTTCACGCCCCGGCGCGACGAACTCCTCGCCCGCCGCGCGGAGCGACGCGCCGAGATCGCCCGCACCTCCACGCTCGACTTCCTCCCGGAGACCGCCGCGATCCGCGCGGACGACTCCTGGAGGGTGGCTCCCGCCCCCGCCGCACTGAACGACCGGCGGGTCGAGATCACCGGGCCGACCGACCGCAAGATGACCGTCAACGCGCTCAACTCCGGCGCCCGGGTGTGGCTCGCGGACTTCGAGGACGCCTCGGCGCCCACCTGGGAGAACGTGATCCAGGGCCAGCTGAACCTGATCGACGCCTACACCCGGAACATCGACTTCACCGACCCGGGCTCCGGCAAGTCCTACGCCCTCAGGCCGGAGGGCGAGCTGGCGACCGTCGTGATGCGGCCGCGCGGCTGGCATCTGAACGAGCGGCACCTCGTCGCCGCCGACGGCACGCCCGTGCCCGGCGCGCTCGTGGACTTCGGCCTCTACTTCTTCCACAACGCCCGGCGGCTGCTCGACCTCGGCAAGGGCCCGTACTTCTACCTGCCCAAGACCGAGTCGCACCTCGAAGCCCGGCTGTGGAACGACGTGTTCGTCTTCGCGCAGGAGCACGTCGGCGTCCCGCAGGGCTCGGTCCGGGCGACCGTCCTGATCGAGACGATCACGGCGGCGTACGAGATGGACGAGATCCTCTACGAACTCCGCGACCACGCCTCGGGGTTGAACGCCGGCCGCTGGGACTACCTGTTCTCCATCGTCAAGAACTTCCGTGACGGCGGGACCAAGTTCGTCCTTCCGGACCGCAACGCGGTGACGATGACGGCCCCGTTCATGCGGGCCTACACCGAACTCCTCGTCCGCACCTGCCACAAGCGGGGCGCTCACGCGATCGGCGGCATGGCCGCGTTCATCCCCTCGCGGCGCGACGAGGAGGTCAACAAGGTGGCCTTCGAGAAGGTCAAGGCGGACAAGGACCGTGAGGCGGGCGACGGTTTCGACGGCTCGTGGGTGGCCCACCCCGACCTCGTCCCGATCGCGATGGCCTCCTTCGACGCGGTCCTCGGCGACCGGCCGAACCAGAAGGACCGGCTGCGCGAGGACGTGTCGGTCGCGGCCGGTGACCTCATCGCCGTCGACTCGCTCGACGCGCGGCCGACGTACGACGGTCTGGTCAACGCCGTGCAGGTCGGCATCCGCTACATCGAGGCCTGGCTGCGCGGCCTGGGCGCGGTCGCCATCTTCAACCTCATGGAGGACGCGGCCACCGCCGAGATCTCCCGCTCGCAGATCTGGCAGTGGATCAACGCGGGTGTCGTCTTCGAGCACGAAGGCGGGACGGTGGCGGCCACTCCGGAGCTGACCCGCCGGATCGCGGCACAGGAGCTCGCGGACATCCGCGCCGAGATCGGCGAGGAGGCCTTCGCGGCGGGCCGCTGGCAGCAGGCGCACGACCTGCTCCTGAAGGTCGCGCTGGACGAGGACTACGCGGACTTCCTGACCCTGCCCGCCTACGAGCAGCTGACCGGGCGTGCCGTCCGGACCGGCCGGGTCTCCGGCCGGTCCCTCAGCCCAGGTGCACCGTCCAGTCCTGTTCCGCGGCCGGTCTGCCGTGCAGGTCCGGGACGTGCTTGAGCCAGTCCGGGCGGTCCCGCCGGGTGCGCCGCGCGCGGTCGGCGTCCTCGGCGGCGAGCTGTTCGCGGCTCGGGAAGTCGGTGGGGAGCCAGGCCGCCGAGGCGCGGACACGGGCGAGGAGGTACCCGGCGTACGCGTCGCGGACCGCGTCCGGGCTCGCGAAGCCCGGCTCGTCCATGAGCCAGGCGTCGGGCACCCGGGCCAGCACCGCACGCAGCAGGTCCTCGGTGACCTCGGGGGCGAGCTCGGCGTCGGCCGCGCGGGTGTCGGGGCCGTGGCCGCCGAGCGCGTGGCTCCTGAAGTCGTACGCCTTCTCGGGTGCCGAGCCGTCCCAGCGGTGGTGGAAGACGAGGGCGGCGCCGTGGTCGATCAGCCACAGGCGGGGCGGCGCGACGCCGAGGGTGGGCCAGATCATGAGGTTCGAGCTGTGCACCGTGCGGTCGACGTTCACGGTGAGGGCGTCCAGCCAGACCACCTTGCCCGCCTCCAGCGGGTCGACCCGGAACGTCCGCGCGACCTCGGGGGTGAAGTCCTTCGCGCCCGGGAGGTAGTCCATACCGAGGTTGAGCCCGGCACTGGCCCTCAGCAGGTCCTGCACCTCCTGATGGGGTTCGTGCCCGCCCACGGCCGGATCGAAGTGCACGAGGACCAGCTCGGGGAAGCGCAGCCCGAGGGCCCGGGCCAGCTCGCCGACGATGATCTCGGCGACCAGCGCCTTGTGGCCCTGCGCGGCCCCCGTGAACTTCACGACGTAGGTCCCCAGGTCGTCGGCCTCGACGACTCCTGGCACGGAGCCGCCGGAGTGCAGGGGTGCGACATAGCGCGTTGCAGCGACCGTCCTCAGCATGTTCCAGGGCCCCACGGTTCCGTCGTCGTACGTTCCACGACCTTCCAACGCGTCGCGACCCCGGGAATACTCCCCGATCGGACCGCCGAATACCGGCAGCGATCAGCCGATGACGGTCCAGGTGTCGCCGCCGGCGAGGAGGGCGGCGAGGTCGCCCTTGCCGTTCTGTTCGATGGCGGCGTCGAGCTGGTCGGCCATCTGGGTGTCGTAGACGGGCCGGTCGACGGAGCGGAACACGCCGATGGGGGTGTGGTGCAGGGTGTCGGGGTCGGCGAGCCGGGACAGGGCGAACGCGGTGGTCGGGGACGCGGTGTGGGCGTCGTGGACCAGGATGTCGGCCTCGTTGTCCGGGGTGACGGTGACGACCTGGAGGTCGCCGGTGCGGGGGTCGCGGACCACGCCGCGGGAGCCGTCGGCGCCGAAGCGGATGGGCCGGCCGTGCTCCAGGCGGATCACGGCCTCCTCGGCGGACTGTCGGTCCTTGAGGACGTCGAAGGCGCCGTCGTTGAAGATGTTGCAGTTCTGGTAGATCTCCACCAGGGCGGTGCCGGGGTGGGCGGCGGCCTGGCGCAGGACGTCGGTGAGGTGTTTGCGGTCGGAGTCCACGGTCCGGGCGACGAAGGAGGCCTCGGCGCCGATGGCCAGGGAGACCGGGTTGAAGGGGGCGTCCAGGGAGCCCATCGGTGTCGACTTGGTGATCTTGCCGACTTCGGAGGTGGGTGAGTACTGGCCCTTGGTGAGGCCGTAGATCCGGTTGTTGAAGAGGAGGATCTTCAGGTTCACGTTGCGGCGCAGGGCGTGGATGAGGTGGTTGCCGCCGATGGACAGGGCGTCGCCGTCGCCGGTGACGACCCATACGGACAGGTCGCGGCGCGAGGAGGCCAGCCCGGTCGCGATGGCGGGCGCGCGGCCGTGGATGGAGTGCATCCCGTAGGTGTTCATGTAGTACGGGAAGCGGGACGAGCAGCCGATGCCCGAGACGAAGACGATGTTCTCCTTCGCCAGGCCGAGTTCGGGCATGAAGCCCTGCACGGCGGCGAGGATCGCGTAGTCACCGCAGCCCGGGCACCAGCGCACCTCCTGATCGGACTTGAAATTCCTCGCCGTCAGGGGAACTTCGGACCTGGGGACGAGATGCAGAGCCTCAGTGGGCATCGATGGCCTCCTTGAGAGCTGTGGCGAGCTGCTCGGCCTTGAAGGGCATGCCGTTGACCTGGTTGTAGGAGTGCGCGTCGACCAGATATCTGGCCCGCACGAGGGTGGCGAGCTGGCCGAGGTTCATCTCGGGGATCACCACCTTGTCGTAACCCCGAAGGACCGTGCCGAGGTTGCGGGGGAAGGGGTTGAGGTGGCGCAGGTGCGCCTGCGCGATGTGCTCCCCGGCGGTCCGCAGCCGGCGCACCGCGGCGGTGATGGGCCCGTATGTCGAACCCCAGCCCAGGACAAGGGTGGTGGCGCCGCCGGTGGGGTCGTCGACCTCGAGGTCGGGGACGTCGATGCCGTCGATCTTGGCCTGGCGGGTGCGGACCATGAAGTCGTGGTTGGCGGGGTCGTAGGAGATGTTCCCGCTGCCGTCCTGCTTCTCGATCCCGCCGATCCGGTGCTCAAGACCCGGCGTTCCGGGCACGGCCCAGGGGCGGGCGAGGGTCTGCGGGTCGCGTTTGTAGGGCCAGAAGACCTCGGTGCCGTCGTCCAGGGTGTGGTTGGGTCCCTGGGCGAACTGCACCCGCAGGTCCGGGAGTTCGTCGGTCTCCGGGATCCGCCACGGCTCGGAGCCGTTGGCCAGGTAGCCGTCCGACAGCAGCAGGACCGGCGTCCGGTACGTCAGCGCGATCCGGGCCGCCTCCATCGCCGCGTCGAAACAGTCGGCCGGGGTGCGCGGCGCGACGATCGGCACCGGCGCCTCGCCGTTGCGCCCGTACATCGCCTGCAACAGGTCGGCCTGCTCGGTCTTGGTCGGCAGCCCCGTCGAGGGCCCGCCCCGCTGGATGTCGATGACCAGCAACGGCAGTTCGAGGGAGACCGCCAGCCCGATCGTCTCCGACTTCAGCGCCACACCGGGACCGGACGTCGTCGTCACGGCCAGCGAGCCGCCGAACGCCGCGCCCAGCGCCGCGCCGATCCCCGCGATCTCGTCCTCGGCCTGGAAGGTGCGCACCCCGAAGTTCTTGTGCCTGCTCAGTTCGTGCAGGATGTCGGAGGCCGGCGTGATGGGATAGGAGCCCAGATACAGCGGCAGATCGGCCTGCCGGGAGGCGGCGATGAGGCCGTAGGACAGGGCCAAATTCCCGGAGATGTTGCGGTAGGTGCCGGTCGGGAACGCCGTCGACGCCGGCGCCACCTCGTAGGAGACCGCGAAGTCCTCCGTCGTCTCACCGAAGTTCCACCCCGCCCGGAACGCGGCGAGGTTGGCCGCCGCGATGTCGGGCTTCCTGGCGAACTTGGTCCGCAGGAACTTCTCCGTGCCCTCCGTCGGCCGGTGGTACATCCACGACAACAGGCCAAGCGCGAACATGTTCTTGGAGCGCTCGGCCTCCTTACGGGACAGGCCGAAGTCCTTCAGCGCCTCGACCGTCATCGCGGTCAGCGGCACCGGGTGGACGCGATGGCCGTCCAGCGAGCCGTCCTCCAGCGGGGAGGCCCCGTACCCGACCTTCCGCAGCGCTCGTTCGGTGAACTCGTCCGTGTTGACGATGATCTCGGCGCCGCGCGGCACGTCGGCGATGTTCGCCTTCAGGGCCGCCGGGTTCATGGCCACCAGCACATTGGGCGCGTCGCCCGGCGTGAGGATGTCGTGGTCGGCGAAGTGCAGCTGGAACGAGGAGACGCCGTGGAGGGTGCCCGCGGGCGCGCGGATCTCGGCGGGAAAGTTCGGCAGGGTCGACAGGTCGTTGCCGAACGCGGCCGTCCCCGCGGTGAAGCGGTCGCCGGTGAGCTGCATGCCGTCACCGGAGTCCCCCGCGAATCTGATGACGACGCGCGTCAGTCGGCGGACGTCTTTCCCGCCCGGCACATGATCGTCCACAGCGGGCACTGATGACATGTTCACGTTGCCTCTATTCGGAATGACACCAAGATCGGCCCAGAGGGTGCGTCAGCCAGAAGGTGGCCGATTCATCCCTGCTTATTCACAAACTGTCTCGATAGTGTGTTCTTTTGGACAGGATCAAGTGCTGCACCGCCGAGGCGGCGTGACTTGATGCACGTATACGTCGTACGCAGGCTCGTGTACGATGTATCGCGAGAGTCTGGAGTAGCTGTGTACGGGGGCTGGTGAAAATGGCCGAGCGGCAAAGCGGCAGGCCGGGCGCGGGTGCGCCCACGGGTTGAACGATCATGATGAGACGGTCACCGCGCGACAGGCCGTCGGTCGAGTGATTATTCCTCGATTTCTTATTGTTGCGACGGCGTTTCCAATTTTCTTTATTCATCGACTGTCAATCATTGATCTTTGACGGATCGACTAAGTGGTCTGTACCCTCAAGGGGACCTTCTATTGCTTGGCGCGACGCTCGCTTGAACGGATGAATATAGGGGGAATCACGGATGGGGCACCATTCCATAAGGTTTGCGCAACCAAGCCATTCGGGGCAGGCCGCCGCGCGAAGTACGCAGGTCAGGCCAGAGACAAGGCGAGCTCGCAAGGCGTTACGCGTGCTCTCCGTCGACAGCGAGCCGCAGGTCGCGAAAGCACTCATCCGCAACCTGTACCGGCACGGATTCCAGGCGGAGAGCGTGCCGACCGGAGCGCAGGCGTTGCAGCGTTTCCAGAGCGCGGATCTGCTGCTCGTGGACCTCGATCTGCCCGACCTGGACGGGGTCGAACTCTGTCGCAGTATCCGGTCCGTCTGCGATGTGCCGATCATCGTCGTGACGGCACGTGACTCGGAACTGGACCGTGTGCTCAGTCTGCGCGCGGGTTCGGACGACTATGTGACCAAGCCCTACAGTCTCGCCGAACTGATCGCCCGCATCGAGGCCGTCATGCGCAGGGCCTCCTGGCGGCCGGCGTCCACCGAGGAGGCCATCACGGTCGGCCCGCTCGGCATCGACCCGCACGCGCGGGAGATAAGCCTCGACGGCCGGCCCGTGGACGTGACCCGCAAGGAATTCGATCTACTCTATCTGCTCGCCTCGCAGCCGGGCAGAGTGGTCACCCGCCGGCAGATCATGGCGCAGGTCTGGAGGGACTCCCGGTCGGAGCCGGGGCGCACCATCGACACGCATGTCAGCAGCCTGCGGAGCAAACTCGGATCGAGCGGCTGGATCGTCACCGCCCGCGGTGTCGGCTTCCGGCTGGGGCGCGCCTGACCCCTCCCCGAGGGTCACCCCGGCGACGGTCCCCCCAGGACACCCACCGCGCGCGTTCGCGCCGTGTTCCGCGGTGTACGCGGCCCGGGAGCCGGCCGGAGCAGGGCGTGCTCACGCCGCCCCGCGCCAGCCCGGCCGAGGGTCGGCGGCCCAGGACGTGGCCGTCCTGCGCCGCGCCGAGAACGGAGTCCACTGGGCCCCGGCCCGAGAGCCGAAGCCGGTCCCCGGCTGCGCGTGCTCCGTGGCCGACGCGCGTGCGGCCAGCACGGTGGAGAGCGCGACCGCGATCGCGGCGACCTCCTCGGCCGTCGGCGAGCCGCTGACGATCCGCCAGGCGTGCTCGGTCAGCCGCCGCGAGACACCGGCCGTGCCGTCTTCCTCTGCTGCCATGCTTCCTCCCCGTGAAGATGCCGGCGGCCCTGCGGAACCGGTCCGGTTCCGCAGGGCCGCGGGCGGGCCCCGTGCGTCAGGCGCGGGACCGGCGGATCGCCTCCAGCGCGCTCACCGCGACGAAGCCGACGAACAGGTGCATCGTGACCAGCGTGGCGGCGGTGCCGCCGTCGGTGTCCACCGTCAGCGGGCCGATGGCGGTGAGCAGCGCCACCGCGCCGCCCGCGAACTGCCCCACCCGGAGGAACACCGGCTTCCAGCGGGCCAGCAGCACGGCGGCGGTGACACCCAGGACCGGCGCGGCGATCGACATGAAGATCACGCCACCGGCGTTGATCTCGTCGGACTTGCCGTTGAGCTTCAGGACCAGCGAGGCGCCGGCGGCGTCACCGACGAACAGGACGATGAGATTGACGATCGCGGCGAGAGCAGCGGCCCCCGCCACCGCCTGCCACACGGGCAGCGCTCTTCGTCCACGGGCGGCGGGGTCGGCGGCGGGGAAACTGCTGGTCATGGAGCCCTCCGGGCTGTCGTGCCGTGCCCGGACCGGGAGCCGCCCGGTCCCGGCACGGCGGTCGTGGAGACGGTGCGTTCGCTTCCGGCGCGAGGACCGGACGCCCGGACGGTTCGTCAGGCGGGGTCCAGGGACAGGGCGTGCCGGAAGACGTTCTTGGGGTCGTAGGTGTTCTTGACCCGCTGGAGCCTGGGGTAGTTGTCCTTCCAGAACAGCGAGTACCAGGGCACCCCGGTCGTGTTCTGCGCCGGGTCGCGCATGTCGATGTCGGGGTAGTTGATGTAGCCGCCGTCCTGCCGGTCGTTGGGCACCGGGAAGCCCCCGGTCTCGGCATGGACGTTCTTGCGCAGCGTGCGCACCCAGTCGACCTCGGCCTCGTCCTGCGCGGGGTCGGACCAGTTGTTGGAGTACCAGAGCTTGATGACGGAGTCGCGCTGCGGGATCGCCGTCGCGGACGAGGGCACCGTGTTGATCCGGCAGCCGTAGGCCGCCAGATACACCAGGCCGACGCCGTAGTGGGTCGGATCGCTCAACGACCGGTAGACGGCGCCGACCTGAGTGGGCGTCAGAGGCTTGCGCAGGTGGCCGCCCATGGACTTCTGCCGCGAGTACGCGCCGTAGCTGGCGGTCGGCTCCAGGGCGATCTCCAGCCATGTTCCTTCCTTGACGTCGATCGTCGGCTGCACCCCGACCCCCGCGTTCACCGCGTTGATGTAGTCGTCGTGGAGCTGGGCGGTGTTCGGGAGCGTGGCGTCCATGCGGATCTCCAGCTGGATCGACCCCGCGATCGAGGAGTGCAGCTGGAACGAGCTGTGCATCACCGAGTACGGGGATCCCGGAGCGCTGTTCGCCGCGTGCCAGGCGCCGTGGTTCAGCACCAGACGGGTGAAGGCCGCCTCGGTCAGCTGGGCCCAGGGCCAGGTCACATACGTCTCCCGCATCCGCGCGGGCGGCTTGGGCAGCAGCGAGGACGGGCCGCCCGAGGCACCCGGGCTGCGGAACCAGAACCTGGTCACGATGCCGAACCCGCCGCCGCCACCGCCGGTGTGCGCCCACCACAGGTCGCGGTGCGGGTCGTTGCCCTCGCGGGTGGCGATGACCGTACGGGCCCTGCCGCCCCTGTCGGCGACGACGACCTCGACGGCGTACAGGTGGTCGACGACCAGGCCGAACCGGCGGGACAGCGGGCCGTACCCGCCTCCGGAGACATGGCCGCCGACGCCGACCTCGGGGCACACACCGCCCGGGACCGTCACGCCCCAGCCCTCGTACAGCGCCTTGTAGACCTCGCCGAGCCGGGCGCCGGCCTGGACGGCGAAGGCGTTCATCGCCGGGTCGAAGGTGATGTCCTTCATCTCGGACATGTCGACGAGCACCCGGAACTGGGGGTCGTCGACCAGCTTCTCGAAGCAGTGGCCGCCGCCGCGCACCGTAATGCGCCGGTTGTCGGCGATGGCCCGGTTGACCGCCTTCTCCACCTGGGAGGCGCAGTGCACGAGCCAGATCTCGTCCGGCGAGGCCACGAAGCGGGTGTTGTAGCCGCGCCCGGCGAGTGCGGCGTACCGGGCGTCACCCGGCTTGACGATCACCTCCGGATCGACCCGGGCGGCGACCCTGGCCGCGGCCTCGGCCGCGGTCGAGTTCAATGCGGTGAACCCCGCAGTGGCACCGGCCACCGCAATCGCGGAGCCCAGGAACGTGCGTCGCGAAAACATGTTGAGCCCAATCTGTTCTGGGATGCCGACAAATCACCGCATTGGCGGATGCGGGCCGGGGGTGGACTTCAGCCAACCAGTCCCCGTGGTGCGTCACCATGGGCTTGACATGGATCTGTCGTGCCTCGATGCCAAAGCTGATGTTCCGGACGGTCCCGTCAGCCGTCGGAGGCGGATCCCACCGCCTCACGCAGTGCCGACAGCAGCACGGCCTCCGGCTGGGATCCGGTCAACTGCCGTACGCCGTCGATGAAGAACACCGGCACACCGGTGATGCCGAGCCCGCGCACCCGGTCGAGTTCGGTGCGCAGCCGCTGGGTCTCCGCGGCCGTCTCCGGTACGGATCCCGCCGCCCCGGGGTCGTCCGCCGTGACGCCGGCCTCGGCGGCGAGCCGGGCGAGGGTGCCGGAGTCGCCGATGTGCAGTCCGTCGGTGAAGTGGGCGCGGAAGAGCCGCTCCACCATCTCCTCGGCCCGTCCCTGCCGGGCGGCCCGGGCGATGAGCCGGTGCGCCTCGAACGTGCCGGTCGCCACGGCACGTTCGTAGTGCAGTTCCAGCCCCTCCGCGGCCACCTGGCCGGCGAACTGGAGTGTCTGCCGTACCGCCTGCGGGCCGAACGCCCGCTCCAGGACGGGGAGCAGGGGCGCCCCCTCGGTGCCCGCGCCCGGCGCGAGTTCGAAGGGGAGGAACTCCACCTGGATCCGGTGGCCTTCGGCGCGCAGCCGGTCCGCCGCGCGGGTGAAACGGGTGTAGCCGAGGTAGGAGTGAACACAGATCACGTCGAGCGCGATCCGGACGCCCACCGTCGCGCCGCTCGTCGGTTGCTGCTCCATGTCGTGGTGCCTCCATCGGGCCTGTGTGGTCAGGTGCCCTGTCACTGTGGCGGATTGCCGTGTTTGCGGGAGGGCAGGTCCGCGTGCTTGGAGCGGAGCATGGCGAGGGCCCGGACCAGGACCTCGCGGGTCTCCGCGGGGTCGATGACGTCGTCGACCAGGCCGCGCTCGGCGGCGTAGTACGGGTGCATCAGCTCGGCCTTGTACTCCTTGACCATCCCGGCCCGCATCGCCTCGGGGTCCTCGGCTTCGGCGATCCGACGGCGGAAGACGACGTTCGCCGCGCCCTCGGCGCCCATCACGGCGATCTCGTTCGTCGGCCAGGCGTAGGTGAGGTCGGCGCCGACGGACTGGCTGTCCATGACGATGTAGGCACCTCCGTACGCCTTGCGCAGGATGAGCGAGATCCGCGGCACCGTCGCGTTGCAGTAGGCGTAGAGCAGCTTCGCGCCGTGCCGGATGATCCCGCCGTGCTCCTGGCCGACACCGGGAAGGAACCCGGGCACGTCCACCAGTGTGACCAGGGGGATGTTGAAGGCGTCGCACAGCTGCACGAACCGGGCCGCCTTCTCCGATGCCTCGATGTCGAGGACGCCGGCGACGGACTGCGGCTGGTTGGCGACGATGCCGACGACCTGGCCGTCGAGGCGGGCCAGCGCGCAGATGATGTTGCGGGCCCAGCGCTCGTGGACCTCGAGGTAGTCGCCGTCGTCGACGAGCTCCTCGATGACCTTGGTCATGTCGTACGGGCGGTTGCCGTCGGCCGGGACCAGGTCCAGCAGCGCCTCGCAGCGGCGGTCCGCCGGGTCGAGGGTCCGCTGCACCGGCGAAGTCTCGCGGTTGTTCTGCGGCAGCAACGACAACAGGAAGCGGACCTCCTCCAGACAGGTCCGCTCGTCGTCGTAGGCGAAGTGGCACACGCCCGAGGTCTCGGCGTGCACGTCCGCGCCGCCCAGACCGTTCTGGGTGATCTCCTCGCCGGTGACCGCCTTGACCACGTCCGGTCCGGTGATGAACATCTGCGAGGTCTCACGGACCATGAACACGAAGTCCGTCAGGGCGGGGCTGTAGGCCGCGCCGCCCGCACACGGGCCCAGCATCACCGAGATCTGCGGGATCACACCCGAGGCGCGGGTGTTGCGCTGGAAGATCCCGCCGTAACCGGCGAGCGCGGAGACGCCCTCCTGGATCCGGGCGCCCGCGCCGTCGTTCAGCGACACCAGCGGCGCACCCGCCGCGATCGCCATGTCCATGATCTTGTGGATCTTCGTCGCATGGGCCTCGCCCAGCGCCCCGCCGAAGATCCGGAAGTCGTGCGCGTACACGAACACCGTCCGGCCCTCGACCGTGCCCCACCCGGTGATCACACCGTCGGTGTACGGCTTCTTCGCCTCCAGCCCGAACCCGGTCGCCCGATGCCGGCGCAACTGCTCGACCTCCTGGAACGAGCCCGCGTCCAGCAGCAGCTCGATCCGCTCCCGCGCGGTCAGCTTCCCCTTGGCATGCTGCGCCTCGGTCGCCCTCTCGCTCGGGCCGGCCTGTGCCCGGGCACGGCTCGCGTGCAGTTCGGCCACCCGGCCGTGGGCGTCCGTGGGCTCGATCGCCGCCAGGGGCCTGTCGTCCAGTGCGGTCAAGGGAGTTCCTCCTCGGATGCGTAGGGAGCGTCACGCGCGTCGGGGTCTCCGCGGGCGTGACCGCCGTCAAGGACATGACGGACTTCCCCGGGCCGCGGTCGGCCGTACGGGACGCGACCGCCGACGAGCACGGCCTCGGGCGGGAGCCGGCGCACCGTGGCGCGGGGGGCCGGGCCCCGCGCCGCCACGGCCGCCGCGTGGCCCGGGCCGCAGGGCACGTCGAGGACGGTCCAGCCCTCGGGGCGCGACGGGGCGCCCGGGCCTCCGTCGCCGATGTACACCTCCGACGTCCAGCCGCCCACGCCGATACCGGTTCCCTTCAGGAAGGCCTCCTTGCGGGCCCAGAGCCGGGCGAACCGTGCCGGCCGCTCCGGGGCCCGCAGTGCCTCCAACTCCCTTTGCTCCCAGGGGTGGAGAGCCGACCGGCAGACGTCGACGCGTTCGGGGCGCGGCACCTTCTCGACGTCGACGCCCACCGGGACGCGGGCCACGCCGACGACGACCTCGCCACGGCTGTGCGACAGCGAGAAGTGCGGGGCGCCGGGCCCGGCTCCGTGCAGAACGGGACGGCCGTGCGGACCTCCGCAGCGCGGGCAGGCCGCTCGGGCGAACTCCACCTCCCGTGCCGTCGTGCGCAGATACCCGGCGAGAAGTCGGCGCAGCGCGATGTGCGCGGCCACGTAGAGCGCGCGGTCGCGGGGCAGCCGGAACGCGTCGGCGCGGCGCCGCTCGGCCCGGTCGAGTTCCTCGGACGCGAGCGGCCCGTCAGCGGGCGGCGTCAGCAACCACACCTCCACGGCGTCCTGTTCGGGATGCGGTGCGGACGCAGGGGCGGCTGTCACGCGGAGCCGCGTACGTCGTGGAGCAGCACCGCCTGTCGCAGGGTGTCCGCGCACGGGGCGCTTCCCTCGCGGACCGCGTCGACGAACGCGGCGACGGTGGCCGCGACCTGGTCGGCGGGTTCCAGGCGGATCTCCTCGGTGCCCGCGCCCCCGTGCAGGCCGATCACCGGCACGTGGTCCGCAGGCGGGGTGAAGGCCCGGTCGACGGTGATCCGCCCTTCGCTGCCCCAGAGTTCGTACCGGGAGGCGTAGGCGTGCTCCATGCCGAAGGTGAGGTGCGCGGTGACCCCGCCGGGGGTGGCCAGCAGCGCCGCCCCGGCGGTTTCGACCTCGCGTCCGGCCCGTCTGACCAGACGGGCGCCGACCACGTCGAGATCGTGTCCCAGGAAGTGCAGCGCGGCCCGCAGTGGATACAGGCCGACGTCCGAGAGCGCGCCGCCGCCGAGTTCGGCGGAGTAGCGGATGTCGCCGTCGGCGAGCGGGGGGATGGCGAACTCCGCTCGGAAGGAGCGGAGTTCACCGATCCGTCCGTCGGCGACCAGGCTCCGCACCGCCTCGTGCCGGGGATGGTGGACGAACATGACGTTCTCCATCAGGGCCACACCCCGCTTCGCGGCGAGGCCGAGGAGCCGCTCGGTGCTCTCCGGGTCCGTGGTCAGGGGCTTCTCGGCCAGCACATGCTTGCCCGCCTCCAGCGCGGCCTCCACCCAGGGGGCGTGCAGCGCGGCCGGCAGCGGCACGTACACGGCCTCGATGTCGTCGGCCGCCAGCAGTTCGGCGTACCCGTGGACGGGCCGGCAGCCGAAGCGCAGGCCGGCCTCCTTCGCTCTGGCCGGGTCGCGGCTGGCGATCGCGGCGAGTTCGAGACCGGGGGCGGCGGTGAACGCGGGGAGCATCCGCCGCAGCGCGATGTCGGCGCAGCCGAGCACCCCGACGCGTACCGGCCCGCTCATCGGGCCCGCGCCGCGGAGGCGTTGAGGCAGGCCAGGAGCGTGCGGGCCTGGACGTTGAGGTAGTGGCCGTGGCGCACCAGCCAGGTGAGCTGGTCCGGTGTGACCCAGGCGTAGCCGGCGGGAGGGTCGGAGGGCACGTCAAGACCGTCGGCGTCGACGAGGAGATACCGGCTCTCGGCGTTGAGGAAGCGGCCGCCCTCCTCCGAGTGCACGGCCTCGTACCGGACGCGGTCCGCCGGGGCGTCGAGCACCGTGTCGAGGAACGCCGGGCGCGATGTCCCGCGCAGGTGGGCGTAGTTGCCGGGGGTGTACTGCACCGTCGGGCCCAGCTCGACCGTGTCCAGGAACCCGCCCTCGACCCGGGCGTGCACCAGGACGTGGGGAATGCCCTCGAACGTGCGGGTGAGGAAGGCGGTGACGCCGAGACCCACCGGCTCGAACAGCGGCTGGGTCCAGCCGGTGACCTCGCGGTTGCCGGCCTCCACGGCGACCGCGACCACCTTGAAGTAGCGGCCCTCCTCGTGCTCGACGGTCATCTCGTCGCGCCGCCAGCCGGGCAGCCCGGCCAGCGGGACGCGTTCGGCGTGCACGTCGTGCCGGGAGCGCTCGCCGGTGATCCAGGACAGCAACTGGGCGTCGGACAGCAGCGCGTCGGCCGTCGTCTCCGGAACGGGCAGGCAGGACAGGACCGTACGGGAGTCCATGTTGATGACGTTGTCCTGGTGCAGGAGCTCAGCAATCTGCCCGAGGGTGAGCCAGCAGAAGTCGTCGAGGAGCGGTACGTCGTCGTCCGTCAGCACGATCATGTTGCGGTTCGACTTGCGGAAGAACCAGGAGCCGTGTTCGGACTGGAGGACGTCGGCGACGATCCGGCCGCGGCCCGGGCCGACGAAGTGCTCCAGATACTTCACGTCCGCGCCCTGGTGGACCTTGGTGTAGTTGCTGCGGGTGGCCTGCACGGTCGGCGACAGCTGGAGCAGGTTCGGGTTGCCGGGCTCCATCTTGGCCTGCATCAGGAAGTGCAGGACACCGTCGATCTCCTTGCCCAGGATCCCCAGGATGCCGACCTCGGGCTGCTTGATGATGGGCTGGTGCCATTCGGCGTACGGCCCGTCGCCGTACGGGTCGCCCCGCTCGGTGACGTGCAGGCCCTCGACGGTGAAGAACCGGCCGCTGCGGTGGCGGAGGTTGCCGGTGGTGTCGTGGAACGACCAGCCGTCCAGACGGGCGAAGGGGATGCGGTCCACGCGGAAGGCGTTGGCGCGGCCCCGCTCGGCGAGCCAGTCGGCGAATCCGGCGGTCGCCAGGTGCGCGCCACCGGTGGTGGCGGCCGACAGGGCGAGCCGGTCCGCCGACAGCTTCGCGTCTTCGCGCGGTTGAGGGACGAGAGGCAGCATCAGAGGACTCTCTCCGTGTTCGATGGGCCGGGTGGGCCCGGATGGGTGATGTCGGCTCACTCGGCGTCGGCCCCCGGTGGGCGGTCCCGGGCGATGTCTCTGCGTCGTCAGACGTACACGGACGCCGTGAAGTCGCCGAGGATCCGCCGGTGGTAGTCGGGGCCGAAGCCCATCTCCGCGACCCGCGGAACCAGGGCCCGCAGCTTCTCGGTGGAGATCACGTGCTGGCGGCCGCCCGTGTCGAGGTACTCCCGGCGCGCCCGCAGACCGAGGTCCTTCGCGAGCAGGTCGACGATCTCCTCCACCGGGGCCGCGAAACCCGACGCCACGTTGACCGTCTCGGCCCGCAGGTCCGCGGCGAGCAGGTGGTCGACGACGGTGACGACGTCGCCGACGTCGATGAGGTCGCGGGCCGCCCCGCGGTGCACGCGGACCACTCCCTCCCGCAACTGCCGTACCAGGGTGGGCAGCAGCTGGTGTTCGGGCTGGCCGGGGCCGACCAGATGCCCCAGCCGGAGAACGAGGTGATCGGCGCCGGTGTCGCGCAGGAGTTCCTCCAGGGCGAGTTTGTGCTCGCCGTAGGGGGTGCAGGGCGTCACCGGGACGTCCTCCCTGCCGGGGCCGTCGGCGAGTCCGTACATCCCGGTCGCCGCGGTGGAGAAGAAGAGCACCCGGCGTCCCTCGGCCGCGCAGCGCTTCGCGACCTCGCGCAGCAGCGCGGCCTCGCGGGCGAAGTCGGCGTCCGAGGTGCCGCTCGCCCAGGACACCCCCGCCGCGAGGGCCACGGTGTCCGGATGCCGGGCGGCCAGCGGACGCAGGTTCCGCGCCAGGAAGCCGTTTCCCACAATGTCCATACGTCGTCGTCCCGATCTCTAGGAGTTTCTCCGGGGGTGGGAGGGCCGGCCGGCTCAGCCGCGCGCGGCCACGAACTCCTTGATCGAGGCGGTGACGTAGTCCAGCATCTCGTCGGTGAGCGCCGGGTAGACCCCGATCCAGAAGGTGTGCTCGGTGATGAGGTCGCTGTTGGTCAGCTCGCCCACGACCCGGTGCGGCTGGTCGGTGTAGGCGGGGTGGCGGGTCAGGTTGCCCGCGAACAGCCGACGGGTGCCGATCTTGCGGTCCTCCAGGAAGTCCACCAGCTCGGCACGGCTGAACGGCGCCTCGGGGTCCACGGTGATCACGAAGCCGAACCAGCTGGGCTCGGAGCGCGGGGTGGGCTCGGGCAGCAGCAGTCCCGGAACCCCGTCCAGCCCCTCGCGCAGCCGCCGCCAGTTGCGCCGCCTCGCCTCGATGAAGGAGTCCAGCTTGGCCAGTTGGGTGAGCCCGAGCGCGGCCTGGATGTCGGTGGCCTTCAGGTTGTAACCGACGTGCGAGAAGATGTACTTGTGGTCGTACCCGGCCGGCAGGGTGCCCAGCTGGTACTTGAACCGCTTCAGGCACCGGTCGTTCTCGCCCGGCTCGCACCAGCAGTCCCGGCCCCAGTCCCGCAGCGACTCCACGATCCGGGCCAGGGCGAGGTTGCCGGTCAGGACGCAGCCGCCCTCGCCCATGGTGAGGTGGTGCGCCGGGTAGAAGCTGACGGTCGTCATGTCGCCGAAGGTGCCGGTCAGCTTCCCGTCGTACAGCGAGCCGACCGCGTCGCAGTTGTCCTCGATGAGGAACAGGTCGTGCTGTTCGGCGAGTTGGGCGATCTCGGTGACGGGGAACGGGTTGCCGAGGGCGTGGGCGATGATGATGGCCCGTGTCTTCGGGCCGATCGCCGCGGCCACCCGGTCGGCGGTGGCGTTGCAGGTGGTGAGGTCCACGTCCACGAACACCGGGACGAGCCCGTTCTGGAGGATCGGGTTGACCGTGGTCGGGAAGCCCGCCGCGACGGTGATGACCTCGTCGCCCGGCTTCAGCCGCCGGTCCTCCAGCGTGTGGGAGGTCAGGGCCGACACCGCAAGGAGGTTGGCCGACGAGCCGGAGTTCGTGAGGTGGGCCTTGCGGCGCTTGAGACGGCGGGCGAAGGCGGACTCGAACTTGCGGGAGCTGGTTCCGGCGGCGATGCGCATGTCCAGCGCCGCCTCGACCAGGGCCGCCCGGTCGTTCTCGTCCAGGACCGCGCCGGACGGCCAGATCTCGGTGGTGCCGGGGACGAACTCCCGGTTCGGGGAGGCCTCCCGGTGGTAGTCGCGGACCCCTTCGAGGATCAGGTCCTTGCGGTCGCTCATGGTCGTTTCCCTTCTTCGGCCGGTGCGTCGGCCGTGATCCCGAGTGGTGTGGCGGGCCGGGGATGCTCCGGCGGCAGTACGGAGGCGAGCAGGTCGCGCAGGGAGTCGTCGAGGCCGCGCAGCGGGGTCCAGCCGAGCAGGCGCCGTGCGCGGGAGATGTCCAGGCACTGCCGCGGGACGTCGGTGCGGGAGCCGGACCGCTCGGCCTCCTCGGCCACCGGCAGCTCCAGACCGCTGAGTTCGACCATCCGGTCGACCAGGGCGCGCATCGGGACCGCGGTGCCGCGGCCCACGTTGATCACTTGTCCTGCGACGTCCGCCGCCGGCACGGTGGCCGCGGCCAGCACGGCCGCTGTGACGTCGTCGGCGTCCACGAGGTCGCGGGCCGCGCGCAGCGCCGGAAGGCGCAGTTCGGCGGCCTTCTCGCCGCGCGCGTCGGCGCGGGCCGCCTCGCTGAGGTGCGCCGCGACCCGGCCGAAGAGGCTGCCCCGGGGGACCCCGGCGCCGATCACGTTGGCGAGCCGGAGCACCACGCCTTCCACCTCCCGCTCGCCCGTGGCGCGCAGTACGGCCCGCGTGCCCAGGAGCTTGGTGCGTCCGTACGGAGTGACCGGCGCGGGCTCGTGGTCCTCGGCGGTGGCGGCGTCCGGGGCCCCGGCGCCGTACTCGTGGACGGTGCCGAGCTGGACGAGCCGTACCTGCGGCCCCGGCAGCCCGGCGAGCGCCGTGAGGACCCGCTCGACCAGTTCGGCGTTGCCCGCGGCCATCTGCGCCTCGTCGGCCTGCCAGGCCCGCCCGGCCGCGTTGACCACGACGTCGGGCCGGGCCGCCGCGAACAGCTCGGCGATCTCCCGGGGCGAGGCCGTCACCAGGTCCAGGCCGACGGCCGACACGCCCGGCGCGGCGGCGGAGGCGGGCGCGGCGCGCGAGACCAGGTGCACCCGGGCGCCGTGCGCCGCGCACGCCGCGCCGATGCGGCGGCCCAGGAAGCCGGTGCCGCCGAGGACCACGACCGAGAGGCCCGTCACCGGGCGGTGCTCAGGCCGCACGGCTCGGTCCGTGCTTGACGGCCTTCCACCAGTCGGGGTTGTCCCGGTACCAGGCGACCGTGTCGGCCAGGCCCTTCTCGAAGCCGGTCAGCGGGGCGTAACCGAGCTCCTCGCGGATCTTCGACTCGTCGATCGAGTAGCGCAGGTCGTGCGCCTTGCGGTCCGCGACGCGGCGGATCATCTCCTCGCCCGCGCCGGTGAGTTCCAGCAGCCGTTCGGTCAGGGCGAGGTTGCTGTACTCGTTGCCGCCGCCGATGTTGTAGATCTCGCCCGCCCGTCCCCCGTTGAGCACGAGATGGATGCCACGGCAGTGGTCGTCCACGTGCAGCCACTCGCGGACGTTGCGGCCGTCGCCGTACAGCGGGACCTGGCGGCCCTCCAGCAGGTTGGTCACGAACAGCGGGATGACCTTCTCGGGGTGCTGGTAGGGCCCGTAGTTGTTGGAGCAGCGGGTGATCGAGAGGTCGAGGCCGTGGGTGCGCCAGTAGGCACGCGCGACCAGGTCCGAGCCGGCCTTCGAGGCGGCGTACGGGGAGTTGGGCGCGAGCGGCCACTCCTCCGTCCAGGAGCCCTCGTCGATCGAGCCGTACACCTCGTCGGTGGAGACGTGCACGACCCGCTCGATCCCGCTCTCCAGCACGGCGTCCAGCAGGGTCTGGGTGCCCAGGACGTTCGTACGGAAGAACTCGCCGGCGCCCTCCAGGGAGCGGTCGACGTGCGACTCGGCCGCGAAGTGGACGACGGCGTCGTGGCCGGGCACCAGTTCGCGCAGCAGGGCGCGGTCGCACACGTCGCCGCGGACGAACACGAGCCGTTCGTGCGCGGCGGGCAGGTTCTCCCGGTTGCCGGCGTAGGTCAGTTTGTCCAGGGCGGTGATCTGGGCGCCCTCCCAGCCGGAGTACCGGTCGGCCAGCAGGCCGCGCACGAAGTGCGAGCCGATGAATCCGGCCGCTCCGGTGACGAGGATCCTCATGCCGCGACCTCCACTCGGGTGTGGTCTCCGACGACCAGACGGTGCCGGCCCGCGCCCGGGCCGGTGGTGCCGACGGACGCGGCGCGCCCGATCAGCGAGTTGTGCAGTCCGTGCACGCCGGTGACCGACGCCTCGTCCAGGGCGATGGAGCCCTCCAGCCGGCTGTCGGTCACCGTGCAGTGGCGTCCGATGGAGGTGTGGGGGCCCACGTGGCTGTCCCGCAGGACCGTGCCGGCGCCGATGATCGCCGGCCCCTCGATCCGGGACCGTTCGACGCTGGCCCCGGCCTCGACCACGACCCGGCCGACGAGCACGCTCTCGGCGTCGACGTGTCCGTCGACGCGCCGGGTCAGGCCGTCCAGGAGGTGGCTGTTGCACTCCAGGACGTCCTCGACCCTCCCGGTGTCCTTCCAGTAGCCGTCGTAGACCCTGGCGCGCACGTCGGCGCCGGAGGTGACCAGCCACTGGATCGCGTCGGTGATCTCCAGTTCGCCCCGGGCGCTGGGCTCGATCGCGGCGACCGCCTCGTGGATGGCGGCGGTGAAGAAGTACACGCCGATCAGGGCCATGTCGCTGCGCGGCTGCTGCGGCTTCTCCACCAGGCGCAGCACCTCGCCGTCGGGGCCGAGTTCGGCGACGCCGAAGGAGCGCGGGTCGGAGACCTTGTGCACGACGACCTGGGCGGCCGGCCGCTGCCGGTTGAAGTCCTCGGCGATCTCCACGACGCCGTCGGGCAGCATGTTGTCGCCGAGGTACATCACGAAGTCGTCGTCGCCGAGGAAGCCGCGGGCGATGGACACGGTGTGGGCCAGTCCGCGCGGCGCGTCCTGGGGGATGTAGACGATCCGCAGGCCGAACGGGGCGCCGTCGCCGAGCACGGCCTCGATCTCGGGGCCGCGGTCGCCGACGATGACGCCGACCTCCGTCACCCCCAACTCCCGTACCGCTTGGAGCACATGCACCAGTACGGGGGTGTTGGCGATGGGGATGAGTTGTTTGGGCATCGAATAGCTGAAAGGCCGCAGGCGGGTTCCAGATCCGCCGGCGAGCACCAGAGCCTTCATCGAGAGGTCCTCTCGGTTCGTGTATTCATGCCTGTTCGAGCGCTTCGAGCACGCTCGCGGGCGAGGGCATGGCGGCGATCTCCCGGGAGAGTCCGCGGGCCCGTTCGCCGTATGCGTCGTCGGTCAGCAGTTCCTGGCAGCAGTGCGCGATCGCCTCGGCCGAGTCCTCGCCGGGCAGCAGCGTGAGCGCGGCCCCGAGGTCGGCGACGCGAAGGGCGGGCTTCTCCAGCACGGCCCCCTTGGGGACGAGCAGTTGGGGCACGCCGGCGTTCAGTCCGGTCAGTGTGCTGACGCCGCCGCCGTGATGCACGAGCAGGTCGCAGGTCGGCGCGACCACGTCGAGCGGGGTCCAGCCGGCCCGGACGTCCGGCAGTTCCTCGCGCAGGGCCTCGGCGACCGCCTCGGGCGCGGCGACGATCAGCTCGACGTCCCAGGCGGCGACCTCCTTGGCGAGGCCGCGCAGGAAGTCGAAGTTCTTGTCGTAGCTCTCCTTGGCGACCCGGCTGCCGGAGGTCACCAGGACGCGGCGGCGCTCGCCACGGCGGTACATCCAGGGTTCGAGCCGCCGCTGGCCGTTCGCCGGGACGTAGCGCATCGGCCGGGCGGGGGCGGCTCCCGGCGGCCGCAGACTCGGCGGGCAGATGTCCACGAACACATCGGGGTCGGGCAGCCGGTCGAGGCCGAACTCCGCCAGTTCGGGAGCGAGTTCGGTGTCCGCTCCGGGATGGATGCCGTCGGCCTCGATGGCGTCCCAGGTCTGGCGCACATGCGGTACGCCCAGGTGCAGGGCGAGCAGCGGGGCGACGTAGCTCATCGTGCCGCCGACGATCAGGTCGGGCCGCCAGTCACGGCAGAACTCCAGCATGCGCGGAAGACTCGACGCGGCCATCCGCGCGAACCAGCGCCCGGTGAACAGGGCCTGCTCGACCGGGTCCGAGGGGATCGTCTCGGGGTCGCCCGCGCGGTCCAGGGTGATGAAGTGCCGGATGGGCAGGTCGGTCGTCGCGATGCCCGGCAGTCCCGAGGAGGTGATGACCGGCACCATGTCGTCGTTCGCGGCCATGACCACCTGGTGGCCCGCGTTACGGGCGGCGGTGGCCAGCGGGGCCAGGGCGAAGACCGTGGCCGGGCTGCCCGCCGCCACGAAGAGCATTCTCACGGTGTCCCCGCCTTGCTGAATCGGGGCAGGAGCCCTGCCCGTACGGCCTCGGCCACGGTCGGCGCCTTCGCGTCCTTGTCCGAGATGAGGGGGGTGTCGGGGCAGTTCCAGGGCAGATCGAGTTCCGGGTCGAGCGGGTTGACGTCGATCTGGGTGCCCGGCACATAGGTGGTGGAGACGACGTAGCAGATGCAGGAGTCGTCGCTGAGCGCGAGGAATCCGTGGCCCACGCCCTCCGGGACGTAGACGGACCGGCCGGAGTCCGCGGTCAGTTCGTTGACGTGGTGCTCGCCGAACGTCGGGGAGCCGATCCGCAGGTCCACGACGATGTCGCGCAGCGCGCCGCGGACGCAGGTGACGACCTTGGCCTGGCCGGGCGGGATGAGCACGCTGTGGATGCCCCGCAGGGTGTGCCGTCTCGACACGGAGTAGTTGATCTGCTGGGGCCTGAAGGCGACCCCGGTGGCGCTCTCCAGCGCGTCGCTGCGCAGGGACTCGTAGAACGTCCCGCGCTCGTCCGGGATCTGGTCGGGTGTGATCAGGAAGGTCCCGGGCAGGGTCAGTTCCTCGATGTGCACGGCAGGCTCGCCTCTCTGGGTTCCGTGTGTGCTTCCGCGAGCCGTTCCAGGTCGGCGGCCACGGCGGCCGGGGACGGCATGGCGGCCATCTCCGCGGCCAGCCGGCGGGCCGAGCCGGTGTGCCGCGGGTCGGACAGCAGCTCGTCGAGGGCCTGGCCGACGAGCCGGGGGTCGTCCTGTTGCGCCGCCGTGTCGAAGGACAGTCCGGCCCCGGTCGCGGTGAGCCGGTCGGCGAGCGGGAAGTGGTCCGCCAGCTGCGGCAGGACCAGTTGGGGCAGCCCGAACGCGGTGGCGGTCATCGCCGTGCCGGCGCCGCCGTGGTGGACGACCGCGTCGCAGGTTCCGAGGAACAGGTGCAGGGGCAGCGGGTCGACCACCCTCACGTTCCCCGGCAGGGCTCCGACGGCCGAACGGTGGGGCTCGGGCAGCGTGAGCAGGATCTCGGCGTCGGACCGGGCGGCGAGGGCGTGCAGCAGCCCGCGGACGAAGCCCTCGCCGTGCAGGGCCGGTGTGTTGCCGAGCGACACGGCGACCCGCCGCCGTCCGGCTCCGGGGCCGGGGTCCGACCGCACCCAGGCCGGGGTGACGGCGCCCCCGCTGTAGGGCACGTACCGGATCGGCACACCCGCCTCGCCGTCCGGGAGCCGCAGCGACGGCGGGCACGGGTCGAGCAGCACGGTCGGGTCCGGCAGCCGCGCCGGATCCGCGGGCCCGGCCGCGTCCGGCGGACCGGCCGACCCGGCGCGTACGAAGCGCCGGGCGGGACCGGAGATGGCGTCGACCGTCCAGCGGTGGTGCGCCACCGGGACGCCCAGCCGGGCGCCGATGAGCAGGGAGCAGTACTCCAGCGGGTCGGCCAGGATCAGCCCGGGCCCGTACTCCTCGGCCAGGCCGGTGTAGCGGTCGAGCTGCGCCGTGGCGTGGGCCCACCACAGCCTGCCGTATCCGCCGAGCAGTTCGGGGGCCGGACGGGGTCTGGCCTGGAGGGGCCGCTGTTCGCGGGGCAGATTTTTCAGCAGCATGGCGTCGACGTCGAAGGGCTCGCCCACGCCGACGCCGGTGAGTCCGCAGTCCCGGACCGCGCCGAGCACGTCGCTCTGGCCGAGGACGCGCACCTCGTGGCCGGCCGAGCGCAGCGCCCACAACAGGGGCACCAGGGGCAGGAAGTGGGACGGTACGGGGGTGGCGATCACCAGTACGCGCATCTGACGGGCAGTCCTCTCCGGCCGCACCGGCCTCTTCGGGCGGGTCAGCGGCGCTCGGCGGTCAGGCGCTCCAGCAGGGGAACGACGTCCTTGGGCGCGGGCGCGGAGAGCATCTCGTCGTAGAGGCGGCGCGCGCCGAGCGAGAACGAGGGGTCCTCCAGGAGCCGTACGAGCTGCTTGTGCAGTCCCGGGACGTCCAGCGTCTCGGGATCGGCGACCAGTCCCGCGCCCATGTCCGCGACGTAGCGGGCGGTGACCATCTCGTCCCACATGGGCAGTGGCATCACGAGCTGGGGCACCTGGAAGGCGACCGCCGCGGAGAAGGTCCCGCCCCCGCCGTGGTGGATGACGGCCGAACTGGTCGGCAGGACCTGGTTGAGCGGTACGTACTCCAGCGTGCGGACGTTGTCGGGCAGGGTGCCGACCGCGGCGAGCTGCTCGCTGTTGAGGGTGGCGACGACCTCGATGTCCAGGGCGGACACCGACTCGAAGAACTCGCGCATCGGGAACCCGCTGTACTTGCCGAAGATTTTGCGGCGGCTGACGCCCAGGGTCAGGACCACGCGCGGGCGTTCGGGCCGGTCGTGCAGCCAGGTCGGGAGGGGGGCCGCGCCGTTGTAGGGGACGCGCCGCATCGGGACGTGGGTCAGCTCGACGGGCTGCCGCATCCTGGACTGGGTCAGGTCGAGGGTCCACTGGCCGAGCAGCATCTCGTCGCCGAACTCGAGGCCGTACCGCTCCAGTACGGGGCCGTACCAGCTCAGCCAGGGGTGCTCGGACAACTCCGTGTCCGGGTCGGCCAGTTCGCGCTTCGTCCGTTCGTGGATCAGCGCGATGTTGTCCATGCCCCAGACCAGGCGGGCGTGCGCGGCGCCGGTGACCCGCGCGGCGATGGGCGCGGGGAACATCAGCGGGTCCCACAGCACGAGGTCGGGCTTCCAGACGCGGGCGAAGTCGACCAGGTTGTCCAGCACGGGCCTGCGGCCGCCCGGTTCCGCGGGCTCGGGGTAGTGCATCCTGAACATGCCGTTGAGGACCGTCCGCGCCATGCGCCAGCCCTCGGACTCCTCCGGTTCGCACGCGTCGAAGGCGAGGGTCGGGCGGTCCGGCTTGGCGTCCCCGGTGTTCTTGCTCAGGGCTTCCGGCAGTTCCTCGGGCGATCCGAGCGGTACGGCCGTGAGCCCGGCCGCGCCGATGTTCGCGATCACCCCGGGGTCCACGACGCCCGCATGGCTCGCCACGACGACCTCGTGCCCGGCGCTCTGGAGCGCCCAGGCCAGCGGCACGACGGGATACAGGTGTGCCGTCGCCGGAAAGATGGTGAACATGACACGCATCGTTGGACTCCGTTCGTGTTCGGGTGCCCCGGGTGTGCGGGGACGTGGACGGGCGCGGCGGCCCGCGAGGACGTGCGGTCGGCCCGGGGCGGGTCAGGGCGCGGCGTGGGCCCCGCGGGTGCGGGCGACGAGCGCGCCCGTCGCCGAGAGGGCGGTGAGGAACCCGAGCGCGGTCTCCTGCCCGGCGCCGATGGCCACGGCCGTGACCGGCAGCGCGAGCACCGCGCCCAGCTGGACGGCCGTCTGGTAGACCGGCACCGCGGAGGCCCGGTGCTCGGCCGGGATCCCCGCCGTGGCCTGGAGGTTGAGGGCGGCGAAGGACAGGACGAAACCGGCCTCGACGAGCAGCAGCGCGGGCAGCACCCCGGTGGCGTACGTCCCGGATCCCGCGGTCGTGAGCGCGGTCGCGCAGCCGAGCGCCGCGGCGGTGCTTCCGGCCCTGATCAGCCGTTCGGTGCCGAAGCGCCCCACCATCCGGCCCGCGAAGGGCAGCGCGAGCGCCAGCGGCAGACAGGCGGGCAGGAGCGCGAGCGCCGTACGCCAGGAGCCCCACCCCCACTGATCGTGCATCCGGTGGACGAACAGCAGCAGCAGGCCCAGATAGGTGCCGTTCAGGGTGGCCGCGCAGACCGCCGAGCGCCGGAACGGGCCGTCGCGCAGGTGCCGTGCCAGGGTGGCGCCGAGCGGTGCGGCGGGCGCCGGCCCGTCGTCGCGCGGGATGAGCCGGAACCCGGCGACCAGCAGCACGAGGGCGACCGGGGCCGGGAAGACCGGGTTCCAGCGCCAGCTCAGTCCGGTCAGCGCCCCCGAGCACAGCAGCCCCGCGGTGAAGCCCGCCGCCCCGAAGAGCGAGTACACCGACACCGCCCGGCGCCGCTCCGCTCCCGGGGGGTACGCGGTGGTGATGATCGCGAGCCCGGTGGGCGCGGTGAGCGCGGCGCACATGCCCTTCACGACCCGGGTGGCGATCAGTACGGCGGCCTGGTCGGTGAGACCGCCGGCCACCGAGGCGGCGATGAACACCGGCAGCGCGGCCAGGTAGACGGGCCGTCTGCCCCAGCGGGCGACGAGCCGCGGACCGAGCAGCAGCAGGGCCGCGAATCCGGCGGCGAAGCCGCTCATCACCCACTGGCCGCCGAACGTCGACAGACCGAGGTCGCGCTCCACGGCCGGCAGGGCGACCAGGACGACGGAGACCTCCAGGGCGTCGATGAGCATGTTGCCGGCGAGCACGAGGAGCAGGGCCCCGCGGCCGGCTTCGGCTCGGGGCCCGGGGCGTGCGGAGAGCGTCGTCATGCGCTGGGCGTCCCCTCGCTCAGCCGAGCAGCGTGCCGCCGCTGGCGTCCAGGTAGGAGCCGGTGATCCAGCGGGAGTCGTCGCTCGCGAGGAAGGCCACCACGTCGGCCACGTCCCGGGTGTCGCCGACCCGGCCGAACACCGAGTAGTTCGCCATCGCCGCCACCGCTTCCGGGTCGTCGAAGACCGGTGTGCCGTTGTCGGTGATGCCGGGGCCCACGCTGTTCACGGTGATGCCGCGGGGGCCGAGGTGTTTGGCGAAGTGCAGGGTGAGCTGGTCGATCGCGCCCTTGGTCATCGCGTACGCCACCTCCTGCGGGTTGGCGACCCGGGTCAGTCCCGAGGAGATGTTGATGATCCGGCCGCCGTCGGGGAGGTTGTTCAGGGCGCGCTGCACGAGGAAGTACGGCGCCTTGGCGTTGACGGCGAAGAGCCGGTCGAACGCCTCGGGCGTGAGGTCCTCCGGGGCCACACCGCCCATGACCCCGGCGTTGTTCACCAGGATGTCGAGCGTGGTGGCGCCGGTGCGTTCCTTCAACTCCCTTTCCAGGGACAGGAACAGCTCGTGGACGTCGCCGGGGACGCCGAGCTCGGCCCGGACCGCGAAGGCCCGGCCGCCCTCCTTCTCGATGGCGGCGACGGTCTCGGCGGCGGCCTCGCCGTTGCTCGCGCCGTGGACGGCGACGAGCGCGCCCTCGCGGGCCAGCCGGAGCGCCGTGGCCCGGCCGATGCCACGGCTGGAGCCGGTGACGAGCGCGGTCTTTCCGGTCAGCTTGCCCATGGTGTTCCTCCTGTACGTGGTGTGCCTGTACGTCGTGTGCCGAGGAGTTGGTCCGGGAGCGGTGTGCGCGGCCGGGCCGCCGCCGTCGAGGCCACTGATCATCGCGGCGAGGTGGCGGCGGGCCGCCGGGATCGCGAGCAGTTCGCGGAACACCGCCCGTAGGCCGTCCAGTTCCGGGCCGCCGAACAGCAGGTGGGCCTGCGCCTCGATGTTGCCGAGCACGCGCGCGCCCACCGGATGACGGACGGCGTGGTAGGTGTCGAGCAGTTCCTCGCCCGCCCGCCCCGCGAGCCGCGCGGCGAGCTTCGCGCCGAGGTCCGCCGCGTCCTGGAGGCCGAGGTTGAGGGCCTGGCCGCCGACCGGCAGCTGCGCGTGGGCGGCGTCACCGGCGAGGAACACCCGGCCGGCGCGGTAACACGCCGCCTGCCGACGGGTGTTGTGGAACGCGTTGAGCCAGAGCGGCCGGGCGCCCGCGAGGTCCTCGCCGGTGACCTGGGCCCACACCGCGCGCACCTCCTCGAAGGCGGGCGTCTTCGAGGCGCCGGGGACCCGGCCGAAGGCGTGCACCATGACACGGGTGACACCGTCGGGTCCGCGGCGGGCGTTGGCCACCCCGAGGGTGTGCCGCTCGAAGCGCCGCTCCCTCAGGTCGACTCCCGTCAGGTCGGCGCGCAGCAGTTCCTTGGTGGGGCCGGTCCCGGGGAACGCGAAACCGGCGAGCCGCCGCACGGCGCTCTCCTCGCCGTCGCAGCCGACGACGTACGCGGCGCTCAGCCGCAGCCGCTCCCCCGCCGCGGTGACCGCGACGACGTGCACCCGGTCGGGTTCCTGGGACAGCCCGGTCACGGTGAGGCCGCGCCGGACCACGGCCCCGAGCCCGGTCGCCCGGTCCGCGAGCACGGCCTCCACAAGCGTCTGCGGCGCCTTCCACTGGCCGGCGTACGGGCTGTCGCCGGCCTCGGTCAGATCGAGGGGGATCCCGCCGAAGTGGCCGGGCCCTGCGTCGGGCGGCGGCCCGAGCCGTCCGACCAGGCCGCGCGCGTCCAGCAGTTCCATGGTGCGGGCGTGCAGGACCGACGCGCGCGATTCCGTCGTCGGCTCGGTCAGCCGCTCCAGCACGGTCACCCGTGCCCCGCCGGTGCGCAGTTCCCCGGCGAGCAGCAGCCCGACCGGTCCGGCTCCGACGACGACCACATCGGTGTCCAGGGCGGCCATGGTCAGCGCTGGTTCTCGGCGTGGTCCTTGGCGTGGCCCAGGGTGGCGCGGCTGTTGGCGCTCAGCGCGCCGCGGACGTACTCCCGGGCGTCGGCGACACTCGCGTCGGGTCCCAGGACGGCGGTGATGTTCGCCGTGTTGAGGACGACGGTGTGCTGCGAGGTCACGGCGACCCCGCCGGCGTTCTCCGCGAAGGTCCAGCGCCCGGTGTGCAGGGTCATCAGGGCGGGCAGGGTGACCTGCTTGTACGCGATCGTGTGGTGCGGGAAGACCACGCGGTACGACTTCGTGGTGTGCGTGGAGCCGTCCTTGGCGCGCGTGTCCATCTCCAGCACCTGGAGCCCCGGGGTGTCCTCGGAGAAGCGTACGGAGGCCACGTGCGGCAGCCGCTCGGCCCACAGCCCGGCCTCGTTGACGAAGTCGTAGGCGTCCTTGGCCGCGCCGGCGATCTGGACCGTGTCCTCGAAGGAGAAGGTGATCTCCTCGGAGGCGTGGGCCAGTTCGACGTTCGTCCTCAGCGCGGCCAGCTCCGAGCGGGAGTTGCGGTCGACGGCCTCGTCGATCCACTTCAGGCCGTCCGGGTCGTCGTCGACGGCCCGGTAGTCGTGCAGCAGCCGCACCCGCGAGGAGGTCCCGGAGAGCGGCTCGATGATCCAGGTGCCGCCCATGGCGGCGACCGGCGGGGTGGAGACCTCTTGGCGGAAGGTGATCCGCAGATGGGCGGCGTCCAGGGTGCGGCGCGAAGTCCAGTTCTTCGCCTCGCCGTTGGCGGTGGCCCAGATACGGATGCGTTCCTCGTCCGCGCCCCGCTCGACCTGGTCGACGTAGAGGGTGGGCGGGAAGATCCGCGGCCAGTTCTCCACCTCGGCGATCAGCCGGTAGACGGCGGCGGCCGGGGCCTCGACGGTGATGGTGTGCTCGACCTGACGGGTCGTCATCGTGTGCTCTCCTCCGTGTCTCAGAAGTTGCCCAGGCCGCCGCAGACGTTCAGCGCCTGGGCGGTGATGGAGGCGGCGGTGTCGGACGCCAGATAGCCGACCAGGCCCGCGACCTCGTCGGGCGTCGAGTAACGGCCGAGCGGGATCTTCGCCCGGAACCTCTCGAGGATGGCGTCCTCGCTGGTGTCGTACGCGGCCGCGTAGCCCTGGCGGACGCGCTGTGCCATCGGCGTCTCGACATAGCCGGGGCAGACCGCGTTGACGGTGATCCCGGTGGGCGCCAGCTCGTTGCCGAGCGCCTTGGTGAGGCCGACCACGCCGTGCTTGGAGGCCGAGTAGGGGGCGCCGAGCACCACGCCCTGCTTGCCCGCGGTGGAGGCGATGTTGATGATCCGGCCGCGGTCCTTGTCGCGCATGCCGCCCGTGGTGAGCACCTCGCGCGTCATCAGGAAGACACTGTTGAGGTTGGTGTCGATGACGTCGAACCACAGCTCGTCGGTGATGTCCGCGGTGACTCCGCCGCCGGAGCGGCCCGCGTTGTTGACGAGGACGTCGATCGTGCCGAAGCGCTCGACGGCCTGCCGCACGAAGCGCTTGACGTCGTCGGCCGAACGGACGTCGCAGGTGACGCCGTCCACCTCCAGCCCGTCGTCGAGGAGTTCCTTGACCGTACGGGTCACACCGTCCTCGGTACGGGCGCAGAGGAACACCCGGTGGCCCTGCTCGGCCAGCAGCCTGGTCACCGCCAGGCCTATGCCGCTGGTCGCGCCCGTGACGAGGGCGACCTTCGGGTTCTGCTGCGTCATGTCTGTCTCCTGGAGAAGGAAGGGAAGGCACGGGAGGGCGAAGGGGAGGCGCGGTCGGGGGCGGGCTCAGCCGATCTCGGCGGGCACCAGCAGGGCGTTGACCGCGTCCATCAGCTCGCGCGGGGTGCGGGCGTCGGTCAGCGTGTCGTCGTCCAGGGTGATGCCGAACTCGCGCTCGATGCGCCCGCCGGTCTCCAGCATCGCGAGGGACTCGTAGCCCAGCGACTCGAAGTCGGTGTCCGCGATGTCCCCGTCGAGGTCGGCGGATTCGTCGGCGCCGGCCCCGTCGCGCAGGATGCGCCTGAGGTCGTCGAGGGTGAACTCGTTGGAGGGCATGGGTACGTGTCCTTTCGTCGCTGGGGTGGGGATGGGGGCCACACCGGTCCTCCGTGAGCCGGGGTGACCCGCGCCGCTCGTCACGCCGGTCCTCCGTGAGCCGGGGTGACCCGCGCCGCTCGCCCGCGCGCCACGCCTCGGTGTCGCGGCGGGCCGCGGTCCTGGGGGGACCGCTCAGGCGGCGCGGACCACGACCGCGGAGTTGAACCCGCCGTGGCCGCGGGCGATCACCAGGGCGGAGCGCACGGTGGCGGTCCGTTCCTGGCCGACGACCAGGTCGAGGCCGTGTTCGGGAGCCGGGGAGACGCCGATGGACGGCGGGATCACCCCGTCCCGCATGGAGAGGAACGCGGCGGCGAGATCGAGGGGCGCCGCGCCCGAGTAGAGCCGCCCGGTCATGGTCTTGGGCGCGGTCACCGGCACCGCCCGCGGACCGAACACCTCGGTGATCGTCTCCGCCTCGATCCGGTCGAGGCCGGGGATCGCGGCCGCGTCGGCGAACACCACGTCGATGTCGCGGGGGTCGGCCCCGGCGTCGGCCAGGGCCAGTTCGACGGCCTTGCGCAGACCCGGGGGGCGCCCGCTGCCCGGCCGGGGGTCGAGGGTGGAGCCGTATCCGGCGATCTCGCCGTAGATCCGCCGGGCGCCCCGGGCGCGGGCCTGCTCCATCTCCTCAAGGACCAGCAGGGCGCCGCCCTCGCCTGCCACGTGGCCGGCGGCCGCGGGGTCGAAGGGCAGATAGGCCCGGTCCGGGTCGCGGCTCGTGCTCAGCCGGTTGCTCGCCATCTGGGCGACCCAGCCCCAGGGGCAGATGGAGGCGTCGACGGCGCCCGACATCACCAGCCGGGTGCCCTTGCGGATCTGCCGCCGCGCCTGGGCGACCGCGTCGAGCCCGCCCGCCTGGTCGCTGACGACCACACCGCTCGGGCCGCGCATGCCGTTGCGAATGGAGATCTGGCCGCTGTTGACGGCGTAGAACCACGCGAACGACTGGTACGCGCTGACGTACCGGCTGCCCTTGCTCCACAGGGCCTGCAACTCCCGCTGCCCGAACTCGAATCCGCCGGACGAACTGGCCGTGATCACGCCCATCTCGAACTCGGGCAGCTCGCCCGGGCGCACCGCGGCGTCCTCGAACGCCCAGTCGGCGGCCACCAGGGCCATCTGGGTCATCCGGTCGGTCTGCGGCAGCAGCCGGCCCGGCAGATGCTCCGCCGCGTCGAACCCGTCCACCTCACCGGCCAGTTGGCTCGGGTAGCCGTCGGGCACGAAGCGCGTGATCCGGCCGATGCCGCTGCTCCCCTTGCGGGTCGCCGCCCAATAGGCCTCCGTGCCCAGGCCGTTGGGCGCGACCACGCCGAGACCGGTGACGGCGACCCGCACTCCCGTCGCGCTCATGCGGCCCTCCGATCGGGACGGGCGAGCACCATGGCGCTCTGGAACCCGCCGAATCCGCTGCCCACGGACAGCACCGCGTCGGTCCTCCAGTCCCGGGCGGTGAGCGGCACGTAGTCGAGATCGCACTCGGGGTCGGGCGTGTGCAGATTGGCGGTGGGCGGCACGACGTTGTTCTCCATCGCCAGCGCGCTCGCGGCGATCTCGATCGAGCCGATGGCGCCCAGTGAGTGCCCCACCATCGACTTGATGGAGCTGACCGGCACGGCGTACGCGTGCTCGCCGAGGCTGCGCTTGAACGCGGCGGTCTCGTGCCGGTCGTTCTGCTTGGTCCCCGAACCGTGCGCGTTGACGTAGTCGACCGATTCCGGGGCGAGCCTCGCCTCGTCCAGGGCCGTCCGGATCGCCTCGGCCATCTCGCGTCCGTCGGGCCGCAGACCCGTCATGTGGAAGGCGTTGCTGCGGGTGGCGTACCCGGCTATCTCCGCGTACACATGGGCGCCGCGCCGCCGCGCGCTGTCCAGTTCCTCCAGCACGAAGACGGCCGAACCCTCGCCCAGGACGAAGCCGTTGCGGGTCCCGTCGAAGGGGCGGGAGGCGTGCTGCGGGTCGTCGTTGCGCGAGGTGGTGGCCTTGATCGCGTCGAAGCAGGCCACGGTGATGGGCGAGATCGGGGCGTCCGCCGCACCCGCCACCATGACGTCGGCCGATCCCTCGCGGATCAGCTCGGCGGCGTAGCCCACGGCGTCGAGGCCCGAGGTGCAGCCGGTGGAGACCACCGTGCTCGGGCCCTCGGCGCCCACCGCCCAGGCCACCTCGGCGGCGAAGGAGCTGGGCACCAGGTAGTTGTAGAGGTGCGGGACCGCGTAGGTGTGGTCCACGAGGTCGAGCCGCCCGCTGTCGCTGACGGTCCGGTACTCCTCGTCGAGCCCCATGGTCGCGCCGACCGCGCTGCCGATGGTCACGCCGGTGCGGTGCGGGTCGAGCAGGTCGAAGTCGAGCCCGCTGTCCGCCACCGCCTCCCGCGCGGTGACCACCGCGAACTGCGCGGCCCGGTCCATCCGCCGTACCTCCTGGGCGCCGAGGCCGAGGAGTTCGGTGTCGAAGTCGACCTCGGCGGCGACCTGCGAGCGGAACGGGGACGGGTCGAAGAAGCTGATGCGCCGGGTCGCGGTGCGCCCGTCGGACAGCAGGCTCCAGAAGTTCTTGGCGCCCACGCCTCCGGGCGCGGTGACACCGATGCCGGTGATGACGACCCGCCGGCCGTACGGGCCGCTCACTGCGAGGTCCAGTGGTAGAACCGCTGGGCCATGGCGTCGGCCGGGGAGCGCCAGGTGGCGGGGTCGTAGGCCGTGATGAAGGGCTTGAGGTCCTGGCTGATCCCGACGAAGCGCGGGTCCTCCTTGGCCGCCTCGATCCGTTCGCCGCCGTCCTCGGAGTCGAAGTCCTGGAGGTGGAAGTAGAGGCCCCGGTAGGTGAAGAGCTGGCGCCGCCTGGTACCCATCCGCTGCGGCATGTCCGTGCCGTCGAACTCACCGAAGAGGCGGGCCACGTCCTCGGCCGAGCGGGGTTCCATCCGGGCCACGATCAATGTGCTGTGCATGCGTCTCTCCTTGTCAGGACTGCTGGATACGGGACGGGCCGAACCAGCGCTCCAGCGCCATGGGCAGGTCGTGGTGGCTGCCCGGCGCGGCCCAGGCCACGTGTCCGTCGGGGCGCACCAGCACGGCCGAGGTGCCCGCGAGCGGAGCATCGGCCGCCACGGCGTGGGGCTCGGCGGTCACGATGTCCACCCGGTCCGCCCATCCGGCCGCGCGGTCGCGGAGCACCGGGCTGTCCGCCAGGTCGAGCAGCAGTCCCCGCCCCGCGCGCAGCAGTTCGGTGCTGCTGGTCTTGCGCCGGTCGCCGACCAGTTCGAGGTGCGGCATCCGCAGGCCGAGCAGCGGGTGGCCGCCCCGGCCGACGTCGTAGCGGATCTCCAGTCCGCTCACCATGCCGGCGAGATGGCGGCTGACCTCCTCGTAGCGGATGAGTTCCCTCAGCACGTCGCGCAGCGGCTGGACCTCCTCGCCGCTGAGGAAGAGCAGCCCCTGTGCCTTGGTGTTCATCATCAGGCGCTCGCCGACCGCGTGGCGTTCGTCGTGGTAGGTGTCGAGCAGGTCCTCGGGTGCGGTGCCGCGGACCTGGGCGGCGAGTTTCCAGCCGAGGTTCACGGCGTCCTGGATGCCGGTGTTCATGCCCTGGCCGCCGGCCGGCAGATGGATGTGCGCGGCGTCGCCCGCGAGCAGCACCCGGCCGCGCCGGTACTGGGTGGCGAGGCGGGTCGCGTCGCCGAAGGCGCTGACCCACTCGTGCTCGGCGTGCGAGATGTCGATGCCGGTGATCCGCTGCCAGGCCGCCGCCACCTCCGCGTAGGCGGGCGGTTCGGTGCGCCGGCGGGGCGGTGTGCCGCGTTCGCAGACGATGATGCGGGTGACCCCGCGGTCGCCGAGCGGACCGCACATGACCATGCCGCCGGCGAAGGTCTCGCCGATCAGCCGCGGCGCCAGGTCGACGCCCTTGATGTCCGCGAGGAACATCTCCATGGTCGCCGCGGTGCCCGGGAAGTCGAAGCCGGACGCCTTGCGCACGGTGCTGCGGCCGCCGTCGCAGCCCACCAGATAGGAGGCCGTCAGCCGGCTCTCCTCTCCGCCGGGACCGCGCACCACGACCTCGACGTGGTCGCCGTGGTCGTGCAGGCCGACCAGTTCGTGGCCGCGCCGGAGGTCGGTGCCCAGTTCGCGCACCCAGTCCTCCAGCATCGTCTCGGTGTCCGACTGGGGCACGGTCTTGGCCGCCTGGTGAACGCTGTCGAGGACGCCGAAGTCGACCGGCAGACCGCCGAAGTGGCCCGCGTTGCTGGTGCCCATGTCACCGAGGCGGTGCAGGAGTCCGCGCTGGTCGAAGACCTCCATCGTCCGGGTCGTGAAGCCGAGTCCGCGGGATTCGCCGGTGCGCTCCCCGAGCCGGTCGAGCACGATGACGTCGACTCCCGCAAGCCGTAGTTCCCCGGCGAGCATCAGTCCGGTGGGACCTGCGCCGGCGACGATGACGGAAGCGTCCATGGATGTGTCCTCCGGGGGCGTCGGAATGGCCGATACGACGAAGCGGCGCACCGGAATGGACCTCGGTGCGCCGCTCGATGCTTTTTCGCGGTGACTGTGTCCGGCGACTGCCTGCCGGGTAATCGACACAGTGATGCGGAAGCTAATGAAGAGCTTCTTCGGAATCCCCGCGGATGTCAACACCGGTTTTTCCGTGCAACGACACGTTTGGGTCAGGGAATTGTCAAGCGTGCTTTTCCGGGTGCGTTCGGGCGCGATGCAAAAAGGCTCCACCAGGGGTGGTTCACCCTGGTGGAGCCGTGGACGGGCGCGGTCGGCGCGCCCGGTGTCAGGCGCGGGCGCCGAGCGAGGCGCGGACGTCCTGTTCGTGGTAGTAGGTGCGGCCGTTGACGGAGCGGCGGCGCCACCGGGCCTGGCTGGCGTGGCGGTAGACGCTGCCGGGCGCGGTGCCCCACAGCGCCGCGATGTCCCGGGCGGTCAGCCAGCGCACGGCAGGCTCGGTGCGGTTCGCCGCGGGCCGGCCGTGCCGCAGCCGCAGCCACTCCTGTCCCGACCAGGTGTGCGCCGGCTCGGTGTCGCAGCCGACCTCGATCGCCGGGTGGGCGCCGCCGCGCCGGATCGCCGCGGTCAGGGCGCCCCCGCAGTCCGGTACGACGCACTCCCCGACCGTGACGCGGCGCCGCGGCGCCGGGTCGACGACCCGCCCGGCCCGGCGGACACACCGCGCGACCTCGTCGGACAGCTCACCGGCGGCCTGGTGCTCGACGAGCCAGCCGGAGTACCGGAGCAGGAAGTCGGTGATGCCGGCCGCGCTGTCGTGCGGGGCGCCCACGCGCCGCTCCTGGACCACCAGCGCGCCCCAGGAGCGCAGGGTCCCGAGGATCCCCGAACGGGCCTCGGCCGCGGCCGTGTTGAAGGGCAGCCCGGATGCCGTGCCGCCGCCGGAGGTGCGGTCGCGCGGCCGGTCGGCGCCGGTGAGCAGTTGTCCGCACTCGTCGTACAGGCGCGGCAGCCGCCGCAGGTCGCGGATGAGGCGGAGCCGGCAGCCCGGGCAGAGGCGGGAGCCGACGACGGCCGGCTCGGCGGCGCGCCCTCCGGCCTCGCGGCGCCGGCACTCGGCGCCGTCGCACTCCGCCGGTTCCGGGGTCGTCGTACAGGTGGTCTCTGTGGTCTTCGCGAATCCGTAAGTCATTTCCCCCACCACTCTGAAGTGGGGCGAATCTATTTCCGGAATTCTTGAACGGACAAGCTCCGGCCCGCTACATGTAATTTATCTGTAGCGGGTCTACGGTTTTCCGCACCGAGCTGTCCTGGCGATGTCCTCAGATCGAGAGGCGCGCCGCGATACCGTCGAGGACGGAATCGAGACCGGCCTCGAACTGCCACTGCTGGTCGTCCTTGCGCCGGGCCTCGGAGATGTAGCGCGCGTACATCGGGAAGCGGCCGGTGCTCATGAGCCAGGCCATCTGCGAGGCGAGTCCCGCGCGGGCCTCCTCCCGGTTGGACCAGCCGCGCACGCGCAGCATCTGCGTCATCCCGACCTCGGTGTCCACCGCGCCGTACACATAGGCGGTGAGGGTGCCGTAGACCGCCATGGCGGTGTCCGCGTCGAGCCCGAGACCGTCGAGCACCGCCAGGACGGCTTCGGGCACGGCCAGTTGGTTCGGGGTCGGCGCGCACCAGGTGGCCCGCGTCACCCACGAGTGCCGCAGCAGGACCTCCCTGGTCCGCAGGGCGACGGAGCGCATCGACGCGCGCCAGCCCTCCTTGCCGTCGGGCAGTTCCAGCTCCGCGTAGACGAAGTCGACCATCAGCTCCAGGAGTTCGTCCTTGCCGGTGACGTAGCGGTACGCGGCCATGGGCGCGACGCCGAGTTCGGTGGCCAGACGGCGCATGGTGACCGCGTCGAGCCCCTCCGCGTCGGCGATGCCGACGGCGGCCCTGGCGATCCGCTGGGGTGTGAGGGTGGTGCGGGGGGCGGGCGTGGGCCGTTCGAGGCGCTCCCACACGGAGACGTGGTCCTTGTCCTCGTTCGCTGCCGGTCTCTCCTGGGCGGCCATCGCTTCGGTCCCTTTCGACGGACGGTGCTGTGTACAGCGTATCAGAAGTAGACAACGTACACTCGACTGTGTACGTTGTACGTGAACGATACGGCGTACACACACCGAGGAGTCCCCCATGGCCGACGCGACTGACGACAGCCTCCGGATCGCGGTGATCATCGGCAGCACCCGGGACGGACGGTTCGGTCCGGTCGTCGCGGACTGGATCGCCGGACACATCGCCCAGCGCGAGGACATGGAGGCCGACCTGATCGACCTCGTCGAGACCCCCGTGCCCACCGTCTTCCCGGCGTTCGGGCAGGCTCCCTCCGACGAGGTGGTGGCCCAACTGGGCGCCGTGTCACCGCGGTTGGAGCGGGCCGACGCCTTCGTGATCGTCACTCCCGAGTACAACCACAGCTTCCCCGCACCCCTGAAGAACGCCATCGACTGGCACAACGAGCAGTGGCACGCCAAGCCCGTCGGATTCGTCTCCTACGGCGGCCTCGCGGGCGGTCTGCGCGCGGTCGAACAGCTCCGTGTCGTCCTCGCCGAGCTGCACGCGGTCACCATCCGCAACACCGTCAGCTTCCACAACTACGCCGCGGTCTTCGGTCCCGACGGCGTCCCGACCGACCCCGGATGCGACGGCGCGGCCAAGGCGATGCTCGACCAGCTCACCTGGTGGGGCCAGTCCCTGCGCGAGGCCAGGCGCGTCCGCCCGTACGCCGTCTGACGTCTGACGTCCCGCCACTCGTGCCCTGGGGGCAGCGATGACCGACCACCCGACCGACACTCCCGCGCCCGACCGGCCAGGTCTGCCCCGGCTGGGCCTGCTCGGGCTGATGCTCAGCATCTTCCTGGCGACCCTCGACGGACAGATCGTCAGCACCGCGCTCCCCACGATCGTCGGTGACCTCGGCGGCCTCGACCACTTCTCGTGGTCGGTGACGTCGTACCTGCTCACGATGGCCGCCTCCACTCCCATCTGGGGCAAGCTGGGGGACCTCTACGGCCGCAAGGGCGCCTGCATGAACTCCGTGGCGCTCTTCCTGGCCGGGACGGTGCTGTGCGGCCTGTCCCAGAGCATGGGACAGCTCATCGCGTTCCGCGGTCTCCAGGGCCTCGGCGCGGGCGGCCTGATGGTCGGCGCGCTCTCGGTCATCGGTGTGGTGGTGCCCGCGCGGGACCGCGGCCGCATCCAGTCCGTGGTGGGTGTCATGATGCCGATCGCCTTCGTCGGCGGCCCCCTGCTCGGTGGATTCATCACCGACAGCGTGAGCTGGCGCTGGGCGTTCTACGTCAACGTGCCCATCGGCCTCTTCGCGCTGCTGGCGATCGCCAAGGGCGTACGGCTGCCCGCCGGCCGCGTCGCGGGGCGGATCGACTACCTCGGTACGGCCCTGCTGACCACCGGCATCCTGTCCCTGACCCTGCTGGCCGGGTGGGCGGGCACCACGTACGCCTGGTCGTCGTGGCAGATCACCGGGCTCGCCGTGGTCGTCGTGCTGAGCCTGGCCTGGTTCGTCCGGGTGGAACTGCGCACGGACGACCCGATCACCCCGCCCCGGCTGTTCGCCGGCCGGAACTTCACCCTCGCGCAGATCCTCAGTCTGCTGGTCGGCGCGGTCCTCTTCTCCGTCGTCAACTACCTTCCGCAGTACATGCAGTTCGTCCAGGGCGCCTCGTCCACGTCCAGCGGTCTGCTCATCCTTCCCCTGATGCTCGGCATGCTGACGGCCCAGCTGATCACCGGGCGCCTGATGGACGGCGGAGGCCTGGGCCGTGCCGTACCCCTCGCCGGGGGCGCCTTCACCTTCGCGGGGGCGCTGCTGCTGCTCGTGCTCGGCACGGGCACCCCGGTCGCCGCGGCCTCCGCGCTCACCCTGGTCATCGGGGTGGGCGTCGGGGCCCTGTTGCAGAGCACGGTGGTCACCACCATGAGCGGCGCCGACCCGCGGGACATGGGCGCGGCCACGGGCACGGTGACCCTGGTGCGCACCATCGGCGGCTCCCTCGGGGTCGCCGTGCTCGGCGCCGTGCAGAGCGGCCGCATGAACGAGGTGCTGGCCCAGCGGCTCGGCTCCGGCACGCAACAGCGGCTGACCGCGGGCGGCGGACTGACCCCGGCGCTGCTGAAGGACATGCCGGGCGCCATGCGCGAGGCCGTCAGGGACGCCGTCAGCAGCGGTCTGCACGGTGTCCTGGTCGGCGCGGCCGTCCTGTCCGCGCTCGCGTTCGGCACGGCGTGGTTCGTCCGCGCGGCGCCGGCTCCGGCGGCCGACGTCACACCGGTCCCCGGAGCCGGTTCCGGCAAGGACTCCGTCCGGGCCGACCAGGACCCAGGTGCCGGCAAGGACTCCGTCCGGACCCTGCTGGAGGACTGAGCGCGGCCCCCGGGCCCGCCCGCGTCCCCCACCCACACAAGCCGCCGACCGCACGGTCGAATCCCCCGTCGCCGTGCGGTCGGCCCCCTATCGAAGGCGAACACCGATGCCCACGAATTCCGTCGACCGCGTCAGGGACATCCTGGTCCGGCCGTTCTCCCTGGGAAACCTCACCCTGCCCAACCGGGTCGTGATGGCCCCGATGACCCGCGAGTTCTCCCCCGGCGGCGTGCCGGGCGAGGACGTGGCCCGGTACTACGCCCGGCGGGCGGCCGCGGGCGTCGGCCTGATCATCACCGAGGGCACCTACGTCGGCCACGACTCGGCGGGAAGCAGCGCCCGGGTCCCGCACTTCCACGGCGCCGAGGCACTCGCCGGCTGGTCGGCCGTGGCCGACGCCGTCCACGCGGCGGGCGGCCGGATCATGCCGCAGCTGTGGCACGTCGGGATGGAGCGGGTCGCCGGCAGTCCCCCGGTTCCCGACGCCCCGCGGATCGGCCCCTCGGGCATCGCCCTTGACGGCACGCGGTCGGGCCGGGAGATGACCCAGGCGGACATCGACAACGTGGTCGCCGCCTACGCCACGGCGGCTGCGTCGGCCGAGGAGCTGGGCTTCGACGGCGTGGAGATCCACGGCGCCCACGGCTATCTGATCGACCAGTTCCTGTGGGCCGAAACCAACCGGCGCGACGACGCCTACGGCGGTGACATCGTCGGCCGCACCCGCTTCGCCGCCGAGACCGTGGCCGCCTGCCGGGAGAGCGTCTCCGGCGGCTTCCCGATCTCCTTCCGCCTCTCCCAGTGGAAGCTGAACCACTACGGGGCGCGGGTCGCGGAGACCCCGCAGGAGCTTCAGACGATGCTCGGCCTGCTGGCCGACGCGGGCGCCGACGCCTTCCACTGCTCGACCCGGCGCTTCCACCTCCCGGAGTTCGAGGGGTCCGACCTCAACCTGGCGGGCTGGGCCAAGAAGGTGTCGGGCAAGCCCGCCGTCAGCGTCGGATCGGTGGGCCTGAGCAACGAGTTCCTCCAGGTGTTCCAGGGCGAGCAGGCCACGGTCACCGACATCGGGGCGCTGCTGGACCGCATGGAGCGCGACGAGTTCGACCTCGTGGCGGTCGGCCGGGCCCTGCTCGGGGACCCGGAGTGGCTGGAGAAGGTCCTCGCCGGACGCGTCGAGGACCTCACTCCCTTCCACGTGGGTCTCATCCGCAGCCTCGACTGAGCCGTCCGTGGCTCAGGGACCGTCCCGCCGCGCGGCGGGACGGTCCCTGAGGTACGGCGTCACGTCCCGGCCAGCGGATTGGGCAGCGGCACATAGCGGGCGTCGGCGCCGTCCGCGTCCGTCCAGCGGAGCAGCAGGTTCGTCTTGCCCGGCAGGGTCGGCGAGGAGAGCAGCGCGGCGGCCTCGGGGAGGCCCAGCTCCGCGCCGCAGCGGCGGAGTTCCCGGCGTACGGCGGGCCAGGGGTCCACGCCCGGGAACCGTTCGGCGAGGAGTCCTGCCAGCTCGGAGAGGTGGTTGACGACCAGGCAGTAGACGAGCCGTTCCCAGCCGGCCGCGCGGCTCACCCCGGACAGCAGTTTCACGCCTTCCGCGTCCCGGAACAGGGCCTGGACGGGGATGCCGTCCGCGTCCACGGCCACGAGCGTGTTCTGGAGATGGGCCTCGACGACGACTCCGTGGCGGGCGAACGCCTCGAGGACGGGGGGCACCACCTGGCGCAGGTAGGCCGCCCACCAGCCGCCGGGGTCGGTGAGCCGGTCCAGCGGGCTGCCCTCGAAGCCCTCCACCAGGGCGGCGGCCAGCAGCGGAACGGCACCGGGGACGAGATGACCGCGCAGTCCGTCGCGGACCAGCACGGCGAGTTCCTCGAAGGCGAAGCCGGCGGTGCGCCAGCCGCGGTCGCTCAGCCAGGCGGCGGGCCCGTCCTGCGCGGCGAAGGCGCCGGCGGTGGCCGCGTCGGTGGCCCGTGCCTTCAGCAGGTCGTGCCGCCACAGCCGGCGGATGTCGTTGGTGATGCGGACGTCGAGGCTGAACTTGAGGAACAGGTCGTCCTCGGGGGCGTGGAGCGTGCGGACGGCGGCGGTCGGCCACAGCGGGCGCCGGGTCCGTCCCAGGCGCAGGAGCCTGCCGTCCGCGAAGGCCTCCCGGATCGCGGGGGCTGAGCCGGTCAGGGCCAGCTGCCACGGGTGGGCGGGCAGCAGCCGGTAACCGGCGGGGGCGCGGCCCAGGGCGTCGAGCGCGCTCGTGTCGCCCTCCTCGACGACGGTGTCCTCGCGCACCGCGAGCAGCTCCAGTGGGAAGCGGGTGCGGGCCTCGGGGGCGTAGGGCAGCCACCCTTCGGCCGGACCGCCACCGCGGGTCTTGGGCGCCGGGTGGTAGGGGTGCCCCATGATCAGGGACTGTTCGGAGCGCAGATACGGGTCCTCGGGGGGCGTCGTGCGGGCACGGGCACGCAGGAGGGCGGCGACGACGTCCCTGCTGTCGGTCATCTCCGCGGGCAGGGTGGTGTTGTCCACGCCGGTGAACAGGCGCAGCTCGTCCGCGGCGAGGGCGACGAGCTCCGGATGGGTGAGCCGGTGCCAGGCCCCGCCGGTGTGCGCCTCCGGCGCGTAGGGCCGCCGGGTCCCCCGCACGCGCAGACTCCGGCCGCTCGCGCGCAGCCGGCGGACGCCCGGCCGCCCCGTGGGCTCCGCCAGCTCGCGAAGGAGACAATTGAGCAACGGCGCGGCGGCGTACGCGTCGGCGGCCTCGTCCATGTCGCCACCGGTGAGCTGGGGGAACACGGTCGGCTTGAAGTCCACGCGATCCACCCGGTCCAGTCGATTCATACGGTGCACTGGTGATCAGTATGTCCGCCGCGGCGGACGACCACGACGCAGTCCCCGTACGCAAGGAGCCCGCCCGTGTCCCGTCCCTCCACGCCCGACACCGAGGCCGCGTTCGCCGAGGAGCTGAGCGTCGTGCGCCCCGGGTTGTCGGGGCCCTACGCGCGGGCCCTGCCCGGCGCCCGGGCCGCCGTGCTGACCCGGCTGTGGCGGGCGCTGGCGTACGAGCCGCTGCCCTGGATCGCCGGCCGGGACACGGACCGCGAGGGCCTGACGCTCCGCCTGAGCGACGGCCGCCGGCTGCGCGGACCGCTCCCCGATCCGTACGACACCTCGGGCCGTGTCGCCGAAGTGATGCTCGGCGAGCGGGTGTACGACCGGCCGCAGGCGCTCGTCGGCGCGCTCGGCGTGCCGCACGGTGATGCGTTCTCGGCCGAACTCGCGGACAGTGTCGCCTCCTTGGCGCTGTCGCGGGCGGACCGGACGGCGGACGGCGTGCCGGGGCCTTCGGCGGCGAGCTGGGCGTGGGAGCAGCGGATCGTCGACGGGCACCCGTACCACCCCAACTGCCGCTCCAGGCCGGGGTTCTCGGTGGCCGAGCAGCTCGCGTACGGGCCCGAGCACAGGACGTCGGTCCGGCTCGACCTGGTGGCGGTGGACGACGCCCTGGTCACGGGCGAGTGGCCGAAGTGGCTGCGGGACGGGGAGCGGGTGCTGATCCCGGTGCACCCCTGGCAGGTCGCCCATGTGCTGGACACGCCGGTCCAAGAAGGCTTCGCGGGGCGCCCGTTGATGTCCCTGCGGACCCTGGCCGTGCCGGACGGGCCGCATGTGAAGACGGCGCTGAGCGCCCGGCTGACCTCCTCGGTCCGGGACATCTCGGTGTACTCGGTGCGCGCGGCGGACACCGTCTCGGCGTTCATGGAGGGGATGGCGGCCCGCCTGGACGCGCCGCTGCACATCACCCGCACGCTCGGCGCGGCCACCGCGGGTTCCCCCGATCTCGCGGCGGTGGTGCGGGAGTCGCCGGACGGGTACGCGGACGAGGGCGAGCGGTGTCTCCCGGTGGCCGCCCTGCCGCTGACCCGGCTGCCCGAGAACCCCTCCTGGATGGCCGAGTTCACCCGTCTCGCGCTCACGGCGGGGCTGCGGCTGCTGGAGCTCGGGGTGGCCCTGGAGGCGCACGGACAGAACCTGCTCGTGATCCTCGACCGCGCGGACCGGCCCGTCCGGCTCGTCTACAGGGACCTGGCCGACATCCGGGTGAGCCCGGCCCGCCTCGCCCTCCACGGCATCCCCGTACCGGAGTTGTCGGGGCGGAACGTGACCGACGACGAGACCGCCCTGCGCCGCAAGCTCTTCGGCTCCCTCGTCGGCGGCGCGCTCGGTGCCACGGCGGGCTCGGCGGACGCCCTGCGCCAGGCTCTCACGAGGGTCGCGCCGGATCTCCCGCGCACCGCGGACCTTCCCGCGCTCCTCGGCGAGCCGATCCCCGCCAAGGCGCTCACGCTGATGCGGCTTTCGCCCGGGACCCCCGGTGACCTGTGGACTCTGCTCCCCCGGCCCCTCGGCGGACCCCGCTCGTCATGACGCGGGACACCTCTCGTTTTTACGAGCGGCACCTTTGATCAATAGGATCCGCCGATGATCACAAGACAACGGCTGGCGGCGGGCGTCTGCGCCCTGCTCGCCGCCCTGGCCGCCGGGATCGCCTTCCCGGCCGGGGCGGTCGCCGACGAAACCACGGCGACCGCGCCCAAGGTCGAACTCCTGCTGGACGTCAGCGGTTCGATGCGGGCCCGGGACATCGACGGCGAGTCGCGGATGTCCGCGGCGAAGCAGGCGTTCAACGAAGTACTCGACGCGACACCGCAGGAGGTACAGCTCGGCATCCGCACCCTCGGCGCCAACTACCGGGGGAACGACCGCAAGACGGGCTGCAAGGACACGGCCCAGCTGTACCCGGTGGGGACGCTGGACCGCACCGAGGCCAAGACCGCGGTCGCGACGCTCAATCCGACCGGCTGGACCCCGATAGGCCCCGCGCTGCTCAAGGCGGCGGACGACCTCCAGGGCGGTGAGGGCACCCGTCGCATCGTGCTGATCAGCGACGGCGAGGACACCTGCCAGCCGCTCGACCCGTGCCAGGTGGCCCGCGAGATCGCGGCCAAGGGCATCGACCTGACCATCGACACCCTGGGTCTGGTCCCCGACGTCAAGGTGAGCAGGCAGCTGAGCTGCATCGCCGAGGCCACGGGCGGCACGTACACCTCGGTGGAGCACAAGGAGCAGCTCAGCGACCGGGTCAACCAGTTGGTGGTCCGCGCCGCCGACCCGGTGGTGAAGCCGGTGGCCGTGCAGGGCGCCGACTCGTGCACCGGGGCACCCGCCGTCAAGTCGGGCATCTACACCGACCGCGAGGAGTTCTCGCAGCACCGCTGGTACCGGGTGGAGGTCGCGCCCGGCAAGGAGCTGCGCGCCTCGGTGAGCATCGCGGCCGACCGCCAGGTCAACCCCGACTACGGGGTGCTGCTGCGTGCCGTCACCCTGCACGGCCGGGAGATCGTGCGCGGCGAGTCGGCCGGGAACGGCCGTACGGACGTCGTCTCGACGGGTCTGCGCTACCCGAAGGCCGACAGCGACGACGACAACGCGCCGGCCGAGGTCGTGTGCCTCCAGGTGTCCAGCTCCTTCTCGGCCGCGCCCGGCGTGAAGACCACGCCCGGTCTGCCGCTGGAGCTGACGGTCGACGTCGTCGCCGGTCCCGACCAGGCGTCCGACGTGGCCTCCTTCGGCCTCGGACGCGGCTGGTGGCTGCTCGGCGCCCTGGTGCTGACCGGCTTCCTCGCGGGCCTGCTGTGGGGCTGGATCTCTCGCTGGCGGTTCTCGGTCTGGAGGACCAACTGATGCGCATCCGACGTGTACTGAGCACCGCGGCCCTGCTCGCGGGGGTCGCGGCGGCGCCCGCGTTGCTCGTGGCGGCCGCCTCTCCCGCGCTCGCCGACGCCTCGCCGTCCGCGAGCCCGTCGGGTGACGGCTCCGCTCCCACCGAGGCCGGTACGTCGTTCCGTACGGCGACCGAGATCGAGCAGGGGGTGCAGGCCACGGCCGGTGCCTCCACGGGTGACTACCTGTACTGGCAGTTCGCCGCGGACGCGGGGCAGCGGCCCACCGTGAAGGCGACGGTGAAGCTGCCCGAGGCGTCCAAGCGCTCGGGCACCGAGACCTGGCAGATCGACGTGTACGACGGGCTGCGGCGCCGCCAGGCCTGCCAGTACGGGGCGCAGACCCGGACCGCGGGGGCGGACGCGTCCTCCGTGGAGCTCTCCTGCACGCTGCGCACCGTGCGCGCCTGGTCGGAGCCGTGGGCCGACGACCCGCTGCCGGGCACCTACTACGTCCGGCTGACCGCCACCGCGCTCGGGGCGACCGATCTGGGTCTGCCGATGAGCACCGAACTCCAGGTGGACTCCAAGGACATCGGCGGTTCGGCCGCGGTCGACGGCTCGCTCGCCAAGCCGCTGGTCCCGGGCATCGCCGTGAAGTCCGCTTCCGACGACACCTCCGGCGACGGTTCCGGTTCGAAGACGGCGGTGCTGTCCTCGCTCCGGCCCGACGGTTCGGGCTGGTGGTCCGACCGCTGGGTGTGGACGGCGATCGGCGGGGTCCTCGCGGCACTCGCCGGCATCTGGGGCTACTCGCTGACGCGGGGCCGCGGACGCCCGTCCCGGATCCCGCCGGGCGCCTGACCGCGGACCGCCGACCGGGGCCCGCGCCGCTCTCCTTCTGGGGGCGGCGCGGGCCTCCGGCTTGCCGGGCGAGGTTCCCGTCCGGTCGCGTCACGGTCCGCGCACGGGTCGCGTCAAGCGCCGAGCCCGGGTGGCATCACGCTCGGCGCCCGGGTCGCCTCACGCCTCGCGGAGCGCCTGGGCGAGGGGGCCGTCGCCCGTCACGTCGACGGCGCGCTCGCGCAGGGCGTCGAGCAGCGTCGACGTGCCCCAGTTCAGGGCCTCGCACGTCCGCGCGTCCGGCGCCAGCCGGGCGTCCGGCTCCCGCGGGGCGGGTCCCTCGCCGTAGAGCGGGCCTTCCCCGGTGCCGAGCCACACATGGAACAGGCCCTCGTCCAGGCGGACTTCGACCAGCCCCTCGCCCTCCCACGCGGTGTCGAGACCGCGCAGCAGCGGCAGCGCGAACCAGTGGGCCCGCACGGCGTCGGTGGGCCGCCGCTCGCCCAGCGCCGACCCGCCCCACTCGCCGAGCGCGTGCAGGACGGGCAGCAACTCACGCCCGCGTCCGGTGAGTTCGTACACGTAGGCCGCTCCCGGAGGCGGCAGACGCCGGCGCGTGGTCAGGCCGTCGCGTTCCATGTCCTTGAGCCGGGAGGCGAGGACGTCGGTGCTGACCCCCGGAAGGTCGGCGTGCAGATCGGTGTAGCGGCGCGGTCCGCCGAGCAGTTCACGGACGATCAGGAGGGTCCACCGGTCCCCGACGACGTCGAGGGCACGGGCGGCGGAACAGTACTGGTCGTAGCTTCGGCGCGGTGGCATGCGAGGCAGTCTAGCTATCTTGTTGGACTTTCCAAGCTCACACTTGGTAAAACCAAGCAACACCACAACCGGAGGGCGCAGCGCATGGAGTTCCGGCAGTCGAGCAAGCTCAGCGAGGTCTGTTACGAGATCCGCGGCCCGGTGATCGAGCACGCCGACGCCCTGGAGGCGGCCGGCCACAGCGTGCTGCGCCTGAACACCGGCAACCCGGCCCTCTTCGGCTTCGAGGCGCCCGAGGAGATCCTCCAGGACATGATCCGGATGCTGCCCCGGGCGCACGGCTACACCGACTCGCGCGGGGTCCTGTCCGCGCGCCGGGCCGTGGCCCAGCGCTACCAGGACCGGGGCCTGGACGTCGGCGTGGACGACGTCTTCCTCGGCAACGGCGTATCGGAGCTGGTCTCCATGGCCGTACAGGCACTGGTCGAGGACGGGGACGAAGTCCTCATCCCCGCACCGGACTTCCCGCTCTGGACGGCGGTCGTCACACTGTCCGGCGGCAAGGCCGTGCACTACCTCTGCGACGAACAGTCCGACTGGTACCCGGACCTGGAGGACATGGCGGCGAAGATCACCGACCGCACCCGCGCGGTCGTCATCATCAACCCCAACAACCCGACGGGCGCGGTCTATCCGAAGGAGATCGTCGAGGGCATCCTCGATCTCGCCCGCCGGCACGGCCTGATGGTGTTCGCCGACGAGATCTACGACCAGATCCTCTACGACGACGCCGTGCACCACTCGGCCGCCGCCCTCGCCCCCGACCTGGTGGTCCTCACCTTCTGCGGGCTGTCCAAGACCTACCGCGTGGCCGGATTCCGCTCCGGCTGGCTGGTCGTCACCGGCCCGCGGCAGCACGCGCGCAACTACCTGGAGGGGCTGACGATGCTGGCCTCGATGCGGCTGTGCGCCAACGCCCCGGCGCAGTACGCCATCCAGGCCGCGCTCGGCGGCCGCCAGTCGATCCACGAACTGACCGCACCGGGCGGCAGGCTCCGGGAACAGCGCGACCGTGCCTGGGAGAAGCTGAACGAGATCCCGGGCGTCTCCTGCGTCAAACCCAAGGGCGCGCTGTACGCGTTCCCGCGCATCGACCCCGCCGTGCATCCGATCCACGACGACGAGAGGTTCGTCCTCGACCTGCTGCTGCGCGAGAAGATCCAGGTCGTCCAGGGCACCGGCTTCAACTGGCCGCGCCCCGACCACTTCCGCATCCTCACCCTCCCGCACGCCGACGACCTGGACGCGGCGATCAGCCGGATCGGGCGGTTCCTGAGCGGGTACCGGCAGGAACGGGTCTGAGGCCCGGGGTGGGCCGACCGGAGGATCCGGTGCTGCGGCCGCGCCCGCCCGGTGTCACCGTACGAGGGACAGCACCCGGCACAGGGACGGAAGGGCGCGGCGATGGGTGACCTGCTCCTCGTACGGCACGGTGAGACCGAGTGGTCGATGTCCGGGCGGCACACGGGGTCGACCGATGTCCCGCTGACCGACAACGGCCGTGAGCAGGCGCGACGGCTCCGTCCGCTGATCGCCCGGCACCACATCGCGGCGGCGTTCGTCAGCCCGATGCGCCGGGCCCGGGAGACGGCCGAACTGGCCGGGATCGGCCATGCCCGCGTGGACGCGGACCTCTGCGAGTGGGACTACGGCGGGTACGAGGGGGTCACGACCGTCGAGATCCACCGGGAGCGGCCCGACTGGTTCCTGTTCACCGACGGGGTCGTGGCAGGACCTCCCGAGCACCCCGGGGAGAGCCCGGAACAGGTCGGGGTGCGCGCCGAGCGGGCGCTGGCCAGGATCGACGCGGCGCTCGCGGAGTCGGAGGGCAGCGTGGTCGTCGTCTCGCACGGCCACTTCCTGCGGGTGCTGACCGCGCGGCGCCTCGGTCTGACGGCCCAGTCCGGCGCCCTCTTCCAGCTCGGCACCGGGACGATGAGCCGGCTGAGCACGGAGCACCGCCGCCATGTGGTGGCCGGCTGGAATGTCAGACCCGACGCGTACTGTTCCCATGAAGGCCTCTCCCCGGCGGGAGAGGGGCCGGAGGAACACTGAGCCACGGCGGGGACCGGAGTGCCGTGGCGGCACCGGGTGGGGAGGGAGCGGGCCGTGACACGACCGCCGACCGCCGCGCAGCGGCGCATCGTCGAGGCGGCCGACCCCGTGACCGGGCGGCTGCGGGGTACGGAGGCGCAGCTCGCCGCCCTGGTGAAGCGGGGGCTCGCCTTCCGTCATCCGCGTCCCCCGCGCGACCACTTCCTGACCCCGGCCGGGCACCGGCTGCGCGAGGACCCGGGACCCGCCGAGCCCGCCGCGGCCTCCGAGGTGTCCGCCCCCGCGGATTCCGGGGTGTTCTCGGCGCGGGTCGGCGGCGAGGAGCGGACCGAGGACGGACCCGCGCGGCTCAGGGAGGTGCGCAGCGCCTGGCAGGGGCTGCTGGAGCTGCGCCGGATGACCCGTCCGGACGGGTCGGCCGGCCTTCCGTGCGCCTGGGAACGGACGCATCTGGTGCAGGCCGCCGCGCTCGCGCTGGAGGCGGCGGGACACCGGCCCGCAGCCGCGGAGGGCGGCGGATACCGGATACGGGCGACACCGCAGCCTGAGGCCGTCGCCGTGCACGAGCCGGACCAGGCGGCGCTGCGGGCCTGCGCGGCCACGCTGGAGAAGTCCGGCTGGCAGGTCGGCGAGCACACGCAGCCGCGCACGGGCACCCGGTACGTCCTGGCCTCACCCCGGCGGACGTGAGCCGCGCGCCCCGAGCCCCCGAGCCCCCGAGCCCCCGAGCCATGGAAACAGTCGTCGTCGAAGGGAAAGTCGTGGCAGAGCCGTTCTTCGTCCCCGTGACCGTGCGCGGATACGAGACCGATGTGCAGGGCCATCTCAACCAGAGCGTGTATCTCCAGTACGCGGAGCACGCGCGCTGGTCGCTGCTCCGGGCGGCCGGGATCGGCCAGACGGAACTGCTGGCCCGCGGTGTGGGCCCGGTGGCGCTGGAGACGACCATCCGGTACCGGCGCGAACTGCGGGCCGGTGACGAGGTCGAGGTGACGTGCGCGTTCCTCTGGGGCGAGGGCAAGACCTTCCGCATCGAGCAGACGATCAGGAAGACCGACGGCACGGTGTCCGCCGAGATCACGGCGGTCGGCGGGCTGATGGACCTCACCGAGCGCCGTCTGCTGCCGGGCGCACGGGACGCCTTCAAGTCGCTGGCCACCGACCCGGGCCCCCTGGCTCTGTGACCACGGGGCCGGCCTCCGGGGAGGCGTGTCCGCGTACGGCCTACGCGTCCACCGACTCCGGCCGGTGCTCGGCGTCGTAGGCCGCGCGCGACTCGGCGATCGTGACGCGATGCCGCTCGGCCCAGTCGGTCAGCGAGAGCAGCGTCTTGTGCAACTCACTCGCCACCGGAGTGAGTTCGTACTCGACCTTCGGCGGCACGGTCGGATACACGGTGCGCGTGAGGAGACCGTCGCGCTCCAGGTTGCGCAGGGTCAGGGTCAGCATGCGGCGGCTGATCCCCTCGACGCTGCGCTCCAGTTCGGTGAAGCGGATCGGGCCGTGCGCGGCGGCCACGATGATCAGCACGCTCCATTTCCCGGCGACCCTGTCAAGAACCTCGCGGACCGGGCACGCCTGCGCGAGCACTGCCTGCGACGTAACACCGGTGTTCCCCTGGGACATCGAAGTGCCTCCTTTCGCCGGTCTCCCATGGTCACTGACGATGTACCCCGTTACAAGTCGTGCACCAAGGGAGAACACCCGTGGAACCCCAGCGGTCCGCGGAGAACGCGGAGGTCACCGTCATGCTGTCCCGGACCGGACCGGCCCGATCGCCGGAACGACGAACCCGCTCGCGGTGGGCCTCACTCGCGGTGCTGTGCGCGGGAACCCTGATGACGGTCCTGGACGGGAACATCGTCACCGTCGCCATGCCCGCCGTCCAGAGCGACCTCGGCTTCTCCGCCGCCGGTCTCGCCTGGGTCGTGAACGCCTATCTGATCCCGTTCGGGGGGCTGTTGCTGCTCGTGGGCCGGCTCGGCGATCTGCTCGGCCGCAAGCAGATGTTCACGGCCGGGCTCGCCGTGTTCACCCTGGCGTCCGTGCTGTGCGGTGTCGCCGGCGGGCAGGGCACGCTGATCGCGGCCCGTGCCCTCCAGGGCGTCGGCGGGGCCATGACCTCGGCCGTGGTCCTCGGCATGCTCGTGGCGCTCTTCCCCGAACCCCGCGAACAGGGCCGCGCCATCGCGGTGTTCAGCGCGGTCGGCGCGGCCGGCGGGGCCCTCGGCACCTTCCTCGGCGGCGCGCTGACCCAGACCCTCGGCTGGCACTGGATCTTCCTGATCAACCTGCCGATCGGCGTACTGGCCCTGGTCGCCGCGCTGCGGATCCTCGCCCCCGACGAGGGAGCCGGGCTCGGCGCGGGCGCGGACTATCCCGGCGCGGTCCTGGTCACCGGCGCGCTCATGCTCATGGTGTACGCGATCGTCGGGGCCGGAACGCGAAGCCCCGGCGGCACGCTCGCGCTCGGCGCCTTCGCGCTCGCCCTCCTCGCCGGCTTCACGGTCCGTCAGGCGCGGGCCGCGCGCCCTCTGTTGCGGCTGCGACTGTTCCGCTCGCGGACCCTGACGAGCGCGAACGCCGTACAGATCCTGATGATCGCCGGGATGTACGGCTTCCAGTACATCGGCGCGCTCTACCTCCAACGCGTGCTCGGCTTCAGCGAGTTGCTCACCGGTACGGCGTTCCTGCCCGCGCCGGTCACCATCGGCCTGCTGATGCTGACCCTGTCGGCGCGCACGGTCGCCCGCTTCGGCCCGTACCGCGTCCTGCTCGCCGGACTCGCCCTCGTCACGGCGGGCCTCGCCCTGCTCGGGCGCGCCCCGACCGCGGGCGCGTACGTCACCGACGTGCTGCCCGCGCTCCTGCTGCTCTCCGCCGGGTTCGCGGCCGCGATGCCCGCGGTGACGGGTCTGGCCATGTCGGGCGCCCGCGCGGAGGACGCCGGTCTGGCCTCGGGACTGTTCAACACCACGCAGGTGGTGGGCGGTTCGCTGGGTCTCGCGGTGCTGACGACCCTGGCCGCGGGCCGCACCGAGCGGCTGACCGCCGCGGGCGAGCACGTCGCGGCGGCGTCGGCGGACGGCTACCGGCTGGCGTTCACGGTCGCCACGGCGGCCACGGCCACGGCCCTGGTCCTGACCGCCGCGCTGCTGCGACCCCGACGCGCCGCACCGGCTCCCGGCCCGACGACGTCCGCCGACCCGACGACAGCCGCCGACCGGGCGGCAGCCGGCCCCGGGCGGACGGCCGACCCCGAGCCGATCGCGAGCAGGTAAAGCGTCAACTCCCTTTGCCCCAACGGGTGTACGCCATCTCCGAACTCTGGTAGGAAACTTTCCTAACAGTACGCGGCAACACCGCTCCCCCATCGGAGGTCCCGTGCACACCCCCCACATACGCCCCTCGCGGCGCACCCTGCTCACCCTGATCGGCGCCTCACTGGTGGCAGGACCCCTGATCGCCGGCCAGACCGCGACCGCCTCGCCGATCGGCCTGGACGACCCGGCGAAGAAGGAGATCGCCATGAAGCTCGTCTCCAGCGCGGAGAACTCCTCGCTGGACTGGAAGGCGCAGTACAAGTACATCGAGGACATCGGTGACGGACGCGGCTACACCGCCGGGATCATCGGCTTCTGTTCCGGCACCGGCGACATGCTCGACCTCGTGGAGCTGTACAACCGGCGCAAGCCCGGCAACGTCCTGTCCCCATACCTGCCGGCCCTGCGTGACGTGAACGGCAGCGACTCGCACGACGGCCTGGACCCCGGCTTCCCCGCCGCCTGGCGCCGGGCCGCCCAGGACACCGCGTTCCAGCAGGCCCAGAACGACGAACGCGACCGTGTCTACTTCAACCCCGCCGTGGCGCAGGGCAAGGCCGACGGCATCGGGGCGCTCGGCCAGTTCACGTACTACGACGCCATCGTGATGCACGGCAACGGTGACGACAGCACCAGCTTCGGCAGCATCCGCAGGCGCGCCCTGGCCAAGGCCAAGCCGCCGGCCCAGGGCGGCGACGAGGTGACGTATCTGAACGCCTTCCTCGACGCGCGGGTGTGGGCCATGAAGCAGGAGGAGGCCCACTCCGACACCACCCGGGTCGACACCGAGCAACGGGTCTTCGTCCGCAACCGGAACCTGAACCTGAACACTCCGCTGGACTGGAAGGTCTACGGCGACAGCTATCACATCGGCTGACCCGCGCGGCGCGGGGCGCGGCACGTTCTCGTGCCGCGCCCCGTGCGTGTCCGCCACGGCCCCTGCGTGTCCGCCGTGGCCGTGCGTGTCCGCCACGGCCCCTGCCTGTCCGCCGTGGCGGACACGCACGGGGCGCGGCCCGCCGGTCAGCGGGCCGGTGCCGCCGCGAGGTCCTCGCCCGCCTCCATGGGGTGCGTCACCTCGCCCGCGTCCGCGCGGCCCCTGCCCAGGTGGTTGAAGACCAGGTTGAGGACGACGGCGGTGACACAGCCCGTCGAGATGCCGGAGTCGAGGACGATCCGGGCCGTCTGCGGGAACGCGTGGTAGAAGCCGGGAGCCGTGATCGGGATGATGCCGACCGCGAGCGAGACGGCCACGATCAGGACGTTGTTGTCCTTCTCCAGGCCCGCCCTGACCAGGGTCTGGATCCCGCTGGCGGCGACCGATCCGAACAGGACGACACCCGCACCGCCCAGCACCGGGCGCGGTACGACGGCGATCAGTGACGCGGCCGTCGGGCACAGTCCCATCAGCACCAGGAATCCGCCGCCGGTGGCGACGACGTACCGGCTGCGGATCCTCGTCATCGCGACGAGACCGATGTTCTGGGCGAAGGCGCTGCACATGAAACCGTTGAACACCGGGCTCAGCGCGGAGCCGAGGGTGTCGGCACGCAGTCCGGCCGCGATGGTCCGCTCGTCGGCGGGACGCTCGACGATCTCGCCGAGCGCCAGCATGTCGGCGGTCGACTCGGTCATCGAGACGACCATCACCACGCAGAGCGAGAGGATCGCCGCGAGATGGAACTGCGGGGCGCCGAAGTGGAACGGCGTCGGGAAGCCCACCACGTCCGCCGAGGCGACCGGCCCGAAGTCAGTAACGCCGAGGGGGATCGCCATGAGCGTGCCGGCGACCAGGCCGAGCAGGACCGCGATCTGCTTGACGAAGCCCCGGGTGAAGCGGCGCAGCAGGAGGACGACGAGGAGGGTCGCCGCGGCGAGTCCCAGGCTGGTCCGTGAACCGTAGTCGTCCGCCGTGGGGTCCGGGCCCTGGGCCCAGCCGAAGGCGACGGGGAGCAGGGACACGCCGATGAGGGTGATCACGCTGCCGGTGACGACGGGCGGGAAGAAGCGGACGGCCTTGCCGAAGTAGGGGGCCGCCAGGAATCCTAGGGCACCGGCGACCATGACCGCGCCGAAGATGACGGGCAGGGCGTCGCTCCTGTCCTCGACGGAGGCGGCGACCGCGGTCATGGGGGCGACGCCGGCGAAGGTGACGCCGTTGACGAAGGGCAGCCTGGCTCCGATCCTCCAGACGCCGAGGGTCTGGAGGAAGGTGGCGAGGCCCGCGGTGAACAGACAGGCGCCGGTGAGGAAGGTGAGTTCACCGGCGGACAGGCCGACCGCGGCGCCGACGACGAGGGGCGGGGCGACGACTCCCGCGTACATGGCGGCCACGTGCTGAAGGCCGCTGGCCGCCATCTTGAGGACGGGCAGTCTCTCGTCGACCGGATGGACCGGTCGGCCGGTCGATCCAGGGGGTCGTGCATCGGTGCTCGGCTCGGGCTTGGCTGCCACGGCGGCTCCTCCGGTCGGGTACACGTCGTCGTCCGACGTGGGTGTCAGGGAGGTGATGCGCGGTCGTGCGGGACCGGGACGGTCGCCGTCGCGCGGACCCGGTGTCCGCGCGGCGGTGGCCGCCCCGGGGCGCGCACGGTCGTGCGCGCCCCGGGCGACCGCCGTGGACCGGGGTCCACGGCCACCGGCCGAGGGCCGTCCCCCTCGGCCGGAGTTCTGGGGCGGGTCAGTCCTGTCCGGCGATCCGGGCGAGGCGCCGCGCCTCGTCCCGGGTGGAGCGGGCGACGGCGTCCTCGTCCACGTGCAGCAGGCGGCCGTCCTCGACGACCGGGCGGCCGTCGACGAGCGAGAGGGTGACCGGGGCGGCGGCGCCGAGGACCAGCGCCGTCACCGGGTCGGCGATCGAGGCGTGCGCCAGGGTGTCCAGGCGCCACAGCACGAGGTCGGCGAGCTTGCCCGCCTCCAGCGAGCCGATCTGGCTTGCCCGACCCAGGACTTGAGCCCCTCCGTAGGTGCCGAGGCGCAGGGCCTGACGGGCGTTCAGGGCTGCCTCACGGTGGGCGCCGAGCCGGTTGATGAGCAGGGCGTTGCGCAGTTCGGTGTGGAGTTCGCCGGACTCGTTGGACGCGGTGCCGTCGACGCCGAGCCCGACCGGGACGCCGGCGGCGAGCATGTCGGGGACCCGGGCGATGCCCGCGGCGAGCCGGGCGTTGGAGGAGGGGCAGTGGGCGACCCCCGTCCGCGTGCGGGCGAAGGCGGCGATGTCGGAGTCGTTCATGTGGACGCAGTGCGCCATCCACACGTCCTCGCCGAGCCAGCCGGTCGACTCGAAGTAGTCGGTCGGGCCCATGCCGAACAGTTCCTTGCAGAACTGCTCCTCCTCCACGGTCTCCGAACCGTGCGTGTGCAGCCGCACCCCCTTACGGCGGGCCAACTCGGCTCCCTGCCGCATGAGTTCGGTGGACACGGAGAAGGGCGAGCAGGGGGCGACGGCGATCTGGGTCATGCTGGCGAAGGAGGGGTCGTGGTGCTCGTCGACGGTGGCCTCGGTGGCGGCCAGGGCGTCTTCGAGGGTCTCGACGGCGAAGTCCGGCGGCAGTCCGCCGTCCTTCTCGCCGCGGTCCATGGAGCCGCGGGCGAGGGTGAAGCGGACGCCGGTCTCGCGGGCGGCCCGGATGATCGCGCCGGACAGGTCCCCGGAGCCCCGCGGGAAGACGTAGTGGTGGTCCATGGCGGTGGTGACGCCGCCGCGGGCCATCATGGCGAGGGAGCCCTGGGCGGCCGCGTGGACCATCGGCTCGTCGATGCGCGCCCAGGTCGGGTAGAGGGCGACGAGCCAGTCGAAGAGGTTGTGGTCCGTGGCGAGGCCCCGGGTGATCCACTGGTAGAAGTGGTGGTGGGTGTTGACCAGACCGGGTGTGGCCAGATGTCCGGTGCCGTCGACGCGGCGGACCACGTTCTCCAGGCCGGCGGGGGCCGCTCCGGCGCCCACGGACTCGATCAGGTTGTCGGCGACGACGATGTGGCCCGAGGCGTACTCGGTGTCGTCCGTGTCCACGGTCGCGATGGCGCAGTTCTCGATGACGATGCGCTGGACTGCCACTGCGGTTCCTCGTTCTTCCGGGTCGGCGGACGGACCCGGCGGCCGAGTGGGGGGCCGGGTCCGTTGCGGCGGTTCTAGAGATGGGTGAGGTCCACCGGGATGCGCGGCTCGCGGCCCTCGCGCAGGACGGTGGCCTCGATCAGCCCGTAGGGGCGGTCGGCCGCGAAGTAGACCTCGTTGTCGTTCTCGAGGCCGAACGGCGCCAGGTCGACCAGGAAGTGGTGCTTGTTCGGGAGCGAGAAGCGGACCTCGTCGATCTCGTCGCGGTGGTCGATGATCCGCGCGCCCATCTCGTACAGGGTCTGCTGGAGCGAGAGGGAGTAGGTGTCCGCGAAGGCCTGGAGCATGTGCTTCCTGACCTGGTCGTAGGACGTGTCCCAGTCGGGCATGGTCCCTTCGTCGCCGGTCCAGTTGAAGCGCCAGCGGCTGGACACCTGGGTGGCCAGGATGCGGTCGTGGGCCTCGGGCAGCGTCGTGTACCTGTCCTTGACGAAGCCCCAGAACTCGGAGTCCGTCGAGTTCATCACGACGAGGTCCTTCAGGCCCGAGATCACCTCCCACGCCTCACCGTCGTAGGTGATCTGGGTGACGCGGGTCTCCTGGCCCTTGCGGACGAAGGAGTGCCGCGGCTCGTCCGCGCCGGCGGGCCGGGAGGCGGTGTCCGGGGCCTCGATGCGCTCCCAGGCGTACTCCTCGATGCGGATGCGCGCCCGGTGGATCGGCTCCTGGCTGGTCACGAAGTGCCGGGCGAGATGGATGCCGAACCGCTCGGCGGACTCGATGCCGTGTTCCTTGGCGAAGGCGTACACCGTGTTCTTGGTGGTGTCGGTCGGCAGGACGTTGGCGTTGGAGCCGGAGAGGTGGACCTCCTCCATGTCGCCGCTCAGCGCGACGGACACGTTCAGGTCCTTGATGTGGTGCGTGGCGCCGTCGCGGGTGATCCTGACGACGCGGTTCTCGGCCTTGCCGTACTGGTTCTGGCCCAGGAGCACCGGGCGGCCCTTGCGGGAAGGTTCGGTCATGTCTGCTAGCTCCCTCGGTAAACGGAGTAGCCGAACGGGTTGAGCAGCAGCGGTACGTGGTAGTGCTCGCCCGGCCTGACGGCGAAGGTGACGGTCACCTCGGGGAAGAACGCATCGCTGTCCCGAGTCGCGGGGGCGTCCTGCTGCGCATCGGCTCGCTGTGTCGGTGTCGCCTGATCCTGTTCGAAGTACCGCTCGACCTCGAAGTCGAGCCGTACGTGGGTCGCGCCCTCCGGCAGGGCCGGAAGGTCCTTGCACCGGCCGTCCGCGTCGGTCGCGGAGCCGCCGAGTGCCCGCCAGTCGTCCTCGCGTCCGGCGCGGACGGCGAGCCGGACGGCGACGCCCCGGGCGGGGCGGCCCACGCTGGTGTCCAGGATGTGGGTGGACACGGAGGCCGTGGTGTCGGTGCTCATGTCTCTTCTTCCTGTACGGGGCCGCCGGGCCCTTCCTGGGTGGATGCCCGTTCAGCCGCCTTGCGCGCCGGGCACGTCCTGGACGGGACCGTCAGCCGCCTTGTGCGCCGGACGGCTCGTCCCGCACGAGACCGCCGAGCCGGATGCGGTTGATCTTCCCCAGTTCGACGCGGACGATCTCGCGCTCCCGCTCGGCGGTGTTGCCGATCCGCTCCCTGACCGCGTCGCGCATCTGCTCACCGGTCCGGCCGGTGGCGCAGATCAGGAAGACGTGGCCGAACCGCTCCTGGTAGGCCAGGTTCAGTTCGAGCATCTCCGCTCTGAGCTCCGCGGAGGCGCCGGCCATCCCGCGCTGTTCGCGCGAGGAGGCCGCATCGCCGGGTTTCGGCCGTCCGATGGGCGGGTGCCCCGCCATCGCCTCCGTCAGGTCGGCGGTGGTGAGGTCCGCCGTGGCGGCGTCGCTCTCGGCGTACAGGTCGGCGGCGGCCGCGTACGGGCGGGCGGCGAGCAGCCGCTCGGCCCAGACGCGGGAGGCGCACACCTCGTGGAGAACGGCGAGGGCCGCGGCGCCTTCAAGGGCGTTGAAGCGGGCGAGGCCGCCTGATGCCGTACCCGACGTCATGGGAAGCCTCCCTGGCCTGGTGCTGGACGGGCTGCGCACAGCTAACGCCCTCGGCGAGACCACGTCAACACTTTGTTGAAAACTTCGGGTTACGAGAGGTTGCGGAAAGCGCCGCCCGCCCGCCGCGGACGACGGTGGACGGCGACGACCGCGACCTGTCGCCCGGAGGTGGTCGGCCACGGCCGCGGGAGCCCTGCCGCCCCGAGACGGCCGGCGGCGCCCGCGGGAGCCGCGTCGTCCGGGAACGGTCAGCGGCGGCCGGGAGTCCGGAGACGCATGGCCGCCGGTCAGGCGCCCTTCTCGCGGTTCAGGTAGTTGTAGACGGTGAAGCGGCTCACGCCGAGCGCGCTCGCGACGGTCTCCACCCCGTGCCGCACGGAGAAGGCCCCGCGGGCCTCCAGCATCCGTACGGTCTCCTGCTTGGCCTTGCGGTCGAGTTCCGCGAGCGGCCTGCCGTGCTTGCGCTCCAGGGCGGCGAGGATGTGGTCGAGCGAGTCGGCGAGCTGGGGCAGCCGTACGGCGACGACGTCCACGCCCTCCCAGGACAGCACGACGTCGTCGACGCCGGCCAGTCCGGGCGCCAGCATCTCGCCGCCCATGGCGTCGACCAGCGGCTTGACCGCCGCGACGAACGGATCGTCCGCGATCCCGGTCACTTACCGCCCTCCCCCGCCTCGCCCAGGACGTTCAGCTGGAGCGAGACCCGGGTGGCGCCCGCCTCCAGGACCTGGCGCAGGAGCGCGTCGACGGCCGTGAGAACGGTGTCCGCGCCGCCTTCCGCGGTGTTGCCGAACGGGCCGACGTCCACGGCGTCCAGCTCGGCCGCCTCGATGACCTCGCGGGCGACCAGGGCATGCCGGGGCGCTTCGTCGAGGTCGAAGGGCTCGGTCGTGAACTCCACTCTCAATCGCACGGGCTCAACCTACTGCGCGCCGCCGACCCCCAGGCAAGCCCCCCGCGGCCCGAACGGGCCACGGCCACGGCTTTCCGCCCGACCCCCTTGACAACCCTCGCGCCCCGACTGCAATCTTCCATTGGGCAGAAACGAACTTCCGCAATACGGAATTGCAACGGATCGCCCCTCGACGGAACAGCCCTCAATCGGCCCGGCCGGCACGCACGGCCGCCAGTACGGAAGGGAGCGCCGACCCCATGGGATTCGCGGACCAGCGCTTCAGCGTCAACCTGTCGATCCTCTTCACGGAACTCCCGCTCCTGGAGCGTCCGGCGGCCGCCGCGGCGGCCGGATTCACCGCGGTCGAGCTGTGGTGGCCCTGGGCGGACTCCCCCACCCCCGAGCGGTCCGAGCTCGACGCCCTGAGGCGGGCGATCGAGGACTCCGGCGTCCGGCTGACCGGGCTGAACCTCTACGCCGGCCGCCTGCCGGGACCCGACCGGGGCGCCCTGTCCCTTCCCGGGGAGGAGTCCGCGAGGTTCCGGGCGAACATCGAGGTGGCCACCGGTTTCGCCGGGTCCCTGGGCTGCACGGCGCTCAACGCCCTGTACGGCAACCGCGTCGACGGCGTGGACCCGGACGAGCAGGACGCGCTCGCGCTGGAGAACCTCGTCCTCGCGGCGCGGGCCGCCGACGGGATCGGCGCGGTCCTCCTCGTAGAGGCGCTCAACGAACGCGAGTCGCCCGACTATCCGCTGGTGAGCGCGCCGGCCGCCGTCGCCGTCGTCGACAAGGTGAACGCGGCGACGGGCCTCGGCAACGCCCGGTTCCTCATGGACCTCTACCACCTCGCCATGAACGGCGAGGACCTCCCGGCGGTGATCGCCGCCCACACCGGCCGGACCGGTCATGTGCAGATCGCCGACAGCCCCGGTCGGGGCGCGCCGGGCACCGGGACGCTCCCCCTGGAGAGGCTCCTCGACCAGCTGGCCGAGGAGGGGTACGGGGGCTGGGTCGGCCTGGAGTACAAGGCGGGCGACCGGCCCGGCGCGCGGGCCTTCGACTGGTTGCCGGCCGCGGCCCGCGCCGCCCGGTGAGCGGCACCCCCGAAGACGCAGCAGAGATCTCAGTGAGAGGCACCCTCATGAGCGACAACCTCCCCAAGGTGGCATGGATCGGCCTCGGCATCATGGGCTCGCCGATGTCGGAGAACCTGATCAAGGCCGGGTACGACGTCACCGGGTTCACGCTGGAGCGGGACAAGCTGGAGCGCCTGGCCGCCGCGGGCGGCACAGCCGCCGCTTCGATCGCCGAGGCCGTACGGGACGCCGACGTGGTGATCACGATGGTGCCCGCGTCCCCGCAGGTCGAGGCCATCGCGTACGGGCCCGACGGCATCCTGGAGAACGTGCGGCCCGGCGCTCTGCTGATCGACATGTCCTCGATCACCCCGGGGACTTCGGTCGACCTCGCGCGGGCCGGCGCCGAGAAGGGTGTCCGTGTGCTGGACGCCCCGGTGTCCGGCGGCGAGGCCGGAGCCGTCGAGGCGGTGCTGTCGATCATGGTCGGGGGCGAGCAGGCCGCCTTCGACGAGGCGGAACCGATCTTCGAGGCGCTCGGCAGGACCATCGTGCTGTGCGGTCCGCACGGCTCGGGCCAGACCGTGAAGGCGGCCAACCAGCTCGTCGTCGCGGTGAACATCCAGGCGTGCGCCGAGGCGGTGGTCTTCCTGGAGCGTTCCGGCGTGGACCTCAAGGCCGCGCTCGACGTCCTCGGCGGCGGCCTCGCGGGCTCCACCGTGCTGGCCCGCAAGAGGGACAACTTCCTGAACCGCGACTTCCGGCCGGGCTTCAGGATCGACCTGCACCACAAGGACATGGGCATCGTCACGGACGCCGCCCGCGCCGTCGGCGCGGCCCTGCCGGTGGGCGCCCTGGTCGCCCAGCTCGTCGGCGGCCTGCGCGCACAGGGCGACGGCGGCCTGGACCACTCCGCGCTGCTGCGCGCGGTCGAGCGCCTCTCCGGCGCCCAGGTCTGAACCACGTCCGGGAGCCGGGCCGTCCAGGCCCAGGGTCCCGGCACCTCGAACTTCCGGGTCGCGGTGGCGCCGACAACTGTCCTGTCGCGCCAAGGCGCCACCGCGACCCGGATCCGCGTCCGGAGAGATGAGCTCCCGGACCGCGTCACGGACGGCCCGGACGAGGGGTGGCCGTCCCGGGACGCGGTGCGGGCAGGGTGGGGACCGCGGCGGCGTGCGAGCCAGTGCGGTGGTGAAGGTTCCGGTTCCCCTTCCCGACCTGAGGGAAGGGCGACCCGGGTCCGTCGCGGCCGCCGCGGTCCCGTCCACACCCCACCGACCCCGTCCGGCGGCGCGAACGTACTGTCGCGCCCAGCCTCGCGCCGTCGGACGGCAACCATCCCCGGCCCCGCGCCGCGCGCCGCGCGCCGCCTCCGGGTGCGGATTCCGGCCAGGGCCAGCAGCCTTGGACCATGGAGGCTGACGGCATGGAATTCCCCCGGATCGTGGTGCACACACCGGGGCTGGACGGGTCGCGGCGGGTCACCGAGGGCGACCGGGTGCTCGGCATCGCGTACCACCTCGACGACGTGGTCGAGATCCTGCGCCAGGCGGACGTCGATCTCGACGCGATCGAGGTCGAGGAGAGCGACATCATCGACTGGCAGGGCGGCGGTCCCGACGACTGGCCCGGCCTCTCCGAGCACCACGCGGACCACCCGGACGGATGAGGTCCGTGGCACGGGCCCGCCTCCCTGACACCGGGAGCCCGGAAACGGGCGGCAAACGGACTCCTTCCGTACGCAAGCGGGCGTAGAACGCCTACGGAACCCTCAAATCAACCTCTGAACACCGCCCCAGGGGCTTCACCTCAGGGCGGATGAGGCACATCCTCGGCACACGGGGCCCGCCGGCACGGGGGCGGCGGGTCCCGAACGGGGGTACGGGGGAAGCACCATGAGCGGGAGCGCGGCGGTCGGGCCTGGGCCTTCGACCGTCGCGCTGCTGCGTGGCGGGCCGCGCGCGGCCGTGAAGGTCGCCGTGGTCGCGCTGCATCTGCGGGGCGCGGTGGTCCCGGGCCGGCCGGGCACGATACGGACCTCGGACCCGTCCTCGGGGATGTCCTTCGCGTCGGCGTCCGCCCTGGAGAGGGCCGTGCGCGGCTCGCTCTACCTCCCCGCGGGAATACGGGAGTTGACGGACCGGCCGCGCGTGCGACGGGCGCTGGCGGAGCTGCGCGGCGAGGCCGCCGCGGCCGGACTGCTGCGCCGCCTTCCGCCGCACCGCACGCGCGCCGCCCGGCGTGTGATGCGCGAGCTGCGCGACACGGCCCCGCTCCCCGCCGGACCGGAGGGGCTGTCACCGGCCGACGTCCTGCTCGCCGTCGCCCTGTACGGCGACACCGCCCTGACCGCGCTGCTGCCGGCCTTCACCGAGGCCGCCGGCCTGAAGGGGCGCGGCGGCCGGGAGGAGGACGGGCTGTCCCGGAGCGGCGACACCGGGGGCGACGGCTTCACCGGATGCGCGGGCGGCTGGGGGGCCTGACGCTCCGGGCGGTGACCGCCCGCGGGTTCTCCAGGAACGGCAGGACATGCCGGAGGAAGAGACCCGGACGTTCGTTGTACGGCTCGTGGGCCGTGGGCAGGCGGACACTCGACGTCCCCGCGGGCAGCTCGCGCCGGGCGCGCCGGCCGTCCAGGAACGCGGGGACGACCGGGTCGCGGGTGCCCCACAGGAGCAGGATCGGCAGGCCGAGGGCGGCCGGGTCCACGAGGCCGAAGCCCGGATCGGCGAGACCGCGCCACAGCGCGCAGTGCACCGCCAGCCTTCGCTCGTCGTGCGGCAGTTCACGCACCCGGGCGTACGTCTCCCGGGCGCTCGGGGTGCCCAGCCGGCCGAGATAGGCGCGGGCCAGCGGCACGACGAGCCGGCGGGCGCGGGCCGGGCGGCCCATCACCTCGCGGCAGAACCAGCGGGTGAGCGCGGTGTGCCGGGTGAAGCCGGCCGGGTCGACCAGGACGAGCGAGGTGAGCGACGCGGCGCGGGTGCCCTCGGCGAGACGGCAGGCGACATAGCCGCCGACGCTGTTGCCGAGCACGGCGAGCTCCCGCACGCCCTGCTCCCGGGCCAGGGCGTCGATCACCCGCTCCGCGACCCCCACCAGGCCCTCGGGGGTGACCCGCCCGGGGTCCGGCGCGGTCGAGCCGCCGTACCCGGGCCAGTCCACGACGAACGTGCGGTACCGGTCGGCGAGGGCGGGCAGCACGGCGTCGAAGTCGCGGCCGTCCCCCGGGTTGGCGTGCAGGAGCAGCAGCGCGGGGGCGCCGGACAGGGCGGGGGCACCCGCGGGCCGGGCGCCGGGGACCGGGGCGAGGCAGCGTACGGCGATGTCGCCGAGAGGCGTGGGGACGGTCATCCGCATGGGGCGAGCATGCCGGAACCGCCCGCTTCTGGGAACAACGCGCCGGGCGGGACCGCCCCTTGGGACGGTCCCGCCCGGCGGGCCCGCGCGGGTCCGCGTCAGACCTTCAGTGTCCTGATCGCCGTGGGCGCGTGACCCGGCTCGGTCGCCGTCTCCTCGAACTCGACCACGGCACCGATGTCGTTCGTCCTGCTCATGGAGATGTTGGTGACGCGCTCCAGGATCACCTCGACGACCACGGGCACCTGGAACTCGTCGGCCAGCTTCCTGGCCTGCTCGAAGGCGGCGCCGAGTTCGCCCGGGTCGGTGACCCGGATCGCCTTGCAGCCGAGGCCCTCGACGACCTTGACGTGGTCGACGCCGTAGACGCCGAGCTCCGGGGAGTTGATGTTCTCGAACTCCAGGTTGACCTGGAAGTCGATGTCCAGACCGAGCTGGGCCTGCCGGATCAGGCCCAAGTAGGCGTTGTTCACCAGGACATGGACGTACGGGATCCGGTGCTGGGCGCCGACGGCCAGCTCCTCGATCATGAACTGGAAGTCGTAGTCGCCGGAGAGGGCGACGACCTGTGCGCCGGGGTCGGCCTTGGCGACGCCGAGGGCGGCCGGGACGGTCCAGCCGAGGGGGCCCGCCTGACCGCAGTTGATCCAGTGGCGGGGCCGGTAGACGTGCAGCAGCTGCGCGCCTGCGATCTGGGAGAGCCCGATGGTGGTGACGTACCGGGTCTCCGGGCCGAACGCCTTGTTCATCTCCTCGTAGACGCGCTGCGGCTTGATCGGGACGTCGTCGAAGTGGGTACGGCGCTGGAGCGTGGCCCGCTTCTCCTGCGCGGCGGCGGACCAGGCGGAACGGTCGGGCAGCGTGCCCGCCGCCTTCGACTCCCGTGCCAGCGCGACGAAGAGTTCCAGGGCGGCCTTCGCGTCGGAGGCGATGCCGTAGTCCGGGGCGAAGATCCGGCCGAGCTGGGTGGGTTCGATGTCGACGTGCACGAAGGTCCGGCCCGCGGTGTAGACGTCCAGGTCGCCGGTGTGGCGGTTGGCCCAGCGGTTTCCGATGCCGAGGACGAAGTCGGACTCGAGGAAGGTGGCGTTGCCGTAGCGGTGCGAGGTCTGGAGGCCCACCATGCCCGCGTTGAGCTCGTGGTCGTCGGGCAGGACGCCCCACCCCATGAGCGTCGGGACGACCGGGGTGCCCGTCAACTCGGCGAACTCGACGAGGAGTTCGGCGGCGTCGGCGGTGACGACTCCTCCGCCGGCCACGATCAGCGGGCGCTCGGAGGCGTTCAGCAGGCCGATCGCCTTCTCGATCTGGGCGCGGGTCGCGGCGGGCTTGTACGGCTTGAGCGGTTCGTACGTCTCCGGGTCGAACTCGATCTCGGTGAGCTGGACGTCGATGGGCAGGTCGACCAGGACGGGCCCGGGGCGACCGGAGCGCATGAGGTGGAAGGCCTGCTGGAGGACGCCGGGGACCTGCGCGGCCTCCAGCACGGTGGTGGCCGCCTTGGTGACGGGGCGTGCGATGGAGGCGATGTCGACGGCCTGGAAGTCCTCCTTGTGGATCACCGCGGTCGGCGCCTGGCCGGTGATGCACAGGATCGGGATCGAGTCGCCGCTCGCGGAGTACAGGCCGGTGATCATGTCGGTTCCGGCCGGGCCCGAAGTGCCGACGCAGACACCGATGTTGCCGGGATGCGTCCGGGTGTAGCCCTCGGCCATGTGCGAGGCACCCTCGACATGGCGGGCGAGGGTGTGGGTGATTCCGCCGGACGCCTTGAGCGCCGCGTAGAAGGGGTTGATCGCCGCGCCCGGAACGCCGAAGGCGTCGGCGACGCCCTCGCGCTTGAGGATCTCGACTGCCGCGCGGGCAGCGGTCATACGAGCCATGGGGTTCTCCTGCTTCGGCCGCCGGATCCGCGCTCCCGTCGCGCCCCGCGGAGAGGCGTGGATTCCGGTCCTTATTCCGCAATGCGGAAACTAACTTCTACTATCTGGAAGTAATCTAGGGGGCGGGGCAGGGAGCGTCAAGGGCGGGGGCGCGCGGGACCGCGCCCCCGCGCTTCGTGGCGTTTCGCTGTCGCGGGGCGCCCGGAGGAGGACTATGGACGCGCTGTCCGAACGTGAGTCTCTGGAGTGGGCCATGGCCGAGAGCGTGCCGGTGCGGTGTCCGGCCTGCCGCCGCGAGCACCTGTACGCGGCGCCGGCCTATCCCTGTGTGTGCGGAGCGCCCGTGGCGGCCCCGCTCGACGGGCTCGCGGAGCCGATGCCCGTCACCCACCGGGCGTGGGACGACGAATGGACGGCGGTCCGGTGCGGTGCCTGCGGCCGCGAGACCCAGTGGCCGCACCCGGAACTGGGCTGCCCCTGCGGCACGACCCTGCGCCTCCCCCTACGCCCACCCCCGGACCGTGCCACCCCCGAGCGGGGACCTGACGGTGCACGCGGGCGGGGCCCGCAAGGTGAACGTGGCCCGGGCGCGGACGGCGGATCCGAGCCGGACGCGCACGGACGGCCCGGGCGCAGCCCGGAGGGCGGGCCGAACCGTGCCCACGGGCAGGGCCCAGGGGGCGAACGTGAGCAGAGCCCGGACGGCGGAGCCTGGCCCGACCCGGACAGCGCACGCGGGCAGGACCCGGCCAGCGGAGCCGAGCATGCCTCGAACAACCCGCCCGGGCAGGGCCCGGAGGGTCGGCCCGAACGGGGGCCCGACGGCTGGCCCGAGCAGGGGCCCGACGGCCGGGCCGAGCACGCCTCGCACAACCCGCCCGGGCAGGGCCCGGAGAGTCGGCCCGAACGGGTGCCCGACGGCTGGCCCGACCAGGAGCCGGACAGCCAGGCCGAGCAGGGGCCCGACGGCCGGGCCGAGCACGCCTCGCACAACCCGCCCGGGCAGGGCCCGGAGAGTCGGCGCGAGCTGGAAGCCGGCGGCCGGGGCGAGCAAGGGCCGGGCGGGCGGGGCGGGCAGGGCCACGGCGGGGGTGAGCCGGGGGCGCGGGTGGGGCCGTGGGCTGGTGGGAACGGCCGGAGGCCCGCGTTTCGGCCTGTCGTCATCCGGACCGCGCGCGACGCCGTCACCGCCGCCGCGCTCTATCTGGGCTGGCTCGGCTACCGGGACATCCGGCGCGCGGACCAGCGGCCCCCGTCCGGGATCGGGCTCGCCGCGCGCGGCATCCTGGCGCAGGTGGACCCCACCGTGCGCCCGGCCTCGCTGCGGGACGTGGAGTGTCTGTGGCTGACCGCCATGACCGAGTCGTCGCAGTGCGTGTTCTTCTCGCTGGCCGGCTACGCCGAGGACGCCCGCGCCCGCGCCGACACCCTCGGCGTCCCCCTCTTCGTACTGGACCTCACCGGAACCCCCCAGCCGGTGAACGCCCCCGCCGACGACCTCGTCGCCGTCACGGACCGGCCACCGGCCGGCGGCTCCTCGGGCGCCTACTCCGCGTAGGTCTCCCGCAGTTCGATCTTCCGCACCTTCCCCGAGACCGTCATCGGGAAGGTCTCCAGGATCCGCAGCCTGCTCGGGATCTTGTAGTGGGCGAGCCTGCCCTCGCAGAAGGCGCGCAGCTCGTCCAGCGTGAGCGGGTCCGCCGGATCGCGCGGGATGACGCAGGCGAGCACCTCCTCGCCGTAGCGCTCGTGCGGGACGCCGACCACCTGGACGTCGGCGATCTTCGGATGGGCGTAGAGGAACTCCTCGATCTCGCGCGGGTAGATGTTCTCGCCGCCCCGGATGATCATGTCCTTGATGCGGCCGACGATCTCGACGTAGCCGTCCTCGCGCATCACGGCCAGGTCGCCCGTGTGCATCCACCGTCCCGCGTCGACGGCCTCGGCGGTCTTCTCCGGCTCGTTCCAGTAGCCGAGCATCACGCTGTATCCGCGGGTGCACAGCTCCCCGGCGGTGCCGCGCGGCACGGTCACCCCGTCCACCGGGTCGACGACCTTCACCTCCAGGTGCGGCAGGACCCGGCCGACGGTGCCCGTGCGGTGTTCGAGGTCGTCGTCCCGGCGGGTCTGGAGCGAGACGGGCGAGGTCTCCGTCATGCCGTAACAGATGGAGACCTCCTCCATGTGCATCTCGGCGACCACCCGTTTCATCACCTCGACCGGGCAGGGCGAGCCCGCCATGATGCCGGTGCGCAGGGTGGACAGGTCGTACGACGCGAAGTCGGGGAGGTTCAGCTCCGCGATGAACATGGTGGGCACGCCGTAGAGCGAGGTGCACCGCTCCTGCTGCACGGCCCCGAGCGTCGCCGCCGGGTCGAACGACGGGGCCGGGACGACGATGCACGCGCCGTGCGAGGTGGCGGCCAGGTTTCCCATCACCATGCCGAAGCAGTGGTAGAACGGCACCGGGACGCAGACCCGGTCCTGTTCCGAGTAGGCGATCAACTCACCCACGAAATAGCCGTTGTTGAGGATGTTGTGGTGGGAGAGCGTGGCCCCCTTGGGGAAGCCCGTCGTGCCCGAGGTGTACTGGATGTTGATCGGGTCGTCGCAGGACAGTTCGCTCCCCCGGGCCCGCAACTCCTCGGACAGATCGGGGGTTCCGCGCCTGAGCAGCGCGTCCCAGCCCGGGTCGCCGATGTAGACGGTCTCCCTCAACGCCGGGCATCTGCCGCGGACTTCCTCGACCATCGCCCGGTAGTCACTGCTCTTGTGGCTCAGGGAGGCGAAGAGCAGCGAGATCCCGGCCTGGTTCAGGACGTACTCGACCTCGTGGGTGCGGTAGGCCGGGTTGATGTTCACCATGACCGCGCCGACACGGGCGGTGGCGTACTGGACGAGCACCCACTCCGGGCAGTTGACCGCCCAGATGCCCACCCGGTCGCCCCTGGCGACGCCGGAGGCGAGCAGCGCGCACGCCAACTCGTCCACGGCGGCACCGAATTGCGCGTAGGTCCAGCGCCGGCCCGAGGGCACGTCGACCAGTGCCTCCCGCTCCGGCCAGGCGGCGACGGCCCGGTCGAGGTTGGCCCCGATGGTGTCGCCGAGCAGCGCCGTGCCGCCCGTCCCGTGCGCGTACGACAGTTCACTCACCGGAAGTCCTCCTCACGGTACTCGGCGTCCGAGCCGGCGGCTGTGGCCTCGCGCAGCTCGATCCGGCGGATCTTGCCGGAGACGGTCTTGGGCAGCTCGCCGAACTCCAGCCGGCGGATGCGCTTGTACGGCGAGAGGACCGAGCGCGCGTGCTCGAAGAGGATCTTGGCGGTGTCGGGTCCCGGCTCGTACCCGGCGGCGAGGACGACGTAGGCCTTCGGGACGGCGAGGCGCAGCTCGTCCGGGGCAGGGACCACGGCGGCCTCGGCGACCGCCTCGTGCTCCAGGAGCGCGCTCTCCAGCTCGAAGGGCGAGATCTTGTAGTCGGATGCCTTGAACACGTCGTCGGCGCGGCCCACGTAGGTGATGTAGCCGTCGTCGTCGCGCGAGCCGATGTCCCCGGTGCGGTAGTAGCCGCCCGCCATCGCCTCGGCCGTCCGGTCGGGGTCGCCGTGGTAGCCGGTCATCAGGCCCACCGGGCGTTCGGACAGGTCGAGGCAGATCTCGCCCTCCGAGGCGCCGGGCGCACCCGAGACCGGGTCGAGCAGTTCGACGCGGAAGCCGGGGCTCGGGCGGCCCATGGAGCCGGTCTTGAGCTGCTGTCCTGGGCTGTTGGACACCTGGACGGCGGTCTCCGTCTGGCCGAAGCCGTCCCGGATGGTGACGTCCCAGGCACGCCTGACCTGCTCGATCACCTCGGGGTTCAGCGGCTCGCCCGCGGCGACGACCTCGCGCGGCGGGGTCCGCAGCTGGTCGAGGTCGGCCTGGATGAGCATGCGCCACACGGTCGGCGGGGCGCAGAAGGTGGTCACCCCGGCCCGGTCCATCTCCGCCATCAGCCGGCCCGCGTCGAAGCGGGTGTAGTTGTAGAGGAACACGGTCGCCTCCGCGTTCCACGGCGCGAAGAGGTTGGACCAGGCGTGCTTGGCCCAGCCGGGTGAGGAGATGTTCAGATGCACGTCCCCTGGCCGGAGCCCGATCCAGTACATGGTGGCCAGGTGGCCGATCGGGTACGAGACGTGGGTGTGCTCCACCAGCTTGGGCCGGGCGGTGGTGCCCGAGGTGAAGTAGAGCATCAGGGGGTCGTCGGCGTGGGTGGGGCCGTCGGGCTCGAAGGCTGCGTCGGCGGCGGCCGTCCCCTCGTACGCGTGCCAGCCGGGGCGGGCGCCCCCGACCGTGATCCGGGTGTAGTCGCCGGGCACCGCGTCGAACTTGGCGGTGTCCTCGGCCCGTACGAGGACGTGCCGCACCCGGCCGCGCTCGACCCGGTCGGCCAGGTCGGCGGGGCCGAGCAGCGGGGTGGCCGGGATGACGACGGCGCGCAGTTTCATCGCGGCCAGCGCCGTCTCCCACAGCTCGACCTGGTTGCCGAGCATGACGAGGACGCGGTCCTCGGCCCGTACGCCCCGCTCGCGCAGCCAGTTGGCGACCCGGTTCGAGCGCTCGGACATCGCGGCGAAGGAGACCTCGACACTCTCGCCGTCCTCCTCCACGATGTGAAGGGCGGTGCGGTCGTTGTCCCGCGCGATGGCGTCGAACCAGTCGAGGGCCCAGTTGAAGTGCTCCGGGCGGGGCCAGCTGAAGCCCTCGTAGGCCCTGGTGTAGTCCGCCCGGTGCTCCAGCAGGAAGTCCCGTGCGGCACGGAACTCCCCCGCCCCGCCCGTTGTCGCCGTCATGTGTCCTCCTCGTTGCCGGACCGCCGCCTACCATCGTGTATTCCGTGATGCAGGTCTCACCACCCCCGAACGGGGGGTGCCCCGCGATGAAGGGACGAGCAGGTGGCGGCGGACACGGCGGAGTCGGTGGAAGTGCGGACCGCGCTGGTGCGGCTGCGGCGTGCCACGGGGCTGCCCGTGGCCTTCGGCGGGCTGGTCGAGCCCGGCGGCCGGCTGGTGCGCATCAGCGAGTTGAGCGGCACGGCGACCCCCGCGCTGAGCGCGCTCGCGGTGTCCTCGGGCAACGGTCTGGGCGGCAAGGCGGTGGCCCTCGCCCGGCCCTGCGCGGTGAGCGACTACGAGTCCTCGCGGCAGATCAGCCACGAGTACGACACGGCGGTGGCGGCGGAGGGGCTGTGTTCGGTGCTCGCGGTTCCCGTCGTCGTACGGCGCCGGGTGCGCGGTGTGCTCTACGGCGCCCTGCGGACGGCCCAGCCGCTGGGCGACCGCACGCTGGGCGCGGCCGTCGAGGCGGCCCGGGACGTGGAGCAGGCCCTCGTCGTCCGGGACGCGGCCCGTGAACTGCTGGGCGCCGTCCGCGAGCCCGGGCCGGCTCGGGGAGCGGCGGGCGATGCGGCCTGGGAGGAGGTGCGCGAGGCGCACGGGACCCTGCGGGCGCTGGCGCCGCGGATCGCCGACCCGGGGCTGCGGGCCGAACTGCTCTCGGTGTGCGGCCGGCTGGCCGGGGCGGCGGCTCCGCCGCAGCCGGTGCCGCGCGCGGTGGGACTGTCCCCGCGCGAGGTGGACGTGCTCGCCTGTGTCGCGGCGGGCGCGACCAACGCGGCCGCCGCCGAGCGGCTCGGACTGCGTCCGGAGACGGTGAAGGGGTATCTGCGGTCGGCGATGCGCAGGCTCGGCGCGCACACCCGTCTGGAGGCGGTCGTCGCCGCGCGCCGGGCCGGGGTGCTGCCTTAGCGCACCGACCGCTTCGGCACCCTTCATTCAATCGTCCGGACCGTGAAATGACGTATGTGTGACATCTGTTATTTCCCTCACCACCCGGACTGTCCGAAATTCAAAGAGACCTTGCCTAATATTGGCCAGGACACGACACACGAGGGGAGCGGTGACCGTGCGAGGGGACTTCAAGGAACCTGCCCGACCGCGCCCCGAGCTGGTCATCGGCCGGGAGGAACTCTTCGCGGGGGCACGCGAGCAGCTCTCCGGCGGCGGCAGTGTGCTCGTGCACGGACCGGCGGGAATAGGAAAGTCGACCGTCCTGCGGGCGCTGGCCGCCGAATACGCCGAATCGGCGCGGACCGTCTTGCGTTGCTCGGCCACCGAGTCCGAATCCCATCTCCCCTTCCTGGCCCTGGCCGACCTCCTCGGTCTGGTCGTCGACGAGATAGCCGACCGCCTGCCCGCCCCGCAGCGCACCGCCCTGGAGTCGGCGCTCACCGGCCGCGGCGAGTCCACCCTCCAGCGGGACGGCCTGGCGCTGCGGCTCGCGGTCCTCTCGGCGTTCCGCGCCCTGGCCGCGCGGGGTCCCGTGCTGATCGTCGCGGACGACCTCCAGTGGCTCGACCCGGCCAGCGCCGAACTCCTCGGCTTCGCCGCCCGCAGGCTCGGCGGCACCCCGGTGCGCATGCTGTGCGCGGTCCGTACGGAGACCGAGCCGCAGGCACAGGACCACGACCGTTTCCTGCGCGCGTCCGTGCCGGAGACACTGGCCCTGCGGCTCGCCCCGCTGGCCCGCGCCCAGGTCGCCGAACTCCTCGCACAGCGCGGGTACACCGGGCTGCCCCGCTCCACCGTGCGGGACATCCACCGCACCAGCGGCGGCAATCCGCTCTTCGCGCTGGAGCTGGGCCGCGCGCTCGCCGAGTCCCCGACCCGGCCGAGCCCGGGCGAGCCGCTCCCCGTGCCGACGTCGCTGCGCGCGCTCGTCCTCAGCCGGCTGGACATGCTGTCCGCCGAGGCCCGCCGCACCCTGCTGGTGGCGAGCGCGGGAGCCCGCCCGACCCTGGCCCTGCTGCACGCGGCGGGCCGGGAGAACGCGGAGGCGGAGACCGCCTCGGCCGCCGCGCTCGGACTCCTGGCCACCGAACGCGACGCACCCGGCATCCGGTTCGCGCACCCCCTGGTCTCGGCCGCCCTGTACGCCGAGGCCGACGCGCAGGAGCGCCGGGCCGCGCACTCCGCCCTGTCACGCGCCGCCTCCGATCCCATCGAGCGGGCCCGGCATCTGGCACTGGCCACCATCGGCACGGACCCCGCTGTGGCCGCCCGGCTCGGCGAGGCGGCGGCCGCCGCCCGGGACCGCGGCGCCCCCTCCGTCGCCGTCGGGCTCGGGCTGCTCGCCGCCCGCCACACACCGGCGGACACCCGGCCCAGCTCCGACGAACGGCGTCTTCAGGCAGCGGAGGACGCCCTGACGGCCGGGGAGACCGACCTCGCCCGGGACATCGCCCGCCAGGTACTGGCACGAGCCACCACCCCCGCCGAACGGGTCCGGGCCTGGATGGTCGTCGTCGACTCGGCCGGCCAGGCCATGGCCGAGATCGACGCCGTCTTCCCGCAGGCGCTCGCCGACGCGGGCGACGACCCCGGTCTGGTCGCCCTCGTCCGCTACCAGCTCGGCTGGCGCGCCCTGCTGATGGACGGCGAGATGACCAAGGCCCGTGAGGAGGCCGCCCGGGCCGCGCGGCTCGCGGCACGCGCCGGGGACCGGCGCACCGAACTCCTCGCGCTCGGCTTCCAGGCGCAGATGGAGACCCTGATGGGGCATCCGGACGCGCCCTCGACGATCCAGCGGGCGATGCGCGAGCCGCAGGACCCGCGAGTCGCCTGCGACCACAACGGCGCCGGCGCCGCCCGTTTCCGCTGGCTCATCATGGGCGACCGGCTCGCCGAGGCCCGTACAGCCATCACCGCGCTGCTGCGCGAGGTGCAGCGGCGCGGGATGGTCGAGAGCGAACTGCACTTCCTGCGCGGCCTCGCCGAGACCGAACTGCGCTCCGGTCACTGCGGCCGGGCCCTCGACCTGGCCCGCGAGAGCCTGCGGCTGGCCCGCGACACCGGCATCGGCGAGGCGGCCACCGCCATGTTCACCTCGCTCGCCGAGGCGGCCGGCGGTGACGTGGACCGGGCGCTCGCACTCGCCCACGAGGCCGTGGACCGCGCCGAGGAGGACGGCGACATGGTGTATCTCTCGCGTGCCCTGGGCGCCCTCGGGCACGCGGAGCTGGTCGCCGGGGACGCGTCGGCCGCGGTCCGCTCGCTGCGCCGGGTCCGGGAGCTGGAGGAGGCGCTGGGCGTCATCGACCCGGCCCGCGGCCGGTGGCACGGGGACCTCGCCGAGGCGCTGGTGCGGATCGGCGAGACCGCGGAGGCGCAGGACGTCATCGACGTGACCCGCAGGCGCGCACTGCGGCTGGAACGCGAGAGCGTGCTCGCCGTGCTCGACCGCGCCGAGGCCCTTGTCCGGGCCGCGCGCGGCGAACAGGGTCCGGCAGAGCGCCAGTTGGCCTCCGCGCAGGACCGGCTCGGCAAGCTGGGCTACGGCCTGGAGGAGGCCAGGGCCGCGTACGCCCTCGCCGGGCTGCGCACCCTGCCCACGGCCCCGGGCGTCCGGGCGGGAGGCACCGGCCTGCCGGGGCCCACCGCCTACGACGAGGCGGCCCGGCTGTTCCGCAGGTGCCGCGCGCTGCCCTGGCTGCGGCAGGTGGAGTCGGCGGCCGCGCTCCCGCCCGCCGCGCCGCCCCTGGCCCCCGCCGCCCTCGACAGCCTCGCGGCCACCGAACGCCAGGTCGCCGCGCTGGTCATGGAGGGCGCCACCAACCGCGAGATCGCCGGGCGCCTGTTCATCAGCGTCAAGACCGTGGAGGCCACGCTCACCCGGGTGTACCGGAAGCTGGGGATCCGCTCGCGCGTCGACATCGTACGGCTGGCGGCGGAGCGCAGGCCCGACTGACGCCCCCCGGCTCACAGGGAAAAGCGGCCGGACCGGTGAGACTGCGGGCCACAACGGTGACGCTCCGGCCCGCGGCGGTAGAGCCCGGGTCCGGGGCGGTATGGCTGCTGGGTGACTCCTTCGGGTGAACGTGCGCCGGACAGGCGGGGCTCCCTGGCCGGGACCAACCGGACGGCGCCCCCGTCAAACGCGGCCCGCGACGTGCAAGGGTTTTCCCTTCCCCGTATCCACTAGGGGGTTCCCCCATTGGGAGAGAGCGGTCCCACCCCCTAGCGTGTGGCCGTGCCGCTCGCTCGGGCCTGCGACTCCCCAACCAGGGGCGTCGTGACTCCCCCCACAGACACCCGTGCGTCCCCCCACCGGCAACTTTCAAGGAGACCGATGTTCGGGCTCAACCGCTTCAAGAAGAGCGTCGCCGTCTGCGCGGCGACCGCCGCAGCAGCCGCGACCACGCTGCTCGGCGCCCACTCCGCCGCAGCCGTTCCCCAGCCCATCGTCGGCGGCACGACGACCACGACCGGCGCCTACCCGTTCATGATGCAGATCACCGACGCCAGGCAGAACCAGTTCTGCGGCGGCACGCTCGTCGCCGCCGACAAGGTCGTGACCGCGGCCCACTGCATGTCGGGCGAGACGACCGACAGCGTCCGTGTGGTGGGCGGCAGGACGTACCTCAACGGAACGGACGGCACCGTCAGAAAGGTCGGCAAGATCTGGATCAACCCCGACTACACGGACGCCACCGACGGCGACGACGTGGCCGTGCTGACCCTGTCCACGCCGATGCCGTACAACCCGGCGCCGTACGTCTCCGGTTCGGACACCGGCCTGTACGCGGCCGGCACCACGGCCCGCATCGTGGGCTGGGGCACGACGTCGGAGAACGGCACCTCCTCCAACCAGCTGCGCACCGCGACCGTCCCGATCGTGTCCGACTCCAGCTGCGCGAGCTCGTACGGCAAGAACTACGTGGCCTCCGACATGGTCTGCGCCGGGTACACCGACGGCGGCGTGGACACCTGTCAGGGCGACAGCGGCGGCCCACTCCTCGTCAACGGGGTGCTGGCCGGCATCACGTCCTGGGGCGAGGGCTGCGCGGAGGCCGGCTACCCGGGTGTCTACACCCGCCTGACGACGTTCTCCAGCCTGGTGACCGACCAGGTCAACTCGTAGGAGACGAAGATTTCCTGAGTACCCCTCAGGTGATAGCCGAGGGGCGTTGCGGGCCTCCACGAGCGGCCCGCAACGCCCCTCATCCAAAGTTCTGCCCCCGAGTACCTGCCGGCGGACGTCTTCCCCGCGTGCCTCAGCCGTCCGCCGGCATCTCAGGGCCGCGCGACCGCGCCGAACCGGATGTCGTACCCCTCCCCGGGGTGCATCGCGGTGAGCATGCGCTCCCCCTCGGCGGTGACCTCGTCCCGCCACGCCTTCGTGAGCGTGCCGAAGGGTTCGACGACGAGCGCGCCCTCCTCCAGCTTCCACAGACCGGCGACGAAACCGTCGACGAGCAGGGTGCGGTAGGCCTGATTGCCCCGCCAGGTGCGCCCCTTGAGATCCGCGGGGACGACCCGGGAGCGGTCCGCGTGGGACAGCAGGAGGTTGTCGAACTCGGGCAGGAAGCGTGGCGGGGCGGGGGTGTCCGGGTCGGGCCGGGGGGCGTCGGGGACGTCGAAGAGCTCCGCTCCGTTCTCGTCGCGGAACACCGCCAAAGCGGGCCGCAGCCGCTCGAAGACCTCGCGGAGCCGGGTCAGGCCGGCCCAGGTCTGCATGTCCTTGACCGAGGCGGGGCCGAAGGCGGCGAGATAGCGCAGCACGGTCGTGTCGGGCGCGGGAGCCGGTTCGGCGGGACGGCCCAGCCAGTGCTCGGCGGTGGTGAGGGCGACCTGGCCGCTGCGGCCCCACAGACCGCGCGGGGTCACCTGGACCAGCGGCAGGGTGCAGCGGGCGGCGACGGACAGGGCGAACGGGTCGGCGTCCGGCCACCGCGTGAGCAGCGCCTCGCGGAGCTGCTTCATGGTGCGGGGCTCGCTCTCCACCAGTTCCCGGCTGATCGCGGCGAGCCGGTCCAGGTCGACACCGGCGAGGCCCTCGCGGAAGTGGCCGAGCTCCCGGTCGCGGGCGGCCTGGACCAGCGGGCGCAGGGTGAGGGCGTCCTGCGCGGTGTGCGTGTGGATGGTGGAGCGCATGGTGACGATCCGGACGACGTCCCGCGCGTCCATGGCCCGCGACAGCAGCTCGGGCCTGAAATCCTCCAGGCGGGCGGCGAGGGCGTAGTACGGCGGCTTCACGTTCTGCGCCTGGAGGCCGAGGAGGTGCTCGACGGCGGCCGTCGCGGACGACGGGGAACGGCGCAGCAGCAGCTGACGGTCGAGGGTCGCGCGGTTGAGGGCGCGGGTGCCGAGCACGGGGGCCGTCGCGGTCGTCTTCGTCATACCCGGCACGCTAGCCCCGGTCGCGGACACCTTCTGTCCGCAACTCTCACCCGATCCCCGTCCCGCCCACGGCACGCGGACCGATTGCCCCGTATATCCTGCTCGGAGATCGTCCAGACGTTCGTACGACCCTGGAGGCAGCCGCGATGCCCGAGCGACGCCCGGCCTCGGAGAACCGGCGGGGCCCCGGGGACACGGACGACTCCACGGGGGCGAAGGGCGCGAAGGCGCGGAAGTCCCTGTGGCGGCGCGCCCTGACGCCGCCGTCCGCGCCGCCCCCCAAGCGCACCGCGCCGCACGATCCGCCTCCCGCGCCCGAACCCAGCGAGATCGTCAGCGTCGTGCAGTCCGCGCTGTACCGCGACGGGGTACGGGTGTCGACCCCCGGGTCGCTCGCCGAGACCTTCCGCGAGCTGCGCGAGCAGCCGGACGGTATGGCGTGGATCGGCCTGGCCCGGCCGACGGCGTCCGAACTCCACTCGCTGGCCGCCGAGTTCGACCTGCATCCGCTGGCCGTCGAGGACGCGATGGAGGCACACCAGCGGCCGAAGCTGGAGCGGTACGGGGAGACGCTCTTCGTCGTCCTGAGCGCCGCCCGCTATCTGGACGCGGCCGAGGAGGTCGACTTCGGCGAGCTGCACGTGTTCGTGGGGCCGGACTTCGTGATCACCGTCCGGCACGGCGCCGCACCGGATCTCTCCGCGGTGCGCCGCCGCATGGAGGGCAGCCCCGAACTGCTGCGGCTCGGCCCGGAGGCGGTCCTCTACGCGATCCTCGACTCCGTCGTCGACGGCTACGTCCCGGTGGTCTCCGGCGTCCAGAACGACATCGACGAGATCGAGACCGAGGTCTTCCGCGGCGATCCCGCGGTGTCCCGCCGTATCTACGAACTCTCGCGCGAGATGGTCGAGTTCCAGCGCGCCACCCGTCCGCTGGTCGGCATGCTGCACAGCCTGATGGCCGGCTTCGCCAAGTACCGCACGGACGAGGAGCTCCAGCGCTACCTCCGCGACGTCGCCGACCACGTCACCCACACCAGCGAGCGGGTGGACGGCTTCCGCCAGGCCCTCACCGACATCCTCACGGTCAACGCGACGCTCGTCACCCAGCAACAGAACGCGGAGATGCGGGCGTTGGCGGAGGCGGGCTTCGAGCAGAACGAGGAGATCAAGAAGATCTCCAGCTGGGCCGCCATCCTCTTCGCGCCCACTCTGGTCGGGACGATCTACGGCATGAATTTCAGTCACATGCCGGAGCTGCACTGGGTGTTGGGATACCCCTTCGCGATCGTCCTGATGGCCGTCGTCTGCACGAGTCTCTACATCATCTTCAAGCGGCGCGACTGGCTCTGAGTGATCACCCCGGCCGCGACCGGGCACGGCGACTCCGTTCCGCCAACTCGACGGCGTAGAGGGCTTGTTGGGACAACTGGCCGCCAGTGGGCGGGAATCGCGCCCGGGTGCCGGGCGGGTTCACGGGAGCACTCGGTGACCCTCTCGTACCCGTCAGTAGTCGTGGATCAGTGGATCCGGCCCCAAATCTTGAGCACAAATTCCACACATCCCCCTCTCCATCCTGGGCCCGATGGTCTAGATTGACCGTGCTTCAGCTGTTCGGACACGAGGCGACCAATAACGATCTATAGGTCCGGCACCACGGGATGCGAGCATGAGCATTCCCGGCGCCGGACGTGGGTACGGTCGGTCCGGCGGCGGTGCGAGCAAGTCGGCTGCGGCCGGGGGGAGTTGTTCATCTCCCTCTGCGACAGTCGGAGTGTCACGGCGGGAGGCGTGCCTCCCGGGGGGATGAACGGCGCGGCGCGGGAGGCGGGGGCCTCCCGGGGGAGGAACAGCGCGGCGCGGCCAGGGGGGCGGGGGTGCCTCCCGTTGCGAGGAACAGTGTTAGGCGAACACGTCGAACCACTGGAACCTGGGGGGTTCTGTGCGGCAAGGGGGACTAGTACGTCCGTTTCCGTCTGCGCGCGAGCGTCTGGCGGACGAGGCGATCCATCAGCCTGCGACCGACTGGGAGCAGCGGTACCGCCGTACCGTGATCACCAGCGACATGGTGGCCACCGCCGTCGTGGTGGCGTCGATAGGCAACTTCTTCGGGGCCCGGGACGCGGCCAACTGGCATGAGAAGTGGGGCATTCTCGCGTTCGGCACCGAACTGCTGGTGCTGGGGGCACTCGCGGTGAGCCGGTCATGGGCTCCGGCCGTGCTCGGCCAGGGCGCCGAGGAGTTCCGCCGGCTCGGACGCTCGCTGTTCGCGGCGACCGTCGTGCTGGCGCTCGGCGGGATCGCCCTCACCTCACGCAACATCAAACTCTGGATCTTCGTCGCGATCCCCGCGATCGCCGTCGTCACCATGACCGTGCGGTATCTGCTGCGCCTGTGGCTGCACAAGCAGCGCAAGCAGGGAAGATGCCTGCGCCCGGTGCTCGCCGCCGGAAGCCCGGCCACCGTGCGCGACCTGGTCACCCGCACCCGCAAGTTCCCGCACCTGGGCTGGCGCGTGGAGGCGGTGTGCACGACCGACGGGCACGGACTCGACGGTGACCAGCTGGACGGGGTGCCGGTCGTCGGCCGGCTGTCGGACGTCGCGGGCCACGTGCACCGCGACGGCTACCGGGTCGTCGCGGTCACTCCCGACCCGCACTGGTCGCCGGACAAGCTCCAGCGGCTGGCCTGGAACCTCGAAGGCAGCGACGCCGAGATGGTCGTGGCGCCGGTGCTGATGGAGGTGGCCGGACCGCGGCTGCACGTCGACGCGGTGCTCGGCATCCCGCTGCTGCGGGTGAGCATGCCGGCCTTCACCGGTGGCCGCCGTGCGGTCAAGGTGGTCGTCGACCGGCTGGGCGCGGCCGTCCTGCTGCTGGTGTTCGCGCCGCTGATGGTGCTCGTCGGCCTGCTCGTGATGCTGGACAGCCGGGGCGGCGCGTTCTACCGGCAGCGCAGGGTCGGCAAGAACGGCCGCGAGTTCACGATCCTCAAGTTCCGCACCATGGTCTCCGGGGCCCACAAGGCGCGTGCGGAGCTGGCCGGACTCGACGAGGGCGCCGGTCTGCTGTTCAAGGTCCGCCGGGATCCCCGGGTGACCCGGGTGGGCACGGTGCTGCGCCGGTACTCGATCGACGAACTCCCGCAGCTCTTCAACGTGTTGACCGGATCGATGTCGCTCGTGGGTCCGCGGCCTCCGTTACCGGAGGAGTCGGCCGCGTACGGCCCGGACATCCGGCGGCGACTGCTGGTCAAGCCGGGACTCACCGGGCTGTGGCAGATCAGCGGACGCAGCGACCTGTCCTGGGAGGAGGCGGTCCGGCTGGATCTGCGGTACGTGGAGGACTGGTCGCTCGCCCTGGACACGGTGATTCTGTGGAAGACGCTGCGTGCGGTGCTCTACGGGCAGGGGGCCTACTGATGCGCCGAGGGCGCTGTGGGGCAGGGGCGCGGACGGCAGGCCGCAAGGGTCTGCCCTGGGGGAGGAACGGGTCATGAAGGTCAGCGTTTTCGGGCTCGGCTACGTGGGCTGCGTGTCGGCCGCGTGCCTGGCGGGCCAGGGCCACGAGGTCATCGGCGTGGACGTCAACCAGGTGAAGGTCGACCTGGTCAACGGCGCCAAGGCCCCGGTGGTCGAGGAGGGGATCGGCGAGCTCGTCGCCGACGTCGTGGGGAGCGGGGCCTTACGCGCCACCACCGATGTCCGTGACGCGATCGCGAACAGCGAGGTGTCGCTGATCTGCGTGGGCACCCCCTCGGAGCCCAACGGCAGTCTGTGCACCACCTACTTGGAGCGGGTCACCGAGGAGATCGGTGCCGCGCTGGCCGAGCGGGGCGGCCGGCACACGGTCGTGTTCCGCAGCACCATGCTCCCGGGCACCTGCCTGAACCTGCTGCTGCCGATCCTGGAGAAGTACGTCGGCGGAACGGCCGGCGTGGACGTCGGGGTCGCGGTCAACCCGGAGTTCCTGCGCGAGGGCACCAGCGTGCGGGACTTCTTCGACCCGCCGAAGACCGTCATCGGCGAACTCGACGCGGCGAGCGGCGATGTGGTGGCGGCTCTGTACGAGGGCCTTCCCGGCGAGGTGTTCCGGGTCCCGATCCCCGTGGCCGAGGCCATCAAGTACGCGGACAACGCGTTCCACGGCCTCAAGATCGGCTTCGCGAACGAGCTGGGCTCGGTGTGCCAGGCGCTCGGCGTGGACTCGCACCAGGTGATCGACGTGTTCCTGGCCGACCGCAAGCTGAACATCAGCCCCGCCTATCTGCGCCCCGGCTTCGCCTTCGGCGGCTCCTGCCTCCCCAAGGACCTGCGCAGCCTGGTCCACGCGGCGCAGCGGGCGGACGTCTCGGTCCCCATCCTCTCCCACGTGCTGCCCTCCAACTCCGACCACCTCCAAAGGGCGGTGGAGCTGGTCGAACGCACCGGCAAGCGCAAGGTGGGCCTGTTCGGGCTCTCCTTCAAGCCCGGAACCGACGACCTCCGCGAGAGCCCGCTCGTCGAGCTGGCGGAGCGGCTGTTCGGCAAGGGCTACGACCTTCGGATCCACGACGCCAACGTCAGCCTCTCCCGGCTGCTCGGCGCGAACCGCGAGTACATCGAGACCCGGCTGCCGCACCTCGCGCAGCTGCTCGCCGACTCCGTCGACGAGGTGCTGGAGCACGCCGAGGTGTGCCTGGTCGGTACGAAGGATCCGGCGGTCCTGTCCGCTCTGCCCCACGGTGACGGCCCGTTGATCGTCGATCTTGTCCGCCTTCCCGACGCCGAAGCGCGCCGGACCGAACCGGGATACATGGGCCTTGCCTGGTAAATCGACCAGCGGTGACCGGACCGAACGGCGCGCGCTGATCCTTGTGGAAAACCTGTCGGTGCCCTTCGACCGACGGGTGTGGCAGGAATGCACGACCCTGCGCGACGCGGGCTGGAGCGTGCACGTCATCTGTCCTCAGGGCACGAAGCGGGACACGGAGCCGGAGGCCGAGATCGACGGGGTGCGGATCCACCGCTACCCGTTGCGCGCGGCCACCGGAGGACCGGCCGGCTATCTGCGGGAGTACGGATCGGCGCTGTGGCACACGCTCCGGCTGGCCCGCAAGGTCGGCCCGGTCGACGTGGTGCACGCCTGCAACCCGCCCGATCTGCTGTTCCTGCCCGCGCTGTGGCTGAAGCGGCGCGGCGCGCGGTTCGTCTTCGACCAGCACGACCTCGTGCCCGAGCTCTACCTGTCCCGGTTCGACCGGGGCGAGGACCTGCTCTACCGGGGCGTGTGCGCGCTGGAACGGATGACGTACCGCGCCGCGGACGTCGTGCTCGCCACGAACGAGAGCTACAAGGACACCGCGGTACGCCGTGGCGGCCGGCGGCCCGAGGACGTCTTCGTGGTGCGCAGCGCTCCCGACATCGACCGGTTCCACCCCGTACCGCCGGAGCCGGAACTGAAGCGCGGCAAGCCCCATCTGCTGTGCTACCTCGGTGTGATGGGCCCTCAGGACGGCGTCGACTACGCCTTGCGGGCCCTCGCGAAGCTGCGCGACGAGGTCGGAAGGACCGACTGGCACGCGGTGTTCGTCGGCGGTGGCGACACCTTCGACGCGATGGTGGAGCTGTCACGGGAGCTCGGGCTCTCGGAGCAGGTCCAGTTCACCGGGCGCATCCCGGACGCCGATCTGGTGCGCTATCTGTCCACCGCGGACGTGTGCCTCTCCCCCGACCCGCACAACCCGCTCAACGACGTGTCGACCATGAACAAGGTCCTGGAGTACATGGTGATGGGCCGGCCGCTCGTCTCCTTCGAGCTCCGGGAGGCGCGTGTCTCCGCCGGTGACGCCGCCGTCTACGCACCGGCCAACGACGAGTCCGAGTTCGCGCGGCTCGTCGCGCAGCTGCTGGACGATCCCGAGAAGCGGGAACTGATGGGAAAGACAGGCCAGGAGCGGATCAGCGGTCCGCTCTCCTGGCGGAACTCGCAGGCGTCGCTGCTCGCCGCCTACGCCGCCGCCTGCGGTGACGACGCCCCGGCGTCGGCCGACGGCCCCGACCGTGCACCGGGCGGAGGCCGCACCGTTGAACGATGACACGATACGCCTGGTCACCATCGGGCGGATTCTCCGTCGGCGCTGGCGGCTCCTGGCCGTCCTCACCCTCGTGGGCGCGCTCGCCGGATACGGCGTCTCCCTGCTGTTCCCCGCGCAGTACACGACGTCCGCGTCGGTGCTGCTGCCGGGCGCGTGGGAGGAGCGCGAGCTGCTGACCCAGGAACAGGTCGCGACCAGTTCGGTCGTGGTCGACCAGGCGGCGAACACGCTCCACTGGGCCGGTGTCAGCAAGAGCGCGCTGCGCAAGCAGGTCAGCGCGAAGGCCTCCGACGGGAACATCATCCAGATCTCGGGCACGGCCGACACGCCGGAGCGTGCCCAGCAGCTCTCCGACCAGGTCGCCCAGCAGTTCGTCACGTTCGCCGCGCGAGTGGTGGACGCCAACGCCGATCCCGAGTCGGCGGCACAGCGCGACGCCCTTCAGCAGATGGTGACGCAGACCAGCCGCCGTATCTCGCAGCTGGCCGACGCGGCCGATCCGGGCAGGACGGTGGAGGGTGTGCAGGCCCGCACCGAGCTGGAGAAGCTGCGTACCACGCTCCAGGAAGCGCTCACCAAGCTGAACCAGTCCGACCCGGCCGCGGGCAAGGCCAACATGGTCGTCATGGGTCCCGCGGCCCTGCCGACCGGTGAGACACCGCCGACACGGACGCAGCTGATCGCGGCCGGAGCCGTGCTGTTCCTGCTGCTCGGGGTGATCGGCCATCTCACCGCGGCCCGGATGAGCCGCCGGCTGCGCACCCAGCCGGAGATCACCGAGGCACTGGGCTCGGCGCTCCTCGGCACCGTCGACGTGGCCGGAGAACGGCCCCTGCACCGGCCTCAGGGGGGTGGCCCGCGGGCCGGTGTCCGCCGGCTGCTGGGCACCGACGTCCGCTGGGACGTCCCGACACCACAGGCGTACGGCGACGAGGCCGGCCGGCTGATCCGCTACCGGCGGGTCTGCACCCGTCTCCAGGAGCGGCTGCCCGCCCCGCGGCGGTTGCTGGTCCTCGTCCCGGACGGCGACGAGATCGCCCGCCTCGCCGCGGGACAGCTCGTCGCCGAAGCGGGGAACGATCCCCTGCTGCGCATGGTGGGGGTCTCGCCGGCCCGGCCGATCGTCCCGGACCGCGGCGAGGAGTCCGGTGCGGTGGTCGTGCTGAGCACGGGCAGCTGGACCGCGGCGGAGCTCTCCGGCATCGCCGAGGCGTGTGCGGACGCCAAGCACGAGATCGTCGGCATCGTCCTGGCCGGCATGGCCCGGGCCCTTCCGGCGCGGTCCGCCGGCCGCCCCCGGGATGCCGTCGCACCGGTGCTCGCGGTCGGACACGACGCGAAGGGAAGTTCAGGGTGACCACGAGTACGACGTCGGAGTCGTCGGCGGCCGTTCCGCTGGTCGACCTCCAGGCACTGGTGTCGGCGGTGCGCAGGCGGCGCCGCTTCTGGTTCGCCACCGGGCTGCTGGGGCTGCTCGCGGGCGCCGCGGTGGCGATCCTGATGCCCGCGCCGCCCACCGCGGTGGCCAAGGTGCTGGTCGCGCATCAGGAGGACCAGCCGAACGACCCCGGAACGCTGATCCGCACCGATGTGGCGCTGCTCCAGACCACGCGGATCGCCGACAAGGCCCTCCAGTCCCTCCATTCTCCGGTCAAGCCGGAGGACTTCATGAAGGACTACTCGGGCATCGGCCTGACCAACAACCTGCTCCAGATCACGGTGACGGGCGACAGCGACGCGCAGGCGCAGGCCCGTGCCAAGGCCCTGGCCGACGCGTTCGTCGCCGACCACGTGAAGCGGATCAAGGACGCGGCGAACGCCGAGGCCAAGGCCCTGCTGGACCAGCGTGACCGGATGCAGGGCGAGCTCGCCCAGGTCAACAAGGCGATCGGGGACGGGTCGCCGCAGAGCGGACCGAACGCGTCGGCGGACCTGGAGTCGCTCTTCGCCCGCCGGGCCGAACTCACCTCCAGGATCACCGACTTCAGCCAGCGGGCCGCGGACGCGCGCATCGGCACGCCCCAGCTCGTCTCCGGCACACAGATCGTGGACACCCCGAGCGCGGTGGACGACTCCCTGCCCAAGGCGGCCGCCACCAACGCGGCGGTCGGGCTCGTCCTCGGCCTCTTCCTCGGGCTCGCGGTGGCCGCGGTCGGCTCGGTGGTGGCGGACCGGCCCGTGCTGCGCCGCGACATCGCGGCGAACCTCGGCGCCTCGGTCCTCACCGAGCTGCCCGGGCGCAGGGGCAGGCTGTGGCGGCGCCGGCGGATCCGGGCGGCGCGCGAACGGCTCACCACGTCCCTGGCCCGCACCGCGCGCGGCTCCGCGGAACCGGTGTCGCTGCTCGAACTGGGCTGTGCGCGCGGCACGAGCGTGATCGCCCTGGACCTCGCCCGTGCGCTGGCGGCGGACGGGCCGGTGGCCGTCGTCGACGGTCTGCCCGGATCGCAGCTCGCCAAGCACCGGCCGCGGCCGGGAGACCCGTCCGTGGTCAGCGGTGAGCGTGCCGCGGAGCTGCCGCACCAGGAGCGCCGGATCGGCGTCGGTTCGGTGGCGCCGGGCACGGCGTGGACCGACCTCCGGTACCTCGGCACCCGCACCGTGCTCGTCGTGCGGGCCGGCCACGGCAGCGCGACCTGGCTGCACACCGTGGCACGCCAGCTCGCGGACCAGCGCATCGCGGTGATCGGTGTCGTGCTGATCGACCCCGATCCGCGGGACAGGACCGACGGCACGCTGTGGGACGGGCTGAACACCGCGCTGCGCGGCCAGAACGAGCGTCTCGCCCGGCAGGGCGGTGGGGGTACCTCCCCCGGCGTTCACGCAGTGGGTGAGGAACGGCCGCGGACGGAGCGGCTGCCGATGTGGGCGGCGCGGGTCCCGGACAGCGACCAGGAGGCACGGTAGGACATGTGTGGCATCGCGGGTACGTACCGATGGCCCGACGGGAAGGCCGTGACCGACCGGCTCACCGAGACCCTCGCCCACCGCGGTCCGGACGGGGCGGGCCGCTACAGCCACTCCGTCGGTGACGGCGAGGTGCACCTCGGGCACCGCCGGCTGTCCATCATCGACCTGTCCGAGACCGGCGCCCAGCCGATGGTCTCCGGCGGTCTCGTCCTGACGTACAACGGAGAGCTGTACAACGCGCCCGAACTGCGGGCCGAGTTGGAGTCCTCGGGGGTGCGTTTTCGCGGCACCTCCGACACCGAGGTGCTGCTGGAGGCGTGGCGGCGCTGGGGCACGGACTGCCTGCCCCGGCTGCGCGGTATGTTCGCGTTCGGGATCTTCGACGAGCGGACCGGTGAACTGGTGCTCGCCCGGGACCAGTTGGGCATCAAGCCGCTGTTCCTGCTGCGGCGCGGCCAAGGTCTGGTGTTCGCCTCCGAGCTGAAGTCGCTGGCCGCCGTGACCGGCGGGACGCTGGAGGTGGACCACGCGGCACTGGTGGCCTCGCTGCTCTACTACTGGGTGCCGGACTCGCGGTGCGCCTTCCGTGAGGCGGAGAAGCTGCCGCCGGGGAGCTGGCTGCGGTTCCGTCCCGACGGGCGGGTGGACAGCGGCCGTTACTGGAACCTGAAGGACGTCGCCGCCGAGGGCCGGGAGCGGGCCCGCAGCGGCGAACTGCCGGACATCGCCGCCGTCGTCGAGGAGTCGACCCGGCGTCATCTGCTCTCCGACGTACCCGTGGCGACGTTCCTCTCCGGCGGTCTCGACTCCAGCTATCTGACCGCGCTGGCGGCCCGCGACCGGCCCGGGATCTCCGCCTACACGATCGGATTCCGCGCCGAGGACGCCAAGTTCGAGGCGATGCCCGACGACCTGCGCTACGCCCGGCAGGTCGCCGAGCAGTTCGGCGTCGACCTGCACGAGATCGAGATCGCCCCGGACGTGCTCGACCTGCTGCCGCGGATGACGCACCACCTGGACGAGCCGATCGGCGACCCCGCCGCGATCAACACGTTCCTGATCTGCTCGGCCGCCCGGGAGGCCGGGGTCAAGGTCATGCTCTCGGGGATGGGTGCCGACGAGCTGTTCGCCGGCTACCGCAAGCACCTGGCCAACGTGCTCGCCCTGCGCTACCAGCGCGTCCCGCGGCCCCTGCGGCGCGGCCTGTCCGCGGCCGTGGACCGGCTGCCGGTCGCCTCGGCCCGCCGCGGGTACCGGTCGGTGCGGTTCGCGAAGCGGTTCCTGTCGTTCGCCGACCTGCCGGAGGAGACCGCGTTCCGGCGCAGCTACACCATGTACGACCGCGAGGAGCTGCTCGACCTGATCGATCCGGACCTGGCCGGGACCGTCGAGGACGTGCTGACCGAGCACGCGGACGTCTACGAGGACAACGACCTCGACGACTTCGTCAACCGCATGTGCCTGGGCGACGCCCGGATGTTCCTGCCGGGTCTGAACCTCGCGTACACGGACCGGTCGAGCATGGCCGCCTCGACCGAGGTGCGCGTGCCGTACGTGGACGTCGAGGTCGTCAGGGCGGCGTTCGCCGTACCCGGTGACCGCAAGATCGTCGGACGGCAGGGCAAGGCCGTCCTCAAGGAGGCGGCCACCTCCGTGCTGCCCCGCGAGATCGTCTACCGGCCCAAGGGCCTGTTCAGCGCGCCGCTGCGCGCCTGGATGAGCCGGGATCTGGCCCCGCTGGTGCGTGAGGTGGTGAACGACGGCGAGCTGGTCCGTTCGGGGCTCCTGCGCCGCGACGCGCTGGCGCGCATGGTCGCCGAGGACGCCGCCGGGCAGCGGGACTTCTCCAAGCATCTGTGGCACGTGCTGACCCTCGAGTACTGGTATCGCGGCGCGACCACCGGTGCAGGCCAGCACTCTCCCGTGACGGCGTAGAGACAGTAGAGACAAGAGGACTTCGGTGAAACAGGTCGTACAGAACTACAAGAGCGGCGAGTTGGCGCTGCTCGACGTGCCGGTGCCCGGGTGCAAGCCCGACGGTGTGCTGGTGCGGACCGCGTACTCGCTGATCTCCACCGGCACCGAGCTCATGAAGGTGTCCGAGGCCGGCATGTCGATGCTGGGCAAGGCGCGCTCCCGCCCGGACCAGGTGGCCAAGGTCGTGCAGAGCGTGGCCACCAACGGGGTGCCCGCCACGTACCGCAAGGTGATGGGCAAGCTGGACTCCTACACGCCGCTGGGCTATTCGCTGTGCGGGGTGGTCGAGCAGGTCGGCGCCGGGATCGACGACGTGAAGGTCGGCGACCTCGTGGCCTGCGCCGGCAACGAGCACGCGCTGCACGCGGAGCTGAACTGGGTGCCGAAGAACCTCTACGCACCGGTGCCCGACGGCCTCGCGCCGCGTCACGCGGCCTTCGGCACGGTCGGGTCGATCGCGATGCAGGGGGTCCGCCAGGGCGAGTCGCGGCTCGGCGAGGTGGCGCTGGTCATCGGTCTCGGGCTGATCGGGCAGCTGGTGGTGCAGCTGCTGACCGCCTCGGGGGTGCGTGTCGTCGGGGCCGACCCCGACCCGGCGCGCTGCGAGCTCGCCGAGCGCCTGGGCGCGGCCGCCTGCGGCGATCCCGCCTCCGCGGCCGTGGAGAACGCCGTCGCGGAACTCACCGGCGGCCATGGCGTGGACCAGGTGTACCTGGCCGCGGGCGGCGGCAGCAACCAGCCCGTCGAGCTGGCCGCGCGGCTGAGCCGGGACCGGGGCCGGGTCGTGGACATCGGCAAGTGCCGCCTCGACCTGCCGTGGAACGCGTACTACGAGAAGGAACTCGACGTCCGGTTCTCCCGCAGCTACGGCCCCGGGCGCTACGACCCGGCGTACGAGCTGGAGGGACGGGACTACCCGATCGGCTACGTGCGCTGGACCGAGCGCCGCAACCTGGCGTGCTTCCTCGATCTCGTCGCCCGCGGCAGCGTCGACGTGGAGCCGCTGGTGTCCCACGTCGCCGACTTCGACGACGCCGTCGAGACGTACCAGAACCTGAAGGACGGCAGCCTGAAGGCCGTCGCCGTGCTGTTCCGCTACCCCGGGGACACCACCGAGGCCGAGGCCAAGGCCCCCGAGGTGGCCGTGCCCGCGGTGCGGCGCGGCGGCGCCGAGGCGTCCGCCCCGGTCCGGGCCGCCAAGACGCCGGTGCGGCTGGCCTTCGTCGGCGCGGGCAACTACGCGACGTCGATGCTGCTGCCGCACCTGGCGCAGCGTGACGGCATCGAGCTGTCCACGGTCGTCACCACGACGGCGCTGTCCGCGGCCAACGCGCAGCGGAAGTTCGGCTTCGCGGAGGCGACCACCGATCTCGACGCCGTGCTCGGCGACAAGTCCGTCGACGCGGTGTTCGTGGTCACCCGGCACAGCTCGCACGCCGAGCTGACGCGCAAGGCGCTGCTGGCGGGCAAGACCGTGTTCGTGGAGAAGCCGCTGGCGCTCACCGAGGACGAACTGGCCGGTGTGCTGGCCGCGGTGGAGGAGTCGGGCAACGACCGGCTCCAGGTGGGCTTCAACCGCCGCTTCTCGCCGCTGCTCCAGGAGGCCAGGAAGCGGTTCGGAGCCAGGACCGGCCCCGCGAGCCTGCGCTACCTCGTCAACGCGGGGCAGCTGACCCAGGGCAGCTGGTATCTCCAGCAGGGCACCGAGGGCTCGCGGTTCGCCGGCGAGGGCGGCCACTTCGTCGACACGGCGAGCTGGCTGCTCGGCGCCGATCCGGTCTCGGTGTACGCGGTCGCCCCGTCCGGCAACGAGGACCTCCAGATCGTCCTGGGCTACCCCGACGGCTCGACCGCCGCCATCAGCTATGTCACCACCGGCGCGCCCGGCTTCCCCAAGGAGACGCTCGACCTGGTCGCGGACGGCAAGGTGCTGCGGCTCGACGACTTCGTGCGCGCCTCGGTGTACGGGCGCAAGCGCTGGGTCAGTTCGCGGCTGCCGAAGGCCCGGGACAAGGGCCAGTCCGCCGAACTGGCCGCGTTCGTCAAGGCCGTGCGGACCGGCGGTCCGATGCCGGTGCCGCTGGAGTCGCTGGTCGCCACGACGGCGGCCACCCTCGCCGTGCAGGCCGGCCTGGCGGCCGGTGCGCCGGTGACGCTGGCGGGGCCGCGATGACGATGAGCGCGGGCTGGTACCTGCGGCGGCTGTCCCGGATGGGGCCGCGGGAGGTCGGCGGCCGGGTGGGCGACACCGTGCGCAGACGGCGGTGGCGCTCGGCGCCGCCCGCCTGCCCCGCGGTGACCGGCGCCCGGTTCACCGCCGTGCTGCCCTCCGGGACGGTCGCCGCGGTGCCGCCTGACGCCGCGAAGCGTCTGGTCGCCGAGGCGGACCGGCTGATGGAGGGGCACGCCGAGTTCTTCGGCGTGGACCGCGACGACCTGGTCGATCCGGACTGGTGCCACGACCCGAGGACCGGGCGCCGGGCGCCGCTGGTGTACGCCTTCGACGTGCCCTACCGCGACGAGGAGGCGGTCGGGGACATCAAGCAGATCTGGGAGCCGTCCCGGCACCAGTACCTCACCGTGCTGGCCGCCGCCTACGCGGTCACCGGGGACGAGCGGTACGCCGAGCGGGTGGCCGCGCACCTGCGGTCGTGGTGGACGGCCAACGCGCCGCTGCGCGGGGTGCACTGGACCAGCGGCATCGAGCTGGGGATCCGGCTGCTGTCCTGGGTGTGGATCCGCCGGCTGCTCGACGGCTGGGCCGGGGCGTCCGCCCTGTTCGAGGACAACCCGGTGGCGCGCGAGCAGATCTGGCACCACCAGCGCTGGCTGGCCGCCTTCCCCAGCCGGGGCTCATCGGCGAACAACCACGTCATCGCCGAGGCCGCCGGGCAGCTGGCCGCGGCCTGCGCGTTCGGCTGGTTCCCCTCCTCGGGGCGCTGGCGGGCCGAGGCGATGCGATCGCTCGACCGGCAGCTGCGCGGCAACACGTTCGGCTCGGGGCTCAACCGCGAACTGGCCTCCGAGTACCACGGGCTGGTGCTGGAGCTCGGCCTGGCCGCGGTGGCCGAGGCGGACGCCGCGGGTGTGCCGGTCCCGGCGACGGTCCGGCTGGTGCTGCTGCGGATGACCGACGCGCTCGCCGCGGTGGTGGACAACCGGCTGCGGCCCCCGCGCCAGGGGGACGCGGACGACGGGCACGGTCTGGTCGTGGACGGGGCGGGCACCGACCGCTGGGGCTCCCTGCTGGCCACCGGGGACGCCGTGTTCGGCCGGCTCGACTGGTGGCCCGAGGTGACCGGCACCGATGTGCGCACCCCGCTGCTGGCCGCGCTCGTGCGGCCGTACGGGGGGAAGGGAACCACTCCCCCGGTGTCCCGTCCGGCGAGCAGACCGGCCCACTTCCCGGACGCCGGTATGACCGTCCTGCGGGGTCCCGGGGAGATCTGGGCCCGCTGCGACGGCGGTCCGCACGGATTCCTGTCCATCGCGGCGCACGCCCACGCGGACGCGCTGTCGGTGGAGGTCAGGCACGACGGGGTCGACGTGCTCGCCGACCCCGGGACGTTCTGCTACCACGGACAGCCCGAGTGGCGGCGGTACTTCCGCTCCACCCTCGGCCACAACACCCTGGAACTGGACGGCACCGACCAGTCCGTCTCCGGCGGCCCGTTCCTGTGGACCCGGCACGCCCGCACCCGTGTCCTGGTCGCGGACACCTCGGGGGCGGAGGTGGCCCGCTGGTGCGCCGAGCACGACGGCTACGAGTCCTCCACCCATCGCCGGCGCGTGGAACTGGCTTCCGCGAGCCGCGAGTTGACGGTGACCGACGAGGTGCTCGGCCCGCGCCGGGAGGTGCGCCTCGCGTTCCACCTCGGCCCGGCGGTCACGGCGGAACTCGCGGGGAACAAGGCCCGGCTCAGCTGGACCCGGGACGGCGAGGAGCGCTCCGCGGAACTCGACCTGCCCGGCCGGCTGGACTGGCGGGCGCACCGCGGCGAGAGCGAACCGCCCCTCGGCTGGTACTCACCCGGCTTCGGGCGCAAGGAACCCGCCACCACGCTGGTCGGCACCGGTGTCACCGACGGCACGCAGGGGTTCACCACCGTACTCAGGTTTCACGGCTAGGGAGGAAGAGGGAGCTTGGGGATCAAGTGGCGGCACTGGGCGCTGCCTGCCGCACTGCTGGCGCTGGCCCTGCCGACGGCGACCGGCTGCGACAGCTCGCAGCAGGCTCGGCTGAAGCCGACCGCCGTGCCGTCCGCGTCCGTGGCGCGGGTGTGCGCCAAACCCGCGCCCGGTCCGGCGAAGGCGCCGGCGGGCGCGGTGACGGTCGACCCCTCGAAGGCCGGTGACCTCTCCGCGAAGACCAGGAGCCACCCCGCGAACACCACGTTCTGGCTGCGGCCCGGCAAGCACCGGCTCGACCGGGACCGCTACGCCCAGGTCGTCCCCAAGAAGGGGGACGTCTACATCGGAGCGCCCGGCGCGGTGCTCGACGGCGGGAAGACCAACCAGTACGCGTTCGCCGGCACCGCCCCGGACGTCACCATCCGCCATCTGACGGTGCAGGGCTTCGTCCCGCCGCAGAACGAGGGCGTGGTCAACCACGACTCGGCCGACGGCTGGGTGATCGAGCACGCGACGATCCAGGACAACTCGGGCGCCGGGCTGATGGCCGGTGCCCGCCAGCAGGTCCGCGCCAGTTGTCTGCGGGACAACGGCCAGTACGGGATGAACGCGTACAAGGGCAGCGGGCGCATCACGGGTCTGGTGCTGGAGGGCAACGAGATCACGGGCAACAACAAGGACGACTGGGAGCGGCGGCAGCCCGGCTGCGGCTGCACCGGAGGCGTCAAGTTCTGGGCCGTGGACGGCGCCGACATACGGGGCAACTGGGTGCACGACAACCGCGGAACCGGTCTGTGGGCGGACACCAACAACAACGACTTCCTCATCGAGGACAACGTGCTCGAGGCCAACGACGGCGCCGCGCTGATCTACGAGACCAGCTACAACGCGGTCATCAGGGGGAACACGATCCGGCGGAACAACTGGGTGGAGGGCCGCAAGTACGCCGACCGCGGGGACAACTTCCCGTTCGCGACGATCTATCTGTCCGAGTCCGGCGGCGAACCACGGATCCCGGCCCGTACGGACAAGATCGAGATCGACCGGAACCTGCTGGAGAACAACTGGTCGGGCATCACCCTGTGGGAGAACGCCGACCGGTTCTGCAACAGCCCGGCCAACACCTCGTCCGGCGACTGCACGTTGCTGGTGAAGAACACCAAGAGGTGCGCCCGGCCGGCGATCGCCACCGCGCCGCTGTACGCCGACTGCCGCTGGAAGACCCAGCGGGTGGACATCCACAACAACCGCTTCGTGCTGGACAAGTCCGTCGTCGCCTGCACGGTCAGGTGCGACCGCATGGCCGTGCTGGCCAACTACGGCACCTATCCGGACTGGTCGCCGTACCAGGGCGAGCGGGTGGCCGAGGCGATCACCCTCAAGCAGCACAACCGCTGGCACGACAACACCTACGTCGGACCGTGGCGGTTCGTCGCCCACGACCCGAGCCGGGTGCTCGACTCCGTGCAGTGGCAGGCCACGCCGTACGGCCAGGACGCGGGCAGCACCTTCCGCGCCCAGGACGGGGGCTGAGATGAGCGCCGACCGCACCGACCACACGCCGAAGATCGTCGGGACCGTCTGGGGACTGCTGATCCTCAACACGCTCGGCTCCGCCGGCGCGAAGACCATCGTCCCGCTGCCCCGCTCGCTCATCCAGATGGTCACCATGGGCGCGCTGGTCACCGCGTTCGCGCTGGCCCTGACGGTCAACGCCCGGCTGCGGATCCGGGCCGGGGCCTATCTGTTCCTGCTCACCGTGCTGCTGGTGCTGAGCGTGATCTCCAGCGTGCATCTGGAGTCCGGGTTCGGGGCGCTGTTCCGCTGCTTCAGACTCTCCCTGTTCGTCGGCACACTGTGGCTGCTCAGCCGCTGGTGGGACGGCGGGACGACCTTCGTCCGGCACCACATCCGGATGTACCTGGCGGTGCTGGGCACGGTGGCCGCCGGGCTGATCGCCTCACCGGGTGCCGCCCTGCCGGATCTGTACGGCGGACGGCTGGTCGGCGCGCTGTGGCCGCTCACCCCGCCGCAGATCGGACAGTACGCGGCGGTGATCATCGGTCTGACCGTGCTGCTCCTGCTCGGCGGCCGCACCGACCGGACCAGCGCGGCCGTGGTCATCGTGCCCTCGCTCGTCCTGCTCGCCCTGACCCACACCCGGACGGCCACGCTCGGCCTGCTCGTCGGGCTGGTGCTGGCGATCGGTTCGCTCATGCTGACCAGCGCCGCCGCGCGCCGGTTCTTCACCTGGGCGGTGGCGATCTCCGCGGTGGTGGCGGTGGGGTTCGCCTCCGCGCTCCAGACCTGGTTCCTGCGCGGACAGAGCCAGGAGAACTTCTCCAGCCTCACCGGCCGGGCCAAGGTCTGGCACGCCCTGCTGACGGCACCCCGGTCCACCACCGAGTACCTGTTCGGCCACGGTCTGGGCGACAAGTCGTTCGACGGGCTCCCGATCGACAACAGCTGGCTCGCCGTCTACAACGAACAGGGCGTGATCGGCGTCGGTCTGGTGGCCGCGTTCCTCGTCGTGCTCGGCGCGGTCGCGCTGCTGCGGCCGCCGTCGCTGTCGCGGGCCTGCGCGATCTTCCTGATCAGCTACTGCGCGATGGCGTCGTACACCGAGGCCGGACTGGGCGACGCCTCGCCGTATCTGCTGCACCTGGCCCTGGCCGCCTCCCTGCTGGCGACGCCCGCCTCGGCCACTCCCCTGACGGTGCCCCACATCCCGCGACGGCGTGTCCCGCGCTGGGCCCAGCGATCGGAGGTGGTCTGAGCATGCGCGTCCTCGTGGTGCACAACCGCTACGCCTCGGCGCAGCCGAGCGGAGAGAACAAGGTCGTCGACCAGGAGGTGGCCCTGCTGCGCGACGGCGGCCACCGGGTCGAGCTGTTCGAGCGGCGCAGCGACGACATCGCCTCCCTGTCCCTGCCGGGCAAGGCCGCGCTGCCGCTGCTGGTGCCGTGGAACCCGGGGGTGCGCAAGGATCTCGCGGCCCGGCTGCGCGCCGAGCGGCCGGACGTGGTGCACGTCCACAACGTCTTCCCGCTGCTGTCGCCCGCGGTGCTGGCCGCCTGCGCCGACGCCGGGGTGCCCGCCGTGGCCACGCTGCACAACTACACCCAGATCTGCCCGCCCGGCACGCTCCAGCGGGACGGCCGGCCCTGCACCGACTGCGTGGGGTCCTCGCCGCTGCCCGCCGTCCGCCACGGCTGCTACCGCGGCTCCCGCCTGGCGACGGTGCCGCTCGCGGTCAGCCTGTCGGTGAACCGGCGGCGGTGGTGGACCGGCGTGGAGCGCTTCTTCTGCATCTCGGCGGCACAGCGTGACGTCCTGGCGGCGGCGGGCATGCCGGCCGAACGGCTGGCGGTGAAGCACAACTTCGTGCCCGAGCCCGGCGTCGTGCGGACGGACGCGGGCGAGCACGTGCTCTATCTCGGCCGGCTCGCGGAGGCCAAGGGCGTACGGCTGCTCATGGCCGCGTGGGACGAGATCACCGCCGGCGGCGGAGTCGGCGTGCCGCTCGTGGTCGCCGGTACCGGACCGCTGGAGGCGGAGGTGACCGCCTGGGCGGCGGGGCGGGACGACGTGCGCTACGTCGGCCTGTACGACCAGGAGGAATGCCGGCGGGCCATCGCGCGGTCGGTGGCTGTGGTGGCCCCGTCCACCTGGCTGGAGGCGTTCGGCCTGGTGGTCGTGGAGGCGATGGCGGCGGGGGTGCCGGCGGTCGCCGCCGGTCACGGCGCCTTCGTCGAACTCGTCGAGGACGGGGTGACCGGGCTGCTGCACCAGCCGGGCGAGGCGGCCTCGCTCGCGTCCTGTCTGCGCCGGGTCACGGCGGAGCCGGACGGCAACCGGGAGATGGGACAGGCGGCCCGGCGCCGTTACGAGAAGGACTTCAGTCCGGCCGTCGGGCTGGAGCGACTCCTGGAGGGGTACCGCACCGCGATCGCGGGACGGTCCGGCGGCGGGGACGGCCCGCAGCCGGTAGGGGAAAGAACGGGCTCGCCGCGGGTACACCCGCGCGAGCGGGATGGGGGAAATTGATGTCACGTTGCCGACTCTGCGGCGCGGCGTCGCTCGCGAGCGTCGTCGATCTCGGGGCGACCCCGCCGTGCGAGAGCTTTCTCGCCGCGGACCAACTGGACCAGCCGGAGCCGGCGTACCCGCTGCACCTGCGGGTGTGCACCACCTGCTGGCTCGCGCAGATCCCGCCGCTGATCACACCTGAGGAGACGTTCAGCGAGTACGCGTACTTCTCCTCCTTCTCGACCTCCTGGGTCGAGCACGCGCGCACGTTCGTCGACGGCGCGGTGGAGAAGGCCGGTCTCGGCGCCGACGCGTTCGTGGTCGAGGTGGCGAGCAACGACGGCTATCTGCTCAAGCACGTGGTGGAGCGCGGGATCCGCTGCCTGGGCGTCGAGCCCTCGGTGAACGTCGGCGCGGCGGCACGGGACGCGGGCGTGCCCACGCTCACGGCGTTCCTGAGCCCGGACACCGGTGCCGCCGTCCGCGCCGAACACGGCCCCGCGGACCTGGTCGTGGCCAACAACGTGTACGCGCACATCCCCGACGTGGTCGGGTTCACCCAGGGGCTGCGCGCCCTGGTCGCCGACGACGGCTGGGTCTCCATCGAGGTGCAGCACCTGCTGACGCTGATCGAGGAGAACCAGTACGACACGATCTACCACGAGCACTTCCAGTACTACACGGTCGCGTCCGCGATCCGGGCGCTGGCGAGCGGTGGACTGACGCTCGTGGACGTCGAGTTGCTGCCCACGCACGGCGGCTCCGTCCGGCTGTGGGCGCGGCCCGACGAGGTGGCCGGTGAGCCGTCCGCGCGGGTGGCCGAGGTCCTCGACCGGGAGAAGGCGGCCGGGCTCCAGGACCTGTCCGGGTACACCGAGTTCTCCGCCCGGGTCGCCAAGGTGCGCCGGGACCTGCTGCGGTTCCTCATCGACGCGGCCGAGCGCGGCGAGAGCGTCGTCGGCTACGGCGCCCCGGGCAAGGGCAACACCCTGCTCAACCACTGCGGCATCCGGCCCGACCTGCTCGCGTACACGGTCGACCGCAACCCGTACAAGCACGGCCGGTTCACCCCGGGCACCCGCGTCCCGATCCTGGCGCCCGAGCAGATCGCCGCCGACAAGCCGGACTACGTCCTCGTCCTGCCGTGGAACCTGCGGGCCGAGCTCACCGAACAGCTGTCCTTCGTCCACGAATGGGGCGGCAGGCTCGTCTTCCCCATCCCCGAACTGAGCATTGTCGAGGTCAAGGCATGAAGGTCGTACTGTTCTGCGGCGGCTACGGGATGCGCATGCGCAGCGGAGCCTCCGACGACGTGCCCAAGCCGATGGCGATGGTCGGCCCCCGCCCGCTGATCTGGCACGTCATGCGCTACTACGCGCACTTCGGGCACACCGAGTTCATCCTGTGCCTCGGGTACGGGGCCCGCCACATCAAGGACTTCTTCCTCAACTACGAGGAGACGACGTCCAACGACTTCGTGCTGCGGGGCGGCAGGACCGAGCTGCTGTCCACCGACATCTCCTCCTGGACGATCACGTTCGTGCAGACGGGCATCGAGTCGCCGATCGGCGAACGGCTGCGCCGGGTGCGCCCGTACCTGGACGGCGACGAGATGTTCCTCGCCAACTACGCCGACGTGCTCACCGACGCCCCGCTGCCGGAGATGATCGACAACTTCGCCCGGCGCGACGCCGGCGCGTCGATGATGGTGGTGCCGCCGCAGTCCTCGTTCCACTGCGTGGACCTGGGCGAGGACGGGCTCGTGGGAGGCATCACCGCGGTCAGCGACATGCCGCTGTGGGAGAACGGCGGCTACTTCGTGCTCCGCCAGGAGGTCTTCGACCACATCCCGGAGAACGGGGACCTGGTCGCCGACGGCTGCGCCCGGCTGGCCAAGGAGGGAAGGCTGGTGGCGCACCAGCACCGCGGTTTCTGGAAGCCGACCGACACCGTGAAGGAGCGGGCGGCGCTCGACGAGGCCTACGCGCGGGGCGAGCGCCCGTGGGCCGTGTGGGAGCACGAGGGCACCCGGGCGCTCGTGCCCGCGAGCCGGACCGGCACCGGGGCGGGGACCGCGTGATCGGGCTCGGCGCCGGACGGCGTCTGGACCGGATCGTCGCGGTGGGCGCGCACTGCGACGACATAGCCATCGGCGCGGGGGGCACGCTGCTCGCGCTGTGCCTCGCGCGGCCGGGCGTCCGCGTGGACGCGCTGGTGCTCTCGGGCGGCGGCAGCGAGCGGGAGCAGGAGGAGCGGGCCGCGCTCGCCGCCTTCTGCCCCGGCGCCGATCTCCGGCTGACGGTGCACAAGCTGCCCGACGGCCGGCTGCCCGCGCACTGGGACGAGGCCAAGCGCGCGGTCGAGGACCTGCGCGCGCAGACGGAGCCCGATCTCGTCCTCGCGCCGCGCACCGAGGACGCGCACCAGGACCACCGCGGTCTGGCGAAGCTCATGACCACGGCGTTCCGCGACCATCTCGTGCTCGGCTACGAGATCGTCAAGTGGGACGGCGACCTCGGCCGTCCGGTGGCGTACCAGCCGCTGTCGCCCGAGATCGCCGAACGGAAGGCGCTGCTGCTCCAGGAGCACTATCCCTCGCAGCGGCACCGGTCCTGGTACGACCGGGAGGCCTTCCTGGGGCTCGCCCGGATCCGCGGTATCGAATGCAACGCGCGCTACGCCGAGGCGTTCGCCGTCACCAAACTCACTCTCGACCTGGGGGAATGAACCTTGCGCGTACTGCTGACCGGGCACCAGGGCTATCTGGGCACCGTCATGGCCCCGGTCCTCACGGCCGCCGGGCACGAGGTCGTCGGTCTGGACTCCGGGCTGTTCGCCGACTGCGTGCTCGGCCCGACGCCCGCGGACCCGCCCGGGCCCCGGGTCGACCTGCGTGACGTCACGGCCGAACACGTGGCCGGGGTGGACGCCGTGATCCACCTGGCCGCGCTGTCCAACGACCCGCTGGGGTCGCTGGCACCGGAACTCACCTACGACATCAACCACCACGCGTCCGTGAAGCTGGCCCGCCTCGCCCGCGAGGCCGGGGTGCGGCGCTTCCTGTACGCGTCCACGTGCTCGGTCTACGGAGCCGCCGGAGGCGACGAACTGGTCGCCGAGGAGGCGCCGTTGCGCCCGGTGACGCCGTACGCGGAGTCCAAGGTGCGGGTGGAGGACGACCTGCACGAGCTCGCCGACGGCGACTTCAGCCCCGTGTACATGCGCAACGCCACCGCCTTCGGCTACTCGCCCCGGCTGCGCGCCGACATCGTGCTGAACAACCTGGTGGGACACGCCCTGCTGTCCGGCGAGGTCCTCGTCCTGTCCGACGGCACGCCCTGGCGCCCGCTGGTGCACGCCGCCGACATCGCCCGGGCCTTCACGGCCGCGCTGGACGCGCCCCGGGACGCGGTGCACGACCGGGCGTTCAACATCGGCAGCGAGACGAACAACGTAACGGTCGCCGAGATCGCCGAGCAGGTCGCCGAGGCGGTGGAAGGCGCCAAGGTGGTGATCACCGGGGAGAACGGCGCCGATCCGCGGTCCTACCGGGTGGACTTCTCCCGGTTCCGCGCGGCGATCCCCGGCTTCGACTGCGAGTGGTCGGTAAAGCGGGGCGCGCTCGAACTCGCCGACGCCTACCGCAAGCACGGGCTGACCCGGGAGAGCTTCGAGCAGCGCTTCACCCGGCTCGCCGTGCTGCGCGCCGCCTCCGAGGCCGGCACCGTCGACGACACCCTGCGGTGGCGCCGGTGACCGGCCCGGGCGAGGAGATGCACGCGCTGTTGGAGCGGATGTACCCGCTCTGCCGGAGCATCACCGGCGACGGGGTGCGCGCCACCCTGGACATCGTCGGCGAGTACATCCCGCTCCAGGTGCACGAGGTGCCGACCGGCACCCAGGTCCTGGACTGGACGGTGCCGCAGGAGTGGAACATCAGGGACGCCTACATAGCCGACGGCACGGGCAGGCGGGTCGTCGACTTCGCCGCGTCCAGCCTGCACGTGCTCGGCTACAGCGTGCCGGTGTCGGCGACGATGCCGCTGTCCGAGCTGCGCGGACATCTGCACACCCTGCCGGAGCACCCGGCCTGGGTGCCGTACCGCACCAGCTACTACAAGCCGGAGTGGGGCTTCTGCCTGGCCCAGGACACCCTGGACGCGATGCCGGACGGCGACTACGAGGTGCGCATCGACTCGACCCTCGCCGACGGCCATCTCACCTACGCCGAGCACGTGGTCCCCGGACAGGTCGCCGACGAGGTGATCGTCTCCTGCCATGTCTGCCACCCGTCACTGGCCAACGACAACATGGCCGGTGTCGCGGTGGCGACGTTCCTGGCGCGGGCGCTGGCGGAGGAGAACCCGTACTACACCTACCGGTTCATCTTCGCGCCCGGCACGATCGGGGCGATCACCTGGCTGGCCCGCAACGCGGACCGGATCGACCAGGTCAAGCACGGGCTGGTGCTGGCCTGCGCGGGCGATCCGGGCCACCTCACCTACAAGCGGAGCAGGCGCGGGGACGCGGAGATCGACCGTGTGCTGCGGCACGTGCTCGACACCTCCGAACGCCCGCACCGGATCGACGAGTTCACCCCGTACGGCTACGACGAGCGGCAGTACTGCTCGCCCGGGTTCGACCTCGGGGTGGGCTCGCTCAGCAGGACCCCGTACGCGGGCTACCCCGAGTACCACACCTCGGCCGACAACCTGGACTTCGTCTCCCCCGCGGCGATGGAGGACACGCTCGCCGTGTGCCGCGAGGCCCTCGGCGTCCTGGACCGCAACCGCCGGTACGTCAACCTCAGCCCGTACGGCGAGCCGCAGTTGGGAAGGCGCGGGCTGTACGACGCGCTCGGCGGCCGCAGTGACACCAAGCAGGCGCAGATGGCCATGCTCTGGGTGCTCAGCCTCTCCGACGGCGACCACACGCTGCTGGACGTGGCCGAGCGGTCCGGGCTGCCGTTCGACACCGTCGCCGCGGCGGCCGACGCGCTGCACGGCGCCGAACTGATCAAGGCGTGAGGCGGATGACCACGGAGGAGGAGACGGCGAGGGCACCGGCCAGGTCCGCCAAGCGTGCCCTCGTCGGCCGGCTGTCCTGGGGGCTGGCCGACCAGGCGGCCTCCAGCGTGAGCAACTTCGCGGTCGGCATCTACGTGGCCCGCTCGCTCGGGGTGACCGCGTTCGGCGTGTTCAGCCTCGCCTGGGTGACGTACGGCGTGGTGCTCAACGTCTCCCGCGGGCTGGCCACCGATCCGCTCACGGTGCGCTTCAGCGGTCCGCCGGGCCCGGCCTGGCGCGGGGCGGTGGGCCGCTCGACGGGCACCGCGCTCTGCGTCGGCATCGTCCTCGGCGCGGTGTCCCTGGTGGCCGGGCTCGGCCTCGGCGGCCGGGTGGGGCCCGCTTTCGCCGCGCTCGGTCTCATGCTGCCCGGACTGCTGCTCCAGGACGCCTGGAGGTACTCGTTCTTCGCCGCGGGCACCGGGCGCAAGGCGTTCCTCAACGACGTCGCGTGGGGTGTCGCCCTGATCCCGGCCATGGTGGTGGCCGCCCATGTGGGCACGGTGGCCGCCTTCGTGCTCGCCTGGGGCGCGTCCGCCACGGTGGCGGCGGGCTACGGCTGCGTCCAGTCCGGCATCCGGCCCCGGATGGCGGAGGCGCGCGGCTGGCTGCGCGAGCAGCGCGACCTCGGCTACCGCTACCTCGTCGAGAACGTGAGCCTCAGTGGCGCGAGCCAGCTGCGGGCGTACGGGGTCGGCGTGATCGTCGGGGTGAGCGCGGTGGGGGCCGTGCGGGGCGCCGAGCTCCTCATGGGCCCGTTCCTCGCCGTCCTGATGGGGCTGTCCCTGGTGACCGTCCCGGAGGCGGCCCGGGTACTGCGCAGGGCCCCGCACCGGCTGGCCAGGTTCTGCCTGCTCCTCGGCGGGGGGCAGGCCGCGGGCTCACTGATCTGGGGCGCGGCCCTGCTGCTGATCCCCGGCGGACTCGGCGAGACGGTGCTCGGCGACGTCTGGCACTCCGCCTCCCAGCTCATCGTGCCGATCAGCCTCGGCGTCGCCGGCGCGGGCCTCGGCACCGGCGCGGCGGCCGGGCTGCGCGCGCTCGGCGCGGCCCGGCGCAGCCTGCGCTGCCAGTTGTTCGCCTCCGTCTGCTACGTCGGCGGCGGACTCGGCGGCGCGGCCGCCGCGGGCGCGGTCGGCTCGGCCTGGGGCGTCGCCGCCGCGACCGTCGGCGGCTCGGCCGTGTGGTGGCTGCAACTGCGCTCCGCCCTGCGCGAGCGCGCACAGGAACCGATCCCCGAAGTGAGGACGTCATGACCGCGCAACCCAGGCTGAGCATCGGCCTGCCCGTGTACAACGGCGAGGAGTACCTGGCCGAGTCGTTCGACGCCCTGCTCGGCCAGACGTACGAGGACTTCGAACTGGTCGTCTCCGACAACGCCTCGACCGACGGGACCGAGGACATCTGCCGCCGGTACGCGGCGAAGGACTCGCGCATCCGGTACCTGCGGCTGTCCCGGAACATCGGCGCCACGCCGAACCACAACCATGTGCTCGCCGAGTCCCGCGGCGAGCTGTTCAAGTGGGCCTCGCACGACGACCTGTACGGCCGGGACCTGCTGAAGCGCTGCGTCGAGGCGCTGGACGAGCGGCCGGAGATGATCCTCGCGCACACCGGCCAGGCGGTCATCGACGGCGACGGCAAGGTGAAGGTCCCCTACGACTACACGCTCGCCACCGACTCGCCGAACGCGCCGGAGCGCTTCCGCAGCCTGCTGTTCGAGCCCGGCGGCGACGACTTCTACGGGGTCATGCGCACCGACATGCTGCGCCGGGTGAAGCCGATGGACAGCTACCACCACGCGGACCGCACCTACGTCGCCGAGATCACCCTGCACGGACCCTTCCACCAGGTGCCCGAACTGCTGTACTTCCGGCGCGACCATCCCACCCGCGCCGAGCGGGCGAACCCGTCCAAGCGCTCCCGGTGCGTCAACCTCGACCCGCGCCGGGCCGGCCCGCTGCACCCGACGCCCCGGCTGCTCGCCGAGTACGTCTGGGGCTTCGCCTCGTCGATCCGGCGGGCGCCGCTGTCCCCGGCCGACCGGCGCGCCTGTTACCGGCACCTGGCCGCGTGGATGACCAGCCGGGTCCGGCCGGGCGCAGGCGAGCGGGTCGAGGACCGCGCCCCGGTCGACCCGGACCGGCTCGACGTCTCGGTGGACGCCCTGGTCGCCGGCCGCGAGGGGAGGCGGTCGTGACGGCCGCGGGCAAGGCTCCGGTGCGCGCCGGGGTGTTCGGCCTGCTCGGCTCGGGCAACCTGGGCAACGACGGGTCGCTCGAGGCCGTGCTCGGCTATCTGCGGCACAGACACCCGGAGGTGGCCGTGGACGCGCTGTGCGGCGGCCCCGAGGCCGTGACGGCCCGGTACGGGATCCCCGCGACGCGGCTGCACTGGTACCGCGGGGAGTACCGGACCGCGTCCCGCGCGGCCGCGGTCGTGGGCAAGGGCCTGGGCAAGTTCGTCGACGTGTTCCGCACCGCCGCCTGGGTGCGCGGGCACGACGTGGTGATCGTCCCCGGCATGGGGGTCCTGGAGGCCACGCTGCCGCTGCGGCCGTGGGGCTTCCCCTACTCGCTGTTCCTGCTCTGCGCGACCGGGCGGCTGTCCGGCACCCGGGTCGCGCTGGTCGGCGTCGGCGCCGCCCCGATCGGCAACCGGGCCACCCGGACGCTGGTGCGCTGGTCGGCGCGGCTCGCCGCGTACCGGTCCTACCGGGACGCCCCGTCCCGTGACGCGATGCGGGCGATGGGCGTGGACACCTCGCGCGACGAGGTCTACCCGGACATCGCCTTCTCCCTCCCGGCGCCGTCCGCGGGCGCGCCCGCGGAAGCGCCGGGCCGGGTCTGCGTGGGCGTCATGGCCTTCCACGGCAGTGACGACGACCGCGCCCGGGCCGACGAGATCCACCGGCGCTATCTCGACGGGACGACCGGGTTCGTCCGGGCGCTCGTCGAGGAGGGCAGGCCGGTCCGGCTGATCACCGGGGACGGCGTGGACGCCCCGGTGGTCACCGCCATCCTCGACGCGGTGGACTCTCCGCTGGTCAGTGTCGCCGAGGCCGCCTCGCTCGCCGACGTGATGAAGGAGATGGCGGCCGCCGACAGCGTCGTGGCGACCCGCTACCACAACCTCATCTGCGCGCTGAAGGCCGGCACCCCGACGATCGCGCTCAGCTACGCGGCCAAGAGCGACGCGCTCATGGACCTCATGGGGCTGGCCTCCTACTGCCATCCGGCCCGCGAGGTCGACACCGACCGGCTGCTCGAACAGTTCCGGACCCTGGAGAAGAACACGGCGGACGTCCGCCGGACCCTCGCCGAGCGCAACGAGGACGCCGTCCGGCGCCTCGACCACCAGTTCACGGCCCTGACGGCGGTCCTGTTCCCGGCGACCGACCACGCCCACGCCAACGCCCCGCGGGAGACTCCATGAAAGCGACCGAGGTCCAGGCGATCGCCGGCGCGTACCTCTTCGAGCCGACTCCGTACGCCGACGAACGCGGCTTCTTCTGCCGCACGTTCGACATCGACGTGGTCCGCTCGGTGGGCCTCGACCCGTACGCCTTCGTCCAGGACAGCCTGTCCCGCTCGGTCAAGGGCGTGCTGCGCGGTCTGCATCTGCGCTCCGGCGCCGGCGAGGCCAAGCTGGTGCGGTGCTCGTCGGGCCGGATCTTCGACGTGGTCGTGGACCTGCGGGCGGACTCGCCGACGTACCGCAACGTGGCCACGTTCGAGCTGTCCGGCGAGACGCAGGTGACCCTCTACATCCCGGCGGGGTGCGCGCACGGCTTCCAGGCGCTGACCGACACCGCCGACACCTCGTACCGGATCGACCGCCCCCATGATCCGGCCGAGGACGTGACGATCGCCTTCGACGACCCGGAGCTCGCCGTTCCCTGGCCGCTGCCGGTCACATCGATGTCAAAAAGGGACCGGGAGGCACCGAGCCTCGCCGAGGTCCTGAAGCACGAAGAGAGTTGAGGTCCGCGTGGACACCGAAGAGCTCACCCTTCCCCTCTCGCGGAGGGCCAACGAGCGACTGCACGCCATGATTCCCGGTGGCGCGCACACGTACGCCAAGGGCGACGACCAGTATCCCGACAACCTGGCCCCGGTCATCAGCCACGGCAACGGTGCCCACGTGTGGGACGTCGACGGGAACCGCTACATCGAGTACGGCTCCGGCCTGCGGTCGGTCAGCCTCGGTCACGCCCACCCGCGCGTGGTCGAGGCGGCGCGGCGGGAGCTGGACCGCGGCAGCAACTTCGTGCGGCCCTCGATCCTGGAGGTCGAGGCCGCGGAACGCTTCCTCGCCACGGTGCCGACCGCCGAGATGGTGAAGTTCGCGAAGAACGGCTCGGACGCCACCACCGCGGCGGTGCGGCTCGCCCGCGCCGCCACCGGGCGCACGCGGGTGGCCCTGTGCGCCGACCATCCGTTCTTCTCGGTGGACGACTGGTTCATCGGCACCACGCCGATGTCCGCCGGCATTCCGGCGGCGACCAACGAGCTGACCGTGACGTTCCCCTACGGGGATCTGGCGGCCACGGAGGAGCTTCTCGCCCGGTATCCCGACGACGTCGCCTGTCTGGTCCTCGAACCCGCCACCCACACCGAGCCCCCGCCCGGCTATCTCGCCGGCCTGCGCGAACTGGCCGACCGGTACGGCTGTGTGCTGGTCTTCGACGAGATGATCACCGGCTTCCGCTGGTCCGAGGCGGGCGCCCAGGGCCTGTACGGCGTCGTGCCCGACCTCTCCACGTTCGGCAAGGCGCTGGGCAACGGATTCGCCGTCTCCGCGCTGGCCGGGCGCCGCGAGCTGATGGAGCTGGGCGGGCTGCGTCACTCCGGTGACCGGGTGTTCCTGCTGTCCACCACGCACGGCGCGGAGACGCACTCGCTGGCCGCCGCGACGGCCGTGCTCACGACCTATGTCGAGGAGGGGGTCACCGCTCGGCTGCACAGCCTCGGGGATCGGCTGGCCGCAGGTGTCCGCGAGGCCGCGGCGACCATGGGCGTCGGCGACCACATCGTCGTCCGGGGCCGGGCCAGCAACCTGGTCTTCGCCACGCTCGACGAGAACGGGCAGCCGTCGCAGGAGTACCGCACCCTGTTCCTGCGGCGGCTCCTCGCGGGCGGGGTGCTGGCCCCGTCGTTCGTGGTGAGCAGCGCGCTCACCGACGCCGACATCGATCACACCGTGGACGTGGTGGCCGAGGCCTGCGCGGTGTACCGCAAGGCACTGGACGCCGGCGACCCCACACCCTGGCTGGCCGGACGGCCGGTGAAGCCGGTGTTCCGCCGCTCGGTGTGACATGACGTCAGCCCCGCTCCCCGCGCCCGGCGTCGGCCATGCGCTCGGCACTCCGGTCCGGTCTCCGGTGCGAGGGCCGTTCGGCCCGTCGGCCGCGGTCGGTGATCCGGTCGGCCGTGCGGTCGACCAGCCACGCGGTGGCCGGTAGCACCGCGAGTCCGGTGCACCAGCCGCCCAGGGCGTCGGTCGGGTAGTGCGCGCCGAGGGCCACCTCCGCCCAGCCCATGGCGGCCCCGGCGGCCAGCGCCGCCGTGAGCACGAGTGACAGGGCGGCCGTCCTGCCGAGTCCGGGGCGGCCGGCCGGGGTCAGCGCCACCACGAGGGCGATCGTGGTGGCGAAGGCGGTGTGCCCGCTCGGGTAGGACAGGTTGTCGCCGTGAATGGTGCGTCCCACCAGGGACTTGAGGAGCGTCGCCGTCCCCACGGCCAGGGTGGGGCCGGCGACGACGAGTACGGCGGCGCGCCGGCGGCCGTGGAGCAGGAAGGCCGCGACCAGGGCCGTCACCAGGGCCACCGAGCCCACCGGCTCCCCCAGGAAGTCCAGGGTCAGGGCGACGTTCCGCCAGGGCGAGCCGATGCCGTACGCCTCCGTCCCGAGGCGCGCGTCCAGCGGTCCTGGCGTGCGGTCACCGGCGTACAGGAACCCGAGCACGAGGACCACGAGGGCGGCGATGACGGCGGTGGACCCGAGCCGCACGCGGAGCCGCGGGGGTAACGCGGAGGCTTGCGCCTGACGCCAACTCCCCACTGACGCACCCCCGTTGTGTCCGATTAGGCCCGCGCGCGAGCCTTTGTCACCCTAGCCAACGAAGTCCTCGGGCGACACCGCCGTCGGCCGGACGGCGGGTCAACACTTCGCGAAATCTCAACGGGACGGCTCGATGGTGACGTTGACGTGTTTCATCAACGGCTGGTCGCTCTGGAGGCTGTAGTCGCCGATCGCGCAGAGGACGTTCATCTCCGGCATGTAGCCGGCCGCGCAGCCGCGGGGAATGTCGTAGGGGATGGCCAGATAGCCGTCGAGTTCACGGTGGCTGCCGTCCTTGGCGGTGCTGACGATGTGGACCGGGGTGAACTCGGAGATGCCGCGTTCGCGCATGTCGTCCTCGTTCATGAAGACCAGCGTGCGCAGGTTCTTGATGCCCCGGTAGCGGTCGTTGTCCGAGTAGATCGTGGTGTTCCACTGGTCGTGCGAACGCATGGTGCCGAGCGCCAGGGTGCCGGGGGCGGGCACGACGTCGGGCAGGGGCGCGGCGGAGAACTCGGCCAGGCCCGAGGGGGTGAGGAAGACCAGTTCGCGGGCGGGCTGTTTGATGCGGAACCCGAGCGGCAGGCGCACCCGCCGGTTGCAGTCCTCGAACCCGTCGAGGACCCGGGCCATCGTGTCGCGGATGCGGTCGTAGTCCTCGATGTACCACTCCCAGGGGGTGCCGCTGTCCGGGAGCGCGGCGCGCGCGATGCCCGCGATGATCGCGGGTTCGGACAGCAGGTCCTTCGAGGCGGGCCGCTTCATGCCGACGGACAGATGGACCATGCTCATCGAGTCCTCGACCGAGGTGCTCTGGACGCCGCCGCGCTGGTGGTCCTTCTCGGTCCGGCCCAGACACGGGAGGATGAGCGCCCGGCGGCCGTGCACGAGATGGCTGCGGTTGAGCTTGGTGCTCACCTGGACGGTGAGGTCGCAGTTGCGCAGGGCCGCGTAGGTGTACGGGGTGTCGGGCGCGGCGAGGGCGAAGTTGCCTCCCATGCCGACGAACACCTTCACGTCGCCGCCGTGCATGGCCCGGATGGTGGCGATGGTGTCCTTGCCGTTCTCGCGGGGCGGGTCGATCCCGCAGACCTCGCCGAGCCGGTCGAGGAACTCTCCGCTGGGCCGGTGGTCGATGCCGCACGTCCGGTTCCCCTGGACGTTGCTGTGGCCGCGCACCGGCGAGGGACCGGCACCCTCGCGGCCCAGATTGCCGCGCAGCAGAAGGAGGTTGACGATCTCGCGCACGGTGTCGACGCCGTGCTCGTGCTGGGTGACACCGAGGCACCAGCTGATGATGGAGCGGTCGGCGTCGCGGTACACGCGGGCCGCCTTGAGGATGCCGTCCCTGGCGATCCCCGACTGGAGCTCGATCGCGTCCCACGAGGTGGCCTCGCACACCGCGCGGTACTTGTCGAAGTACGCCGTGTGCCGGTCGATGAACTCCTGGTCCAGGGCCTTGGGATCGGTCTCGGACTGCTCCAGGATCGCCTTGGCCATGCCCCGGATCAGCGCCATGTCGCCGCCGATGCGCGGCTGGAGGTTCAGGGTGCTGGTCCGGGTGGACTTGAACACGGCCATGTCCGTGAAGTCGTGCGGGACGATGGTCCGGGTGGCGGCCGCCTCGACCAGCGGGTTGATGTGCACGATCTGGGCGCCGCGGTGGTAGGCCTCGGCCAGGGCGGTGAGCATCCTGGGCGCGTTGGAGGCCGCGTTGACGCCCATGATGAACAGGGCGTCGGTGGTCTCCCAGTCCACGAGGTCGGCGGTCCCCTTGCCGGTGCCGAGCGAGGCCTGAAGGGCCCGGCCGCTGGCCTCGTGGCACATGTTCGAGCAGTCGGGCAGGTTGTTGGTGCCCAGTTCGCGGGCGAGCAACTGGTAGAGGAACGTGGCCTCGTTGCCCAGACGGCCCGAGGTGTAGAAGGACGCCTGGCCGGGATCGTCGAGTTCGCGCAGGGTGCGCCCGGCGAGTTCGAAGGCGTCGCGCCAGCTGATCGGCACGTAGTGGTCCGACTCCGGGTCGTAGACCATCGGTTCGGTCAGCCGGCCCTGGTCCTCCAGGTCGTAGTCGCTCCAGCCGGACAGCTCGGTCACCGAGTGCGCGGCGAAGAACTCGCGGCCGACCCGCTTGCCGGTCATCTCCCAGGTGACGTGCTTGATGCCGTTCTCGCAGATGTCCAGGTGCAGGCCCTTGTTGTCGTCGGGCCAGGCGCATCCGGGGCAGTCGAAGCCCGTCCTCTCGTGGTTCATGCGCATGATCGCGCGGGGGCCGTCCACGAGGGTGCGTTCGCGCACCAGGAACTGGCCCACGCTCTTGGCCGCACCCCAGCCGGCGGCCGGGTGGTGGTACGGATGGAATTCGGGTTCGCCCCGTGGGTCGGGCCCTACGTGGGGCGTCCGGCCGTCCTGTCCGTCCTGTCCGTTCTGGGATGCGTTCAAGAGTCTCACCGAGCTAGCACTGGGGTCGTCGTCCGTGGTTCGCGGCGTGCTTGCGGCGGCCCTTCTTCTTCCGGCGTCGCTTCGAGGACATGGGGACCTCCCTCACTGGCACTCGCAGGACGGCGCGGGGCGTCCTGAACTCCGGTGACCCACGATTCCACACATCCCAAGGCGTCGCGATCCGGCTCTTAAGCACTCTTAAGCCGCACAAGCGCACGGATATGCTGATAGCGCCCCGATTCGACTCACCTCCCACACCCCGAGGAGCAGGTATGTCCAGCGAACCGGCACCGATCAGCGAGGCCGCCCGCCAGGCACTCGAGCAGGAACTCGCCGACCTGCGCACCGAACGCGGAACGGTCGCGGCGACGCTGCGGGACTCCGACGCGGAAGTGGGCGACCAGGCCGACGCCGCGGACGAGTTGCAGCGCGCGGACGATCTGCGGCGCCTGGACGACCGGATCACTCGGATCACCACGCGGCTCTCCCAGGCCGACCTGGCGGGTCCGCCGCCCACCGACATGGTCGGCGTGGGCAGCACCGTCACCGTCCGGTTCTCGGACGGCACGACGGACACCGTGCAGATCGGCGAGGGCGCCGCCGTGCTGGACCGGACCCTCGTCACGGCCGACAGTCCGCTCGGCCGCGCCCTCCTCGGGCACCGCGCCGGGGACACCGTTGACTTCGAGGCGCCCGACGGCCCCCGGAGCGCGGTCGTGGTCTCCCTGGACGGCTAGGACTGCCGTCGGGTTCTGTCCGGCCTGTCCGGCCCGTCCAGGAGTCAGTCCCCGTAGCTGGAGGGCGGGTAGGGGGCCCGGTTCCGCCGGGTGAGGTCGCCCGTCGGGATCCGGCCCGCGCCCACCTCCAGGTCGATCTCCATGCGCTCCCGCCGGTAGGCGGCCTCGGGGTCGTCCACGGGCCCGGCGGGCAGACCGGCTTCGCGCCGCTCGCGGACCGTCCGCGCGTGGAGTTCGTCGTCGTCGCACCGGAGGGGCATTCCCCTGTTGTGGGCGTGTTCCGGATCGCCTTCGACAGCCCGGTTGGACTTGTGGTGCGTCATGCGCAGCCTCCTCAAACGACTGCCCGGCGTCTCGCGAGCCCGGGCAGGTCCTCGGTGTCAGGAGTCCTCCGTCCCGTCGTTCGTCGTACGTCGCTACTCGCTTTGTGCGTCGTCCGGGGCACCCGCACCCGGGGCCCCCGTGCGCACCGTGCACACCACGGAGCCGTCCCGGTCGTCGGCGACGATCGTGTCGCCGGGTTCGGCCTCGCCGCCGAGCAGGAGCTCCGCGATGCCGTTGTCCAGTTCCGTCTGGATCGTGCGCCTCAACGGGCGGGCACCGAACTCCGGTTGATGACCATGGGCGACCAGCAGCTTCTTGGCCGCGTCGGTCACCTCCAGCGTCATGCCCTGCGCGTGCACCCGGCGCTCGCTCCGGCCCAGGAGGTGCTCGACGATCTCGGCGAGATCGCCCTCGTCCAGACCGTGGAAGATGATGATGTCGTCGATGCGGTTCAGGAACTCGGGCAGGAACCGGGTCCGCAGCTCGTCCATCAAGGCGTCCTTGAGATCGGACACATCGCCCTTGTGGTCCAGGATCCGGTGCGCGCCGATGTTGGAGGTCATGATCACGACGCAGTGCCGGAAGTCGACGGTGCGGCCCTGACCGTCCGTCAGACGGCCGTCGTCGAGGATCTGGAGCAGCGTGTTGAAGACATCGGGGTGCGCCTTCTCCACCTCGTCGAAGAGCACGACGCTGTACGGCTGCCTGCGGACCTTCTCGGTCAGCTGCCCCGCCTCGTCGTACCCGACGTATCCGGGAGGCGCGCCGACGAGCCGGGCCACCGTGTGCTTCTCCTGGAACTCGCTCATGTCGAAGCGGATCATGCGGTTCTCGTCGCCGAACAACTGCTCGGCGAGGGTCTTGGCCAGCTCCGTCTTGCCCACGCCGGTGGGGCCGAGGAAGAGGAAGGAACCCACGGGGCGGTTCGGGTCGCCCATGCCGGCCCTGTTCCGGCGCACGGCCTGCGAGACGGCGGTGACCGCCTCGTCCTGGCCGACGATCCGGGAGTGCATCTCCTCCTCCAGCTTGAGGAGCTTCTCCTTCTCGCTGGCGGTGAGTTGGGACACGGGGATGCCGGTGCGCCGGGAGACGATGTCCGCGATGTCACGCGCGGTCACCGAGACGACGCCGGCGCGCCGCTCCTCGATGCCCGCGAGCTCGCCCTCGGCCTCGGCGATGTGCCCCTTGAGCTGTCCGGCCCGTTCGAAGTCCTCGGCGGCCACGGCCTGGTCGCGTTCGCGGCGCAGCTTCGCGATGCGGTCCTCGCGTTCGGCGGCCTCGGTCGAGCGGCTCGCGCTGCGCAGCCGCACCCGGGCCCCCGCCTGGTCCATCACGTCGATCGCCTTGTCGGGCAGGAACCGGTCACTGATGTAGCGGTCGGACAGTTCCGCCGCCGCGGCCAGGGCGCCGTCGGCGAAGCGGACCTGGTGGTGCGCCTCGTAGGCGTCCCGCAGTCCCTCCAGGATCTGTACGGTCTCCTCGACCGTCGGCTCCGGGACCATCACCGGCTGGAAGCGGCGTTCGAGAGCGGCGTCCTTCTCGACGTACTTGCGGTATTCGTCGATGGTGGTCGCGCCCACGACGTGCAGTTCTCCGCGGGCCAGCGCGGGCTTGAGCATGTTGCCCGCGTCCATCGAGCCCTCGCCCGTCGCGCCCGCGCCGACGACCGTGTGCAGTTCGTCGATGAACAGGACGATCTCCCCGTCCGACGCCTGGACGTCCTCGATGACCTTCTTCAGCCGCTCCTCGAACTGTCCGCGGTACTGGGCTCCGGCCACCATGCCGGACAGGTCGAGCGAGACGACCCGCTTGCCCTTGAGGGTGTCGGGGACGTCCCCGGAGACGATGCGCTGCGCGAGGCCCTCGACGATCGCGGTCTTGCCGACCCCCGGCTCCCCGATGAGCACGGGGTTGTTCTTGGAGCGCCGCGAGAGGATCTCGATGGTCTGCTCGATCTGCTCGGCGCGTCCGACGACGGGGTCGAGCCGGCCGGCCTTCGCCTCCTCCGTCAGGTCCCGGCCGAACTCGTCCAGGGTCGTGGCCGGCTTGTCGGGCTCGGCGGGGCGGCCTTCGGGTCGTGCCGTCCGCTCCGTGAGACCGGCCAGCTTCTGCGCGTCCTGTCCGTCGGCGCGCAGCAGCTGGGCGGCTCCGGTGTCGGCGTCGCCGAGCAGGGCGGCGAGGATGTGCTCGGGTCCGATGTAGGACACACCGGCCGCCTGCGAGCGGGCGTACGCGGCGGCGAGGGTCCGTTTGGCGGCCGGGGTCAGGCCCGGCTCCGAGGACGGTTCGCTGCTCTCCCGGGGGAGGACCTCGGCGAGCTGCGCGGCGAGGGCGTCGGGGTCCAGTTCCGCGCGGGCCAGCAGCGAGCGCGAGGGTTCCACCTTCGTGGCGGCCCACAGCAGGTGCTCCGTGTCGAGGTCGGACGTTCCGTCCTGCTGGGCCCGCTGCGCGGCCAGGTTCAGGAGTTCCTGCGACGACTCGGTCAGCAGGCGTCCGATGGGTACCCGCTGCACCGCCGGCGGGGAGGACGCGGGGGACATCCCGAAGAAGCGGTTCAGCAGTTCACCGAAGGGGTCGGACGAGCCGAAACCGTACGACGACATCGACATGGACAGCTCCCGGTGCGACGACGAGTCCTCTCCACCTTTTCGCGGCGTCTATTGCTCCGCAACCGGAGCGGACATCCGTGCCGGGAGCGCCCTGGCCTGCGCTTTCCTCCCGGGCACGACGGAACTCGCGTGGGGCGAGGGCGCGTTGACGGACAGCGGAGAACGGGTGGGGTCCGGCCCGTGGAGCCGCCCGGAGTGCCGCCCGTCCCGGGGTGCGCCCGCGTCTCCGGCGAGGTCAGACCGTCTGCCTGCCCGCGTCCCTGCCCGTGCCCCCGCTCGTCTCCGTCCACGGGTCGAGCGCCACGACGGCCTCGTCCGTGTGGACGAGGAACGTCAGGGTCTGGCGGAAGTACAGGTCGATGCCGTCGGCGTCATGGGCCGTGTAGCCGATGGCGAGATCCTCGCCGAGGCGCAGTTCGTAGTCGCCGCCCCGCGTGGACAGGAGGAAGGCGCCCTCCACGGCCGGCGCCCAGATCAGCAGGCCGTCGAGCAGCCGGCCGAGGTGGGCGGAGACGGGATAGCCGTGGTCGGAGGTCTCGCTGACCGCCGTGTACGCCTCCGCGCCCAGGAGCAGCGCGTACGGGCCCTGCACACCGGCCAGCCGGAGCGTGCTCAGGGCGTGGCTGACGGCGTCGGGGAAGTCGCGCGGCTCGGCGGGGAGACGCAGCACGGGGTTGGAGGTGCGGGCGCGCAGGCCGTCGACCCGGGCCGCCGCGTATCCGTTGAAGACGGTCTGGTCCTCGGCGAACGCCATGGTGCGGGCCGCGTCCTTGACCGGCTGCCAGTCCGAGTCCTGGGCGCCGCGGTCCACGTCGTCGACGGCGTCACGGCTCACCCGGAACGGCACCGTCAGTTCGACCAGGGGCTGGACCTGGCGCAGCCGGGCCGCGACGCCGGGCGACGGCCCGTCGATGCGGGACAGATGACCGGTCCCGACGGCGGCGAGCACGGGACCGTCGGGGCCCGAGACGTCCACGACGCGCCGGCCGGCGAGATTGCGCCGGAACGTGCGGCGCGCCTCGTCCTCGATCTCGTTCCACGCGGCGGGCGTGATGGGCGCGAGTTCGCGGTGCAGGTTGCCGGTCCCGGCGGTTCCTGAGGGGGTGGCGTCGGGTGCGGTCGTCATGTGCGGACTCCTTTGAGGCTGCCGATCCCCAGCGAGCCGTTCGCCGTCGGGCGCTCACCGGCCGTGGCGGCCGGGTCCGGAGCGGGTTCGTCGTCCGGAGCGGGCTCCTCGCGCGCCTCGCGTTCGCCGGGGGCGGCGGGGAGGTCGTCGAGGAAGCCGGCGGGGGGCACGTGGAAGAGGCAGCCGGTGATCGCGGTCGAGAAGTCGAGGATGCGGTCGTGGGGGGCCGGGCCGGCTCCGAGGAACATGTTGCGGAGCATCCGCTCGGTCACCTCGGGGGTGCGGGCGTAGCCGATGAAGAAGGTGCCGAACTCTCCCTCGCCCAGGGTGCCGAAGGGCATGTTCTCGCGCACGATCTTGCGTTCGTCGCCGTTGTCGTCGGTGACGGTGTTGAGCGCGACATGGGAGTCGGCGGGTTTGACGTCGTCGGGCAGTTCGACGTTGGCGAGCTTGGTGCGCCCGATGACCCGCTCCTGCTCGTCCGAGGGCAGCGCGTTCCAGGCCCGCAGGTCGTGCAGGTACTTCTGGACGATCACGTAACTGCCGCCCGCGAAGGCGGGGTCCTCGTCGCCGACGAACACGGCGTCGTCGGCCGCGGGGCCCTCGGGATTCTCGCTGCCGTCGACGAAGCCGAGCAGGTCGCGGTCGTCGAAGTACTTGAACCCGTGGACCTCGTCGGCCACGGTGACCGCGCCGTCCAGCCGTTCCATGATCAGCCGGGCGAGTTCGAAGCAGAGGTCGGTCCGGCGGGCCCGGACGTGGAAGAGGAGGTCTCCCGGGGTGGAGGGGGCGCGGTGCCGTCGGCCGGTCAACTCCACGAACGGGTGCAGCTCTTGGGGCCGGGGGCCGCTGAACAGCCGGTCCCAGGCCGCCGACCCGATGCCGACGACGCAGCCGAGTTCGTCGCCGGGTGCCCGGAAGGAGACCGACCGGCGCAGTCCGGAGACGTCCTCCAGCAGCCCGCGGACCGTGTCCTCGTGTCCGGGCGTGACGGTGACCACGAGGAACACGGTGGCCCCGGCCGGTCGGGAGATCACAGCCTGTGGCTCGGCCAAGGGACGGCCTCCTCGTGGGACGCGCGGGTGCCGGTCGCGCGCGGACCGGTCGGTTCCGCCTCCCATCCTGCTGGGTTCCGGTGCAAACCGCACCAGAACGGACCCGCCCCGGGGTGGTGTCAGCGGCTCACGAGTCCGACGACGACATTGATGGCCGTGGCCAGAATGCTGGTGCCGAACACGTACGACAGGAGGCAGTGCCTGAGCACGATCGAGCGGATCTTCGCGCTGGAGACGCCGGTGTCGGAGACCTGGTAGGTCATCCCGAGGTTGTAGCTGAAGTAGAAGAAGTCGCGGTACGCCGGTGGGTCGTCCGTGTTGAAGTCGATGCCGCCGTTCGCGTCGTAGTACACGTAGGCGTAGCGGGTGGCGTACATCAGGTGCAGGGCGGCCCAGGCCAGGAACACCCCGCACAGGGCGGTCACGGCCGCCGCGTGGCCGTGGTCGGACCGGCCGCCGCGCAGGAGCAGCAGCACGATGGCGAACAGGCCGCACAGGGCGACCGCGACCACGACGAGTTCGTCGGTCAGGGGGCGGAAGTCCTCGCGCCGCGCGTTGTCGCGGGTGGCGGTGGCCGTCATCGGCCACAGCACCGCCCAGCCCGCGAGGACGAAGAACAGTTCCGTCGCGGCGATCCCGGACAGCAGGCCGAGGAAGACGTCGTTCGCGAGTCCGACGGCCACGCCCACGACGGCGCCGAAGGCCACCGCGACGGCCAGGCGCGGCACGGCGTCCAGGGACAGGCTCCTCGGCAGGCTGCTCCTCATGGGCGGCACGCTATCCCCGCGGGCGCCGCCCGGCCGGGAGGAACCCGCGGGCGGATCAGACGGGGAACAGCAGGCAGCTGCTGGTGGTGTGGGCGAGCAGCCGGCCGGCCGCGTCGAACAGCTCCGCCTGCGCGAGGGCCGTACGGCGGCCGCTGTTGAGGACGGTGCCGACCGCGCGGACCGTCCCGGTGTCCACGGTGACGGGCCGCAGGAACTTCACGTTCAGGTCGAGCGAGGTGTACCCGGTCCCCCGGGGCAGCACGGACTGCACGGCGCAGCCCGCCGCGGAGTCCAGCAGGGTGGCGTACACGCCTCCGTGGACGCTTCCGATGGGGTTGTAGTGCTCCTCCCCCACGACCAGCGTGAAGACGACCCGGCCGTGCTCGACCTCGTCGAGGGACATGCCGAGGGTCGCGGAGATCGGCGGCGCGGGGAGCCGCCCGGCCTGCATCTCGCGGAGGAATTCGAGTCCGCTGAACCGGGCGACGGCGGCCGCGGAGACGGCCGGGTCCTCCCAGTCGTACGTACGAGACCTGCCCATGACTCTTCCACTCTCCCGACTCGGCCATCTGACTATGTTTTCCGAAGCTAGATGGTGCCGCATCTGGCTGTCAATCCCGCAGTGAGCCTACGATGGGGCGCATGACGTGGCTCGACACCAGTACCGAGAACTGCACGGTGCAGCGCGCGCTCGACCTGATCGGCGAGAAGTGGTCGATGCTGGTCCTGCGGGACGCGATGAACGGCGTACGGCGCTTCGACGACTTCCGGCGGCACGTCGGGCTCTCCGAGAGCGTGCTGGCGGACCGGCTGCGCAAGCTGGTCGCGGCCGGGATCCTGGACACCGTTCCGTACAGCGAGCCCGGCAGCCGCACCCGGAACGAGTACCGGCTCACCCGCAAGGGCTGGGACCTGTGGCCCGTCATGATCGCCCTCAAGCAGTGGGGCGACCGCTACACCGCGGATCCGGACGGGCCGCCGCTGGAGGTCGTGCACGCGGACTGCGGCGAGCAGGTGCGCGCGGCCGTGGTGTGCGGGGGCGGGCACGGCGCTCTGATCCCGCCGGAGGCACGCACCCGCCCCGGCCCGTCGGCACGGCGGGCGGATCCCGGCGCCGGACGGTGACCGGAGACGTTCCGGCGCAGGAAACGGACCCTCACGACCGGCCGCCTCGTGGTGCGGGAGGCCCGCTCGTGACAGCGTGACCCCATAAGGGGCGGTCCCGGCACACAAGGGCTGTCCCGGCACGCCGGACATGGACGTCCGCCGTACGGGCATCCGGTTCGAGCGACCGGCACGGCGGCGCCCCCCAGGACGGCGGGCCGCGGTGCTCGACGGACCGACCGGTGGAGGAACGATGGGCGCGCAGACGGGGCCGTCGGCCCGCGAACGGTGGGCGGCGAGAGCCGCGCTGCTCTCGGCCGCGCTCGCGGTGGCGCTGCCGCTCATCTCCGGCGGCGTACGCGGCCTGCTGCTCCTGCTCGCCGCCCTCGCCGCCATGGCCGTCGCGGCGGCGGCCCTGTGGTGGACGCTGTCCCGGCGGGGCCCGGTGCGCTGGATCGCCGGGATCCTCGCGGTCGTCCTCCCGCTCGCCGCCGTCGTGGTCCTCGCGCTCACGCTGCTGTGGACCCTGCTGCTGTCCCCGGTGCTGTGGATCGTCGCCGTGTGGTGCGGCCGTTACGCGCTGCGCGGCGCCCGCGGCCGGGTCCGCCCGATGAAGGAGCACCGCACCCCGCCGCCCCGGCGGCCGTTCGTCCTCATGAACCCCCGGTCCGGCGGCGGCAAGGTGGAACGGTTCGGCCTGGTGGAGAAGGCCGAACGCCTCGGCGCCCGTGTCGTTCTCCTCGATCCGGAGCGGCACCAGGACGTCACCGAGCTGGCCCGGCGCGCGGTCGCGGACGGAGCGGATCTGCTGGGGGTCGCGGGCGGCGACGGGACGCAGGCGCTCGTCGCCGCCGTGGCCGCCGAGCACGGGCTGCCCTTCCTCGTCGTGTCGGCGGGCACCCGCAACCACTTCGCCCTGGACCTCGGCCTCGACCGGGACGACCCCGCCACCTGCCTCGACGCGCTGCGGGACGGGGTCGAGCTGCGGGTGGACCTCGGCTTCGCCGGGGAGCACCCCTTCGTCAACAACGCCTCGTTCGGCGCGTACGCGGCGGTCGTCCAGGATCCCGCCTACCGGGACGACAAGATCGGCACGATCATGGAGCTCCTGCCGGATCTGCTCACGCGCCAGCGCGGACCCGAGCTGACCGCCCACGCCGCCGGTACGACGCTCGAAGCGCCGCAGGCGGTGCTGGTGAGCAACAACCCCTACCGCACCGACGACCCCGCGGGTCTCGGCCGGCGCGAGCGGCTGGACTCGGGACTGCTCGGCGTCCTCGGCGTCAAGGTGGACAGCGCGGTCGAGGCCGCCGCCCTGCTGCTCGCCCCGGCCCCGCACGGTCTGTCGGTCCTGACCGCGCGCGAGGTGGTCGTGACGGCCGACGGCGGCGAACTGGAGGCGGGCATCGACGGCGAGGCCATGGTCCTGCCCACGCCGGTGATCTGCCGGCTCGCACCGGGCGTGCTGCGGGTCCGGGTGCCGAGGAAGCGGCCGGGCGTCCCGGCGGCCCATCCCACCCTGGACTGGCGCCGGCTGCTGGCCATGGCCCTGCTGGTGGGCCGCACGGCGGGCGTCCACCGCCCGGGCCACGGACCGGGGCGGGCGGACCGGGTCTGACGGCGTCCGGTCCCGTCGCCGGGGAGTTCACCCCGGGCCCGGGGCCCGCGGAGCGCCTACGATCATGCCGTGGTCCTCTTCGTCCTGGAACGCGTGTCCCCGCACTCCGTCGCCGAGAGCTGGCGGAGGCTGACCGACTGGCCCCGGCACGCGGACGTCGTCCCGCTGACCCGGATCACCGTGCGGACACCGGCGCCGACCCGCGAGGGCACGGTGTTCGTGGCGCGGTCGGGGCTCGGGCCGCTCGCGTTCGACGACCCGATGGAGGTCGTCTCCTGGCACCCGCCCGGCGACGGCGGCCCGGGAACGTGCCGGCTGGTCAAGCGCGGCACGTTCGTCACGGGCTGGGCCGAGTTCGAGGTGCACCCGGCGGACGGCGGCGGTTCACGGGTGGTGTGGCGCGAGGACCTGGGCGTGCGCCTGCTGCCCGGCCGCGCCGACCGCCCGCTGGGGTGGTCGGCGCGGTGGATGTTCGGGCGGGCGGTGGACGGGTTGCTGGCCGACTAGGTCGGGTGTCGACCTGCCGGGTCAGTGCCCCGGAAGCAGCGGGGGCTCAGCCAACCGTGCGAGTTCGAGGGCCTGTTGGGGGAACCAGTCCCCCGCCTTCGGGTCGACCGTGCCCCGTTCGGGATCCTCGGGACCCGCGGTTCCGCGCAGGCACAGGCCGTCCGACTCGCCGGGCGTCTTGATCCACAGCCGGGCGTCCTGGAGCGGGTCGCCGGTACGGAGCGTGGGACGGGCGCCGAGGCCGCGGTCCGGCGGGTTGCACCAGTCCTGCGCGTCGGAGTACTTGCCGGCCGGCGGGGTCCAGGTGCCCCGGCCGTTGCGGCTGGAGTCCGTGACGAAGTGCTTCATCCGGGACGGCGGGGTCGTCACATGCGTGTCGAGCCAGGTCTGCGCGTCGGCGCGCGACCACCACTGGTTGGGGCACTCGGCGACGTCGCCGCCGCCGTCCGCGTACGCGAGGCAGGACGAAATGAGCTTGCCGTACCAGGAGTTGGCGTCGTCGGTGTTGTAGTTCGAGGCGTTGGTGTAGAAACCGGAGGCCCGGCCCACCCCGCCCTTGATCAGGCGCGGCACGATGGAGTTGACGGACTGCCAGCCCGGGTGCCCGGTGTCGAGGTAGACCCGCGTCCCGCGCAGGGGCTCCAGCGCGTCGACCGCGTAGTTGACCTCGGCGTAGCGCGCGGCGGTCTTCGTGCCCTGCGCGTCGTCCTGGCCGCAGTCGGAGGGCAGCAGGGCGAGGGAGTCGGGTTCGAGCGTGACGATCGCCTCGCCGCGCCCGATCCCGCGGGCCACGGCGTCGATCCACGCCTGGTACTCGGCGGTGTTCGCGGCGCCGCCGGCCGAGTAGTTGGCGCAGTCCCGGCCGGGGATGTTGTACAGCGCCAGGGCGGGAACCGCGTGCTCGCGGCCCGCGTCGCGCACCACCGCGCGGACCAGTCGCTCCACCTCGGCCGGTGACTGGTCGCCGAACCACACGGCCTGCGGGGTGTTCACCATCGCCAGGATGGCCGCCGCGTCGCGCAACCGGCCGGCCCGGGCGAGGCTCCGGACCTGCTGGTACGCGGCCGGGTTGGCGTCCGGGACGTACAGCGACGGTCCGCGGCCGGCGGGCTCGGCGGCGTGCGCCGGGGGTACGGCGAACAGGGCGGCCAGCCCGACGGACAGAGCGGCGAGCCAGATGGGGGTGCGTCGTCTCATACAGCTTCACTCCGGGGTCGCAACGGTCACGAGGGACTTGCGGGAGCGCTCCCACAGGAGACTCGCCGAGAGGCGCGTCCACGTCAATACGCGACACGGAAGTAGCCGCGAAGGGCACGGAGCGGGCCGCGCGCGAGGCGCGTCCCGGGACGGGCGACGCGGACACGCCGGCCGAGACGGGCGACGCAGACACGCCGGCCGAGACGCGGAAACGCGGCTCGGAAGCGCGGCGCCGAAGCGGGGCCCGGAAGCGGGTGCCCCGAGGCGCGGGCCCGAAGGGCAACTTGGGGGCGAGATCTTGAGGCACTGCCCGGAAGAGGTGGCCCGGGGGCGAGGTCCTGAAGCACGGCCCGGAAGAGGCGGCGCCGAAGCGGGGCCCGGAAGCGGGTGCCCCAAGGCGCGGGCCCGAAGGGCGGCTTGGGGGCGAGGTCCTGAAGCACCGCCCGGAAGAGGCGGCCCGGGGGCGAGGTCCTGAAGCACCGCCCGGAAGAGGCGGCCCGGGGGCGAGGTCCTGAAGCACGGCCCGGAAGAGGCGGCCCGGGGGCGAGGTCCTGAAGCACGGCCCGGAAGAGGCGGCGCCGAAGCGGGGCCCGGAAGCGGGTGCCCCAAGGCGCGGGCCCGAAGGGCGGCTTGGGGGCGAGGTCCTGAAGCACCGCCCGGAAGAGGCGGCCCGGGGGCGAGGTCCTGAAGCACTGCCCGGAAGAGGCGGCCCGGAAGCGCGGGCCCGATGCGCGGCCCAGAAGAGGCGGCCCGGAGATGTGGGCCCGAAGGCGGCCCGGAGGGCGAGCCGGAGCCGCGGCCCTGTGGCGCAGCCCTGACCGCAGCCCGAGCGCCGACCGGAAGCGGGTGCGCGGAGAGGGGCCGTCCCTCAGGCGACCGATCCGATCCGGCGCGCCGGGGACGACGGATTGTCGTGGTGGATGGGCGTGTGCGCCCCGGTGAGGGGGACCCCGCTTCCCCCACGCCGGTCCGCCACGATCTCCGCGGCGATCGACAGGGCCGTCTCCTCGGGGGTCCGCGCTCCCAGGTCGAGGCCGATCGGCGACCTCAGGCGGGCCAGCTCGATCTCGGTGACGCCGACCTCCCGCAGCCGTTCGTTGCGGTCGAGGTGGGTGCGGCGCGAGCCCATCGCGCCGACGTACGCCACCGGCAGCCGCAGCGCGAGCCGCAGCAGCGGGACGTCGAACTTGGCGTCGTGGGTGAGGACGCACAGGACCGTGCGGGAGTCGACGTCGGTGCGCTCCAGGTAGCGGTGGGGCCAGTCCACGACGATGTCGTCCGCCTCGGGGAAGCGGGCCGCCGTCGCGAAGACCGGGCGGGCGTCGCACACCGTCACCCGGTAGCCGAGGAACTTGCCGACGCGGACCAGCGCCGAGGCGAAGTCGATGGCCCCGAAGACGATCATGCGCGGGGGCGGCACCGAGGACTCCACCAGGACCGTGAGCGGCGCTCCGCAACGAGAGCCCTGCTCTCCGATCTCCACGGTGGCGGTGCGCCCCGCGTCGAGCTGGGCCGCCGCCTCGCCGAGCACCGTACGGTCGAGTCCGGGGTGGGCGCCGAAGCCGCCCTGGTGGGAGCCGTCGGCCCGCACGAGGAGGGCCCGGCCCATCAGCTCGGCCGGCCCGCTCACGACCCGGGCGAGGGCCGCCGCCTCGCCGCCCGCCGCGGCGGCCAGCGCCGCCGCGAACACCGTCCGGCGGGCGGTGTCGCGCGAGCGGACGGGGGTGACCAGGATGTCGATGACGCCGCCGCAGGTCAGGCCGACGGCGAAGGCGTCGTCGTCGCTGTAGCCGAAGCGTTCGAGGACGGTCCCGCCGTCCTCCAGCGCCTGCGCGCACAGGTCGTAGACCGCCCCTTCCACGCAACCGCCCGAGACCGAGCCGATCGCCGTGCCCTCGGAGTCGACGGCGAGCGCGGCTCCGGGCCTGCGGGGCGCGCTGCCGCCGACCGCCACCACGGTGGCGACGGCGAAGTCACGGCCCTGCTCGACCCACCGGTGCAGTTCTTCGGCGATGTCCAGCATGTCTCGGTCTCCTTGCGAGCGGTCGGGTGGAAGGGGCTCGGGTGTCAGCGGACGCCCAGCCAGCCCTCGATCGGGTGGAGCGCGAAATAGACGAAGAAGACGGCCGTCAGACCCCACATGAAGGCCCCGATCTCCCGGGCCCTGCCCTGGGCGATCCTGATGGCGACGTAACTGATCACACCGGCCGCCACGCCCGCGGTGATCGAGTAGGTGAACGGCATGATCACGACGGTCAGGAAGACCGGGACGGCGGTGGCGCGGTCGGCCCAGTCGACGTGGCGCGCGTTCGTCATCATCATGGCGCCGATCACCACCAGGGCGGCCGCCGCGATCTCGCCCGGGACGATCGGCGTCAGCGGGGTGAAGAACAGGCAGGCGGCGAAGAGGATGCCGGTGACCACGGAGGACAGGCCGGTACGGGCCCCCTCGCCGACACCGGTCGCGGACTCGACGAAGACCGTCTGGCCGGAGGCTCCGGCCACGCCGCCGACCGCTCCGCCCGCGCCGTCGATGAACAGGGCCTTCGACAGGCCCGGCATCCGGCCCCGGTCGTCGGCCAGTCCGGCCTCCGTGCCGACACCGATGATCGTGGCCATCGCGTCGAAGAACCCGGCGAGCACCAGAGTGAAGACGATCATGCCGACCGTCATGGTGCCGACATGGCTCCAGCCGCCGAACTCGACCTTGCCGAACAGCGAGAAGTCGGGCATCGAGACGGCGCTGCCGTGCAGTTCGGGGGCGCCTCCGGCCCACTGTTCGGGGGCGACGACGCCGGTCACGTCGAGGACGACGGACACGACCGTGCCGGAGACGATGCCGATGAGGATCGCGCCGGGTACCCCGCGCGCCTGGAGCGCGAAGATCAGCAGCAGGGTCGCGGCGAAGAGCAGCACCGGCCAGCCGGCGAGTTCGCCGGTGGGGCCGAGGGTGAGGGGGGTCGCCTTGCCCTGGTGCACGAAGCCGGCCTTGACCAGGCCGATCAGCGCGATGAACAGCCCGATGCCCATGGTGATGGCGTGCTTGAGCGCCAGCGGGATCGCGTTCATGATCATCTCGCGCAGCCCGGTGACGACCAGGAGCATGATGACCACGCCGTACATCACGCACATCCCCATGGCCTGCGGCCAGGTCATCTGCGGGACGACCTGCGAGGAGAGCACCCCGGACACCGAGAGTCCGGCGGCGAGGGCGAGCGGCACCTTGCCGACGAAGCCCATGAGCAGGGTGGTGAAGGCCGCCGCGAACGCGGTCGCGGTGATCAGCGCCTTCTGGCCGAGCGCGTCCCCCGCCACGTCCTTGCCGGACAGGATGAGGGGGTTGAGCAGCAGGATGTACGCCATCGCCATGAAGGTGGTGACGCCGCCGCGCACCTCACGCGCGATCGAGCTCTCCCGCCGGGAGATGTGGAAGTACCGGTCGAGCCAAGACCGTCCCGCCGGAACGCGGCTGCCCGCGCCCGCGTCCTGCGCGGTGGTCTTCGGCTCCAGTGACTGCTGGGTCATGTGGGCCTGCTCCCAAGGTTCAAAGGGGCACCCGCACAGCCGTCCTGACGGCTGGTCAGCCGCTTGTGCGGCTGCGGGATTTGGGAAGGTGCTTCGGCAGCACGGCCCGGGGGACGGCCCGGGACGAACGTGATGGTCTCCGCGCGGCGCGGAAAGGGTGATGTTCCCCGCGCCGCCCGGAGAGCCGCCCGGAACTACGCGTTGCCCGTGAGGTGTTCGGGGCGTACGGGTGTCCGGTCGAGCTCCAGACCCGTCGCGTTCCTGATCGCCGCGAGGACGGCCGGGGTGGACGACAGGGTCGGGGCCTCGCCGATGCCACGGAGCCCGTACGGGGCGTGGTCGTCGGCGAGTTCGAGCACATCGACGGGGATGGTCGGTGTGTCGAGGATCGTGGGGATCAGATAGTCCGTGAAGGAGGGGTTGCGCACCTTCGCGGTCCTCGGGTCGACGATGATCTCCTCCATGACCGCGATGCCCAGGCCCTGGGTGGTGCCACCCTGGATCTGGCCGATGACGGACAGCGGGTTGAGCGCCTTGCCGACGTCCTGGGCGCAGGCGAGTTCGACGACCTTGACCAGGCCCAGTTCGGTGTCCACCTCGACGACGGCGCGGTGGGCGGCGAAGGAGTACTGGACGTGGCCGTCGCCCTGCCCGGTGCGCAGGTCGAAGGGTTCGGTCGGGCGGTGCCGCCACTCGGCCTCGACCTCGACGGCCTGGTCCTCCAGCACGTCGGCGATGTCGGCCAGGACCTCGCCGCCGTCGGTGACGACCTTGCCGCCCTCCAGGAGGAGTTCGGCCGTGGCCCACGCCGGGTGGTAGGTGCCGAACCTGCGGCGCCCGAGCTCCAGGACCTTCTCGCGGACGAGCTCGCAGGAGTTCTTGACGGCACCGCCGGTGACGTACGTCTGGCGGGAGGCGGACGTCGAACCGGCGCTGCCCACGCGGGTGTCGGCCGGCTGGATGGTCACCTGCGCGACGCCCAGTTCGGTGCGGGCGATCTGCGCGTGGACGGTGACGCCGCCCTGGCCGACCTCGGCCATCGCCGTGTGCACGGTGGCGACCGGCACTCCGCCCACGACCTCCATGCGGACCCGGGCGGTCGAGTAGTCGTCGAACCCCTCGGAGAAGCCGACGTTCTTGATGCCGACGGCGTACCCGATCCCGCGGACGACGCTCTCGCCGTGGGTGGTGTTGGACAGACCGCCGGGCAGCTGCCGTACGTCGGCCTCCTCGCCCGCGGAGAGCCACTGGCGCTCGGGCGGAAGCGGCATCGCCTTGACACGGCGCAGGAGTTCGGCGACCGGGGCCGGGGAGTCGACGCGCTGTCCGGTCGGCAGCAGCGAGCCCTGTTCCATCGCGTTGAGCTGGCGGAACGCGACCCGGTCCATGCCCACCGCGTCGGCGAGCTTGTCCATCTGGGCCTCGTACGCGAAGCACGCCTGGACCGCGCCGAAGCCGCGCATCGCGCCGCAGGGCGGGTTGTTGGTGTAGAGGGCGATGGCCTCGATGTCGACGTCGTCGACCACGTACGGGCCGACGCCGAGGGAGGAGGCGTTGCCGACGACCGCCGGGGAGGCCGAGGCGTACGCGCCGCCGTCCAGGACGATCCGCGCCTTCACGTGGGTGAGCTTGCCGTCCCTGGTCGCCCCGTGCTCGTAGTACAGCTTCGCGGGGTGGCGGTGGACGTGTCCGAAGAACGACTCGAAGCGGTTGTAGACGATCTTGACGGGCTTGCCGGTGCGCAGCGCGAGCAGACAGGCGTGGATCTGCATCGACAGGTCCTCGCGGCCGCCGAACGCGCCGCCGACCCCGGAGAGCGTCATCCGGACCTTGTCCTCGGGCAGGCCGAGGACCGGGGCGATCTGGCGCAGGTCGGAGTGCAGCCACTGGGTGGCGATGTAGAGCTCGACGCCGCCGTCCTCGCAGGGCACGGCGAGACCGGACTCGGGGCCGAGGAACGCCTGGTCCTGCATGCCGAAGGTGTACTCGCCCCGGACGACGAAGTCGGCCCCGGCCGCGGCCCGTGCGGCGTCGCCGCGGACGATCGGCTGGCGGTGCACGATGTTGGGGTGCGGGACGTGGCCGATGTGGTGGTCGGTGCGGCCCTCGTGGACGAGGACCGCGTCCGGCGCGGTCGCGGACGCCTCGTCGGTGATCACCGGCAGCTCGCGGTACTCCACCTTGATCTTGGCGGCGGCGCGGCGCGCGGTCTCCGGGTGGTCGGCGGCGACGATCGCGACGGGCTCGCCGTGGTGGCGCACCTTGCCGTGCGCGAGGACCGGGGTGTCCTGGATCTCCAGGCCGTAGTTCCTCACCTCGGTGGGCAGGTCGTCGTACGTCAGGACGGCGTACACGCCGGGGGTGGCGAGCGCCTCGCCCGTGTCGATGGACACGATCTCGGCGTGGGCGACCGTGGAGCGCAGGATCTGGCCCCACAGCATGTCCTCGTGCCACATGTCGGAGGAGTACGCGAACTCGCCGGTGACCTTGAGGGTGCCGTCGGGGCGGAGCGTGGACTCGCCGATGCCGCCCTTGGTCCCGGTGCCCTGGGTGATGTTCGTGGGTGTGCCGGTCGTTCCCATGGTCAGACCGCCTCGGACTGCCGGGCGGCCGCGAGGCGGACCGCGTCCATGATCTTCTCGTAGCCGGTGCAGCGGCACAGGTTGCCCGAGAGCGCCTCGCGGATGTCCGCGTCGCTCGGGTTCGGCGTGCGCTCCAGCATCTCGTCCGCCGCGATCAGCAGACCCGGGGTGCAGAAGCCGCACTGCACGGCTCCGGCATCGATGAACGCCTGCTGCACGGGCGAGAGTTCGGCGCCCTCACCGGTCTGCGAGTCCTGGCCCTTGGCCCCCCTCCCCCAGGCTTCGCCCGGGGGTGCCCCCAGCTGGTCTTCGTCGAGCGAAATGCCCGCCGCTGCGGACGTGTTGCCCGCACCTGCCGCACAACCGGCGTGTTCCGCGCGCTGCTTGGCGAAGTCGGCCAGTCCCTCGACGGTGACGACCTCGCGTCCCTCGGCCTGGCCGGCGGCGACCAGACAGGAACAGACGGGCACGCCGTCCAGGCGGACGGTGCAGGAGCCGCACTCGCCCTGCTCGCAGGCGTTCTTCGAGCCGGGCAGGCCGAGGCGCTCGCGCAGGACGTACAGGAGGCTCTCGCCCTCCCAGACGTCGTCGGCCTCCTGCCTGCGGCCGTTGACCGTGAAGCTGACACGCATTACGCGACTCCCTCCGTGCGGGCGGCGGTGCCGCGGTAGGACTCCCAGGTCCACATCAGGGTGCGGCGGGCCATGACACCGACCGCGTGGCGGCGGTAGCTCGCCGTGCCGCGGACGTCGTCGATCGGGTTGCAGGCGGCGGAGCACAGCGCGGCGAACTGCTTGGCCACCGACGGGGTGATGATCTTTCCGTTGTCCCAGAAGCCGCCCTCCTCCAGCGCCGCGTTCAGGAACTCCTCGGCCGTTTTCGCGCGGACCGGGGTGGGCGCGGCCGAGCCGATGCCGGTGCGGACCGTACGGGTCTCGGGGTGCAGGGCAAGTCCGAAGGCGCACACCGCGATCACCATGGCGTTGCGGGTGCCGACCTTGGAGTACTGCTGCGGTCCGTCCGCGTTCTTGACGTGGACGGCGCGGATCAGCTCGTCGGGCGCGAGCGCGTTGCGCTTCACGCCGGTGTAGAACTCGTCGATGGGGATGAGCCGCGAACCGCGCACCGACTCGGCCTCGACCTCGGCGCCGGCCGCGAGGAGGGCGGGGTGGGCGTCGCCGGCCGGGGAGGCGGTGCCGAGGTTGCCGCCGACGCCGCCGCGGTTGCGGATCTGCGGCGAGGCCACGGTGTGGGAGGCGAGGGCCAGCCCGGGGAGCTCACGGCGCAGGTTCTCCATGATCCGGGTGTACGGGACGGAGGCGCCCAGGCGCACGCTCCCCTCGCCCGCCTCCCACTCGCCGAGCTCCCCGATGCGGTTCAGGTCGAGGAGGTACTCGGGCCTGCGGTGATCGAAGTTGATCTCGACCATCACATCGGTGCCACCCGCGATCGGCACGGCGGTGGGGTGCTCGGCCTTGGCGGCGAGCGCCTCCTCCCAGCTGGCGGGGCGAAGGAAGTCCATGAGCGGCTCTCTTCAATCGTGTCGTGGGGCGTTGTGATCAAGCCAGATCGGGTGCGGCGTCCTCGGCTCGTTCATGGAGGTCTCAACAGTGGAGTGGGGCCAGTAGACAGCGGGCTCCGGCGCCCCGGTCAGTCACCAAAACCATGAAGGAGTTCGCTGGCCAGCGCGCGCATCTTGTAGATTCGTATGAACCGAGGTCATCGGCAACCTCTTCGTCTTCCTCCGGAAACAGGGACCCGGTCCTCCGGGAACGGAGCACGGCCTTGCCGGGAACGGGGACCCGGCCCTCCGGAGACGGGAGGCCAGGGGGGCCGGTACCGCCGGTTCCAGGGTCCCGCGGCCAGTCCCGCGGAACCCGGGACGCCGACGGGCCTCGCACGGATCCATCGTAGATTTCGAGACAAGGAACGGCGGCGACGAGATGCGGCTGCGCGCACTGCTGGACACGGACGCGCTGGGCCTGCGGCTGCTCGGCGGCGAGGACGAGCTGGACCGCACCGTACGCGGTGTGATGACCACCGACCTCAAGGACCCGAGCCGCTATCTCTCGGGCGGTGAGCTGGTACTGACCGGTCTGGCCTGGCGGCACGACGCCGAGGACTCCGAGCCGTTCGTCCGGATCCTCGCGGGCACCGGCGTCGCGGCCCTCGCCGCGGGCGAGGCCGAGCTGGGCGACATCCCCGACGACCTGGTCGTGGCCTGCGCCCGGCACCGGCTGCCGCTGTTCGCCGTGAACGAGTCCGTGGCCTTCGCCACGATCACCGAGCACGTCGTGCGCCAGGTGTCGGGCGAGCGCGCCGGGGATCTGGCCGCCGTGGTGGAGCGGCACCGGCGGATGATGACCTCGGGCCCTGCGGGCGGCGGCCCCGACGTGGTCCTCGACCTCCTCGGAACCGACCTCGACCTGCGCGCCTGGGTCCTCTCCCCCGCCGGGCGGCCCATCGCCGGCTCGAAGCTCGCGGGCGGACCGCTGCCCGCGGGCACCCGCGCCGAGCTGGCCGCCGCCCATCTCGCGGCGGTCCGCACCGGGCGCCGTGGACCGCACCGGGTCACGGTGGGCCACGCGATGTACTCGCTCTTCCCGGTCCGCTCCTCCGGGCGGACGGCGGGCGCCTTCCGGGACGTCCGCGAGACCGTGCTCTCCGACTGGCTGCTCGCGGTCGAGGCCGACGCGGGGGACTGGCCCGAGGAGCGGCTCGACCTGCTCCAGGGCGTCACCCAGCTGATCGCGGTGGAGCGAGACCGGCGGGACGCGGCACGCACGGTGCGCAGGCGGCTCGCCCAGGAGGTCCTCGAACTCGTCCAGACGGGGGCCGCGCCCGCCGAGATCGCGGCCCGGCTGCGGGTCGCGGCGCCGGTGCTGCTGCCCGGCCTGGGCGCGGCCCCGCACTGGCAGGTCGTGGTGGCGCGGGTCGAATGGGACGGCGGCGGGATCGAGTGCGGCCCGGTCGCCCAGGCGCTGCTGGAGGAGATCCTCGTCGACCCGCTGACGCCCGGACCCGAGCACTCCGACCGGATCGCCGTCGCCCACTCGGGGGACGAGGCGGTCGCGCTCGTACCGCTTCCGGCCGTTCCTTCCGACGAGGACGGATCCGATCCCGGACTGCACGCGGACGCCCTGCTCGCGGCCGTAAGGGAGCCGCTGTCGGCCGGCCTGAACGACGACGGCCGGCTCACCGTCGGCGTCAGCGCGGCCGTGCACTCGGCCGAGGGGCTGCGCGGCGCCCTGGAGGAGGCCCGGCACGCCCGCCGGGTCGCCGCGGCACGGCCCGGGCGGGTCTGCGCGGCCGGGCACCAGGAGCTGGCCTCGCACGTCCTGCTGCTGCCGTTCGTCCCGGACGACGTGCGCCGCGCCTTCACCGCCCGGCTGCTCGACCCGCTGCGCGAGTACGACAGCCGGCACCGCGCGGAGCTGATCCCGACCCTGGAGGCGTTCCTGGACTGCGACGGCTCCTGGACGCGCTGTGCCGCCCGGCTGCACCTGCATGTCAACACGCTGCGCTACCGCGTCGGCCGTATCGAGCAGTTGACGAGCCGTGATCTCTCGCGCCTGGAAGACAAGTTGGACTTCTTCCTGGCACTGCGGATGAGCTGACCCCAGGGGCCCCGGGCGCCCCGGCGCGGGACCCATGACTTTGTGAAATCCTTCACCTACCCTCTTGGCCGGGCCCGGTGATCCGTGCTGAGATGCCACCACTCAACAGCTCAATGGTGTGCTCGGGGAGGGCAACGTGGCGCATACCGCCATGTCTGGTACCGGAACGACCGCTGGTGACGATCCACTCCAGACCGCGGTATGGCGGCTGCGCTCGCGCGCCTGCTGGGCCGACGCGGCGGCGCTGATCCAGCCGCGCACGGCGGGGTCCGCGTTGCAGAGAGCCTCGCTCCTGGTCGAGCGCTGTCTCTACACCGAGCAGGGCTGGGCCGAGGCGGAGGACGCGCTGCGCACCGCCGAGGCACTGGCACAGACCGACGACGAGCGGGGCGCGGCGGCCTGCGAACGGGGTCAACTCGCCTACGCCGCGACGCTGCTGAGCGTGCGGGACCGGGCCGACGAGGCGCGTGCCGCGCTCGGCCGCGCCGCCGCGCTGCTCGCGCCGGGCGCGCCGGGCAGGGCCCTGCTCGACTTCAGGCGCGGGCTGCTCGCCGAGAACCTGGCGCACTCCCCGCAGGCGGCCCGTGCCGCGTACCGCAGGGCGCACGCGGGCGCGACCGCCCAGAACGACGCGCTGCTGCTGTCCTTCACCTGGCGGCACCTCGCCGGGATCGCCCTGCGCGAGGGGGAGTTGGCCGAGGCCCGGACCGGCTTCGCGGAATCCCTGCGGATCCGGGAGGAGCTGGGCTATCTCGTCGGTACGGCACCGGCGCTGGCCTCGCTCGCCGACGCCGAGACCGAACCGGAGGCCTCGCGGCTGCGGGCGGAGGCGGGACGGCTGTTCCGGCTGCTCGGGGGCGTTCCCCTCTGGCTGGCGGACCAGTTGGCCCCGGCACCACCGGCGGCCACGGCCTGATCGCGCGGGACACGAACGCGGAGCGGGGTCCGGCACCCCTTCCGGACTCCGACGCCCCTTCCGGGGCCCGCGTTCCCCCCGGGACCCGCGTTCCTTCCGCGGCCCGCGTTCCCCCCGGGACCCGCGTTCCTTCCGCGGCCCCGCGTCCCTTCCGGGGCCCGGCGTCCCTTCCGGGGCCCGGCATCCTTATCCGGAGCCCGAGTCCCTCCCGCGACACGCGTCCCTCTCGGGAAGGGCGTTCCTTCCGGCGGCCCGCGTTCCTCCCGGGACCCGGCATCCCTTCCGGGACCCGCGTTCCTTCCGCGGCCCGCGTTCCCCCCGGGACCCGCGTTCCTTCCGCGGCCCCGCGTCCCTTCCGGGGCCCGGCGTCCCTTCCGGGGCCCGGCATCCTTTCCGGAGCCCGAGTCCCTCCCGCGACCCGCGTCCCTCTCGGGAAGGGCGTTCCTCCCGGCGGCCCGCGTCCCTCCCGGGACCCGGCGTCCCTTCCGGGGCCGGCCCTCCTTCCGGCGACCCGCGTCCCTCCCGGGACCCGCGTTCCTCCGGGGGCGGGCCGTCCCGGTCAGGACGCCCCGGCGAAGTGCTCCCGTACCAGAACCTGCACGACCGCCAGGTCCTCCGCGATCAACGCGTCCAGCAGGGCGGTGTGTTCGGCCGCGTCGGCCACCAGGTCGGCGCGGCCCCGGGAGGCGGGACCGCCGACGAGGGGCCACTGGGCCCGGCGGTGCAGATCGTCGGCGATGCGGACCAGTTGCTCGTTGCCCGCGAGGGCCAGCACGGCCCGGTGGAAGGACCGGTCGGACTCCGCGTAGCTCGCCCGGCAGCCCGAGGTGGCGGCCCGCACGGTGGCCTCGGCGAGGGGGCGCAGCTCGGCCCAGCGGGCGGCGGGCACGGTACGGGCGAGCCTGAGCATCACCGGGACCTCGATCAGGCCCCGGATCTCGGCGAGTTCGGCCAGCTCCCGGGTGCCGCGCGCGATGACGCGGAAGCCCCGGTTGGGGACGACCTCGACGGCGCCCTCCAGGGCGAGTTGCTGCATCGCCTCCCGCACGGGCGTCGCCGACACCCCGAAGCGATCGCCGAGCGCGGGCGCCGAGTACACCTCGCCCGGGGCGAGTTCACCGGCGACGAGCGCGGTGCGCAGGGCGTCGAGGATCTGCCCGCGCACGGAGGCACGCTGCACGACGGGACGGGCGGCCTCCGCGCGCACGGCGGGGCGGGCCTCCTCGGTACGCCCCGACTCCGCTCGCGCCCGGACCTCGTCGGCGTGCGCGGGCCAGGAGTTGTCCGGGCGGACGGCGGGGCGCGCCTCGTCGGCGGATACGGGCCCGGCGTTCCCGGCGGGCCCGGGGTCCTCGGTGCGTACGGCTCGGCGGATGCCGTCGGCGCGTACGGCGGTCCTGGGGTCGTCGGCGCGCGGGTGCGGGATCGGCGCCTCGCTGTGCGTGTGCTCGCCCCGGGCGGAGGCGAGGACGACAGGGGGGCCGGTGTCAGGATCGGCACCCGGGCCGCGGTCGAACCCGTCGCCCACGACGCCCGCGGGTACTCCCCCGGCCCGTCCCGTGTCCACCGGCCCCGCCTGCCGCGGAACCCGGAAGGCGCCCGTGCGGACGTCGGGCGCCCACGGCCCGGCTGAGCCGTGCGCGCCGCGCGGACCGGCCTGCTCCACGGTTCCTCCTCCGGGTCGGTGGTACTCGTACTGGTGCTGGTGACGGTGGTGCTGGTGACGGTGGTGCGTGGTGCCGGTGTCCGTGGTGCCCGGGTCACCGCCGAGGGTGGAAGCGGCGGTTGTTACCCGTCCGTCAAGCACGATAGGCGTACATGGGCTCAGTTCAAACACCCGGGCGGCGGGGTAAGGTAAGGCTTACCTGCCAACGATCGTGAAGCGATGGTTCCGCATGCCCACTCCCACCCTGTCCGCCGAAGGTGCCGCCCGCGCCACGGCGAGCGCGGCCGACACGACCGCCCCGGACGTGCCGGCCGTCGTGTCGCCCGTGGCGGAGGCCTACGCGCGGCTCGGCGAGGTCTTCCCCGGACTGGGTGTCACCGAGCTGGGAGCGGCGGAGGCGGCCCCGCGGGGCGCGGGTTGGGCCGCCGCCGCCCGGCTCGCCGAGGGCGGACCCGACCTCGACGCCTTCCTCGCCTGGGACGAGGCCCAGGTGGTCAGGGACTACGGCGAGCGGGCGCGGCCGGACGTCGTGGCCGGTTTCGGACTGCACCGGTACGCGTGGCCGGCCTGCCTGCTGATCACGGTGCCGTGGTTCCTCGGACGGCGGGTGCCGCGCCTGCCTGTGCAGGACGTCACATTCCACCGCGAGCTCGGCCGGATGGCCGTCCGGGTCACCACGTTCGCCTGCCTGCCGGACGACCCGGCCGCCGTCCTGCCGGGCGCCCGGGTGGTACCGGACGAGGAGGCGCTGCGCGCGGAGGTGCGGGCCGCGGTGGCCGAGCACCTGGAACCGGTCCTCGGCGGCTTCGGACCGCGGATGCGCCGGCGCGGCCGCGCCCTGTGGGGCATGGCGACCGACGAGATCGTCGAGGGTCTCTGGTACGTCGCCCATCTGCTCGGCGAGGAGCGGCGCGCGACGCGCGAGCTGGAACTGCTGCTGCCGGGCTCGACGCGGCCGTACGTCGGCTCGGCGGCCTTCCGTGAACTGACCGGACCGGGCGGGGAGCCCCTGCCGACCCGGGACCGGGTGAGCTGCTGCCTCTTCTACACCGTGCGGCCGGCCGACACCTGCGTCACCTGCCCGCGCACCTGCGACGCGGACCGCGTCGCCAAGTTGACGGCCGCCGCGGCGAGTTGAGCGGCGGCGCGCCCGGCAGATCACAGGTACTTCACGAATTCCTCACTTGTCACGGGAACTCTCCGCGGAACCATCCGTATGGGTAGTCTTATTCGTACTCAACTCCCGTCCCTCGCGCGGCAGTTCGAGCAGAAAGTCGCCCTGCGCACCTTCTTGCACTTCCTTGGCGGCCTCTTGCCCCGAAACCCCCTGAGGGCCGATGTGATTGGGCCACTATGGCGGGCGTTACGCCCTCTCCCCATGCAAGGGACCCCCGATGAGACTGACCGACATATCGCTGAACTGGCTGCTTCCGGGCGCCGTTCTGCTCCTGGGCCTGCTGGCGGCGGTGGCGGTGCTCGCACGCGGCAAGCGGTCCGGGGACAGCGCGAGCAGCGACGACTCGTGGGAGCGGACCGAGGAACGCCGCAGGCGCAAGGAGGCCGTCTACGGCACCGCCTCCTACGTCCTGCTGTTCTGCTGTGCCGCCGTCGCGGCGGCACTCTCCTTCCACGGCCTGGTCGGCTTCGGCCAGCAGAACCTCGGCCTCTCCGACGGCTGGGAGTACCTCGTCCCGTTCGGCCTGGACGGCGCGGCGATGTTCTGTTCCGTCCTCGCCGTGCGCGAGGCCAGCCACGGTGACGCGGCCCTCGGCTCCCGCATACTCGTGTGGACCTTCGCCGGTGCCGCGGCCTGGTTCAACTGGGTGCACGCGCCCCGGGGCGTGGACCACGCCGGGGCTCCCCAGTTCTTCGCGGGCATGTCCCTGTCGGCGGCCGTCCTGTTCGACCGGGCCCTGAAGCAGACCCGCCGGGCCGCCCTGCGCGAGCAGGGTCTGGTGCCGCGTCCCCTGCCGCAGATCCGTATAGTCCGCTGGCTGCGTGCTCCCCGTGAGACGTACAGCGCGTGGTCGCTGATGCTCCTGGAGAACGTCCGGTCCCTGGACGAGGCCGTGGACGAGGTGCGCGAGGACCGGCGCCAGAAGGAGCAGACCCGGCTGCGCCGCCGCAACGAGGAGCGGGTCGAGCGGGCGCACCTCAAGGCGCTCAGCCGTGGTCACCGCGGCTTCCCCGGGCGGGGCGCCGCCCGGGAACTGGAGACCACGACCGTGGAGCGCGCGCCCGCCGGGGCCTCCACGGAGCCTGCCATATCCACCGCGGAGCAGCTGCCCGTGCGATCGCGGCCCTCCCTCACCCCCGTACGCAAGAGCACTGAGCCGATCACCGTCGACCTCACCACGGAGGACGACACGATGGCACTGCCCCGCCTCGACTCGCTGGAGCGCAAGCTCAAGGATCTGGAGCAGCAGTTCGGCTGAGCCGACGCCCGAGACCGAGACCGAGACCGACGCCGCCGCCCGCTCCGGGGGCCGGCGTCGGTCTCGGTTTCTGTCTCGGGCGTCGGTCCTGACGGCCGTCCGGTGCTCCGGACGGGCCCGGACGCGGCAGCGGCGACGTGGTGTCACTGCACCGCGTCGCCGTTCAGTTCGAACCACACCGCCTTGCCCACGCCGTGGGACCGTACGCCCCACGCGTCGGCCAGGGACTGGACGAGGACGAGACCCCTGCCGTGCGTACCGTCGTCGGCGTTCGGTACGCACAGTCTGGGCCTGCGCCCCACGAAGTCCCGGACCTCCACACGCAGTCCGCCCGGTCCGATGGTCGCCGTCAGGACGGCGTCGTCATCCGTGTGGATCAGCGCGTTGGTGACGAGCTCGCTGGTCAAGAGCTCCGCCGTCTCGGCCCGGCCCGGTTTCCCCCAGTGCCGTAAGTGCTCCCTCAGCGCCCTGCGCGCCTCGGACACCGCTCTCAGATCCGCCTTGCCCAGCCGGCGCCTGAGCTGCGCGCCGTCCGGTCCCCGCATCGCCCCCTCGGACGCTTCCTCCACTGGATCGGTGGAGAAGGCCCCCTTGGTCATGGGACCACCTCCTGGTGCCTGCCGTTTCATGACCCCCGCCTGCGTGCCGATGTCGGTCCCCTCTGCTCGAACACGTTCACGGGATCCATGCCCTCTTCTGGATCGTGACAGTCATGCCGAATCATCGACCGGCTGCCGTACGTCCACGGGTGCGCGACGGCCGCGCGGGGAAGTGAAGGATCCGACAGAGCCGTCCGAGCGCCGAGGAGCCGCCGTGCACGACGACCGTTCGCTGGTGGAGGCCCGGCTGGAGCGTGCCCTGCGGCAGTTCCTGCGCCCCGCGCAGTACCGGGAGCGGGTGCCGCTCACCCTCTCCGTATGGCACGTGCCGGGCGAGCCGGTGCCCGTCGCACGGGCCCTCCATGTCTCCTACGAGCCCTTCACCACCGGCACCCTGTGGGGAAAGCCCTGGTCGACGAGCTGGTTCCGGATCGAGGGGCGGGTGCCCGGGGCGTGGGCGGGCCGTCCGGTGGAGGTGGTGATCGATCCCGGGTTCACCGGGGACGGCCCCGGCTTCCAGGCCGAGGGGCTGCTGTACGACACCGCGGGCGTCCCCCTCAAGGGCATCCACCCGCGCAACCGCCATCTGACGGTCGGCGCCCCGGCGAGCGGCGGCGAGGAGATCGCCCTGCTCCTGGAGGCGGCGGCGAACCCCGCCGTCCTGCACGGCTTCGAGCCCACACGCCTGGGAGACGTGCTGACCGCGGGCGATGGGCCGATCTACCGATTCGCGTCTGCCGATCTCGCCGTACTCGACGAGGACGTGTGGCATCTGGTCCTCGACATCGAGGTCCTCTCGGAGCTGATGTACGAGCTGGATCCGCAGCGTCCGCGTCGGCACGAGATCCTGCGCGCCCTGGAGAACATGCTCGACGCCCTCGATCTGCACGACGTGTCCGGCACGGCCGCGGCGGCACGGGCCGAGCTGGCGGAGACGCTGTCCCGGCCCGCTTCGGCCAGCGCGCACCGCGTCTCGGCGACCGGACACGCGCACATCGACTCGGCGTGGCTGTGGCCGCTGCGCGAGACGGTCCGCAAGGCCTCCCGCACCTTCGCCAACGTCACGGCGCTCGCCCTCGACTATCCGGAACTCGTCTTCGCCTGCTCCCAGGCCCAGCAGTACGCCTGGGTCAAGGAACACCAGCCGCACATCTGGGAGCGCATCAAGAAGGCGGTGGAGCAGGGCAACTGGGCTCCGGTGGGCTCGATGTGGGTGGAGTCCGACGCCAACATGCCCGGCGGCGAGGCGCTGGCCCGGCAGATCGTGCACGGCAAGCGGTTCTTCCGCGAGGAACTGGGCGTCGAGACCGAGGAGATCTGGCTGCCCGACTCCTTCGGCTACACGGCCGCGTTCCCGCAGCTGGCGAAGCTCGCCGGCGTCCGCTGGTTCCTCACCCAGAAGCTGAGCTGGAACCAGACCAACAGGATGCCCCACCACACCTTCTGGTGGGAGGGCATCGACGGCACCCGGGTCTTCACCCACTTCCCGCCCATGGACACCTACAACTCCCAGTTCCACGGACGTGAACTCGCCCACGCGGAACGCAACTTCGCGGAGAAGGGCCTGGCCACCCGCTCGCTCGCCCCGTTCGGCTGGGGCGACGGAGGAGGCGGCCCGACCCGGGAGATGCTGGAGAAGGCACGCCGGCTGCGCTCCCTGGAGGGTTCGCCCACGGTCCGGATCGAGCGGCCGGAGGCGTTCTTCGCCGCCGCCGAGGAGGAGTACGGGACCCGGGCTCCGGTGTGGTCGGGCGAGCTGTACCTGGAGCTGCACCGGGCCACCTACACGACCCAGGCCAAGACCAAGCAGGGCAACCGCCGCAGCGAACACGCTCTGCGCGAGGCCGAGTTGTGGTGCGCCACCGCCGCCGTGCGCGATCCGTCGTACGGCTACCCGTACGACGCGCTCGACCGGCTCTGGAAGACCGTGCTGCTGCACCAGTTCCACGACATCCTGCCCGGCTCCTCCATCGCCTGGGTGCACCGCGAGGCACGCGAGACGTACGCCGGGGTGCTCGCGGAACTGGAGGAGATCACCGCCGACGCGGTACGGGCCCTGGGGTCCGGCCCGGCCGCGGTGCTCAACGCCTCGCCCTACGAACGGACCGAGGTGGCAGGGGACGCACTCGTGACGGTTCCGGGGCTGGGCGCCGCCGCCCTGACCACCGGGCCGGCGGCCACCGTACGGGCCGAGGAGAGCGACGGCGCCGTGGTCCTGGAGAACGACCGGCTGCGGGTACGGATCGACGCCGACGGGCTGCTGACCTCCGTACGGGACCTCGCGCACGGCCGGGAGGTGCTGTGCGGTCCCGCCAATCTGCTCCAGCTCCATCCCGACCATCCCAACGCCTGGGACGCCTGGGACATCGACCGGCACTACCGGCGCACGCACACGGACCTGACGGAGGCCGAGTCCGTGGAGCTGGTGGAGAGCGGGCCGCTGCGGGCCGCCGTGCGCGTCACCCGGGTCTTCGGCTCCTCCCGGATCGTCCAGGAGATCCGGCTGACGGCCGCGAGCCGCCGGGTGGACATCGTGACCGAGGTCGACTGGCGGGAGTCGGAGAAGGTCCTCAAGGCCGCCTTCCCGCTGGACGTGCAGGCCGAACGGTCCGCGGCCGAGATCCAGTTCGGGCACGTCCACCGTCCCACCCACGCCAACACCGGCTGGGACGCGGCCCGTTTCGAGATCTGCGCCCACCGCTGGCTGCGGGTCGCCGAGGAGTCGTACGGCGTCGCGGTGCTCAACGACTCGACGTACGGCCACGACGTGACCCGCACGCCGCACGCCGACGGCCTCGGCACCACCGTACGGCTGACCCTGCTGCGCGCCCCGCACAGCCCGGACCCGGAGACCGACCTCGGCACGCACGGGTTCACCTACGCGCTGCTGCCCGGGGCCGGCGTGGGGGACGCCGTGGCGGAGGGGCTGGCACTCAACCTGCCGCTGCGGCGGGCCGCGGTGCCGGCGCTCGACCCCCTGGTGAGCGTCGACGACCCCGCGGTCACCGTCGAGTCGGTCAAGCTCGCGGAGGACCGCGGCGGCGATGTGGTGGTGCGGCTGTACGAGTCACGGGGCGGTCGGGCCCGCGTGAGGGTGACCGCCGGATTCCCGGTCTCCCGGGCCGAGGTGACCGACCTGCTGGAACGGCCGCTGCACGAGGCTCCGCCGGAGATCGAGCTGCGGCCGTTCCAGATCTTGACCCTGCGACTGCGACCCGCCCGCTAGGGCGTGTCCGCCCTGGGGACGGGGCGCCCGCTCAGTTGCCGTCGATGCGGACGATCTTGTGGTTGCGGTCCAGGCCGACCACGAGCCGGGTGGTCCGGCCGCCGCCCCAGGTCAGGGTGACGCCGATCTTCGAGTGTCCTGCGGCGCCCAGGTCCTTGACGGTCCACTTCGCCGGGATGTTCTGGGCGCGCAGGACGCCGTCCGCGTGGTTGCGGTCCTCCCACGCCGTCAGCTGACGGAGGTAGCCGGACTGGACGTAGAACGTGCGGAGTTCCTTCGACAGCCTGCCACTGGGCGAGTCGCCGTGGGCGTCGATGTAGGCGCCGTAGAAGTCGGCGACCAGGGTCACGTTGTCCGACAGCCTGCCGGTGACCGTGCCCTGCGCGGCGGAGGCCGCGACCGTCCCCGCCGGGGTCGCCTCGGCCGACGCGGTGAGCCCGAGCGGCAGCGCCACGGCGGCGACGAGGCCGGCGACGATCGCGGAGCGGCGGACGTGCTTGCGGGCGGTCGTGTTGCTGTTCATGCGTGTGTTTCCCCGATTTCGATGAGACGCGGTGGCGTCGCGCCGCCGGCTTTCGGCAACACCAGGAGCATCGGCGGCCTGCCGGTCCGGCCACAACGAACGGCGCCTCATCCGCAACGGTGGAACCGTCCCAGGCCCTCCGACCTCTCCTTATGGGGAGTGCCTGGGATGCCGTCCTGGGACGGGAAGCGGGGGAAGCCGGTGCCATCCGAGGACGATGTCGAGGAATTCGCGGCGCTGCTGCGGCGGTTGAAGGAGAACTCCGACCGCAGCTACGCCGCGCTCGCCCGCCGCCTGAACATGAACGCCTCGACGCTGCACCGGTATTGCTCGGGGGAGGCGGTGCCGCTCGGGTTCGCGCCCGTGGAACGGTTCGCCGCGCTGTGCGGAGCGAGCCCGGCCGAACGGGTCGAACTGCACCGGCTGTGGATCCTCGCGGTGGCGGCCCGCCAGAGGTCCCGGACCACTCCGGCCACCGAGCCCGCCCCACCGGACCGGCCCGACCCGTCCGCCGCCCTGCCCCGGCGGACCGGACAGGACCCGTCCGACGGCCCCTCGCTCCGGACCGGACAGGACCCGTCCGAAGACCCGTCGCCGCAGACCGGGCGGAACGCGCCCGAAGACCCGTCGGACACCGGCCTCGCCTCCACCCCGGGGGAGTTGGCCACGGAGGGGGCCCCCGGCTCGGCCTCCGAGCGGCCCCACGGTTCGCGCGCACCCTGGTACAGGCGCCGCGTCGCGGTCGCCGCCGCGGTCGTGAGCGCGCTGCTCGCCACCCTGGGCGCTCTGTCCGCGCTGCCGCCCGGGCGCTCCACGGCCGACGCGGCGCACACGGGCGAGGCGGGCGACCGGGTGTCCGGCACGCCGACGGCGAGGGGGCCCGGCGCCCGGCGCGGCTCCGCGAGCCCCTCCGCGTCTCCCTCCGTTCCGCACGGTCGCGGGTCGGGCACCCCGGCGCCGGGCGCGTCCGCGAGCGGCGAGGTCTCACCCGGCCCGTCCACGAGCCCCTCCCCCGCAGCCGGCTCCGGGGTCACCCCCATCGCCTGGACCGTGGACTCCCAGCTCTGGGCGACCGGTTGCGACCACGACTACGTCATCGACAAGGCGCCCTCGGAGGTACCACCGCCCCCCGCGCCCCAGGACGCCGCGCCCTGGGCGCGGACCCAGAACGCGGTGCACGGCGCCCAGACGCTCATGGACGTCACCGTGCAGGGGCGGACGGACACGGCCGTCGTGCTGGAGGCGCTGCGGGTCCGTGTCGTCGGCCGTTCGGCCCCGTTGAAGGGCACGGACTACTTCACGGGCCAGGGCTGCGGCGGCGACCTCGCCCCCGGCACGTTCAAGGTCGATCTGGACCGGAACCGGCCGATCGCCCGCCCGGTCGCGAGCCTGGAGGGCGGGACGACCCCGGCGAGGCACCTGCCCTACCGGGTGTCCGCGGCGGACCCCGAGGTGCTGACGATCGACGCGCAGACCGAGGGCTGCGACTGCCGCTGGTTCCTGGAGCTCGACTGGTCCTCGCAGGGGCGCACCGGCACGGTGCGGATCGACGACCACGGCCGCCCGTTCCGCACGACCGGGATCAAGGGCCTGCCGCGCTACTGGTACACGAACGGCGGCTGGGCCCGGACCTCCGGCTGACCGGTCCGCGCCCGCCCTGACCGTTGAGCGGGGGACCCTACGGACGGGGCACGTTGCGCAGGTTGGAGCGGGCCATCTGCACCATCCGGCCGACGCCGCCGTCCAGCACGATCTTCGACGCCGAGAGCGCGAAGCCCGTCACCATGTCCGCGCTGATCTTCGGCGGGATGGAGAGCGCGTTCGGGTCGGTGACGACGTCGACCAGGGCCGGACCCTTGTGCCGGAACGCGTCCTTGAGCGCACCGGCGAGATGCTTCGGCTTCTCGACCCTGACGCCGAACGCCCCGCAGGCGCGGGCCACCGCCGCGAAGTCGGGGTTCTTGTTGGTGGTGCCGTAGGAGGGCAGACCGGCGACCAGCATCTCCAACTCGACCATGCTCAAGGAGGAGTTGTTGAAGAGGACGACCTTCACCGGCAGGTCGTACTGCACCAGGGTGAGGAAGTCGCCCATCAGCATGGAGAATCCGCCGTCGCCGGACATCGACACGACCTGACGCTTCCGGTCGGTGAACTGGGCGCCGATCGCCATGGGCAGCGCGTTCGCCATGGACCCGTGGGAGAACGAACCGATCACCCTGCGGCTGCCGTTGGGCGAGATGTAGCGCGCCGCCCAGACGTTGCACATTCCGGTGTCGACCGTGAACACCGCGTTCTCGTCGGCGAGTTCGTCGAGCACGGAGGCGACGTACTCGGGGTGGATCGGGACGTGCCGGTCGACCTTGCGGGTGTACGCCTTGACGACCCCTTCGAGGGCGTCCGCGTGTTTCTTCAGCATTTTGTCGAGAAAGCGCCTGTTCCCCTTGGGCCGCACCCTCGGGATCAGGCAGCGCAGTGTCTCGCGCACGTCTCCCCACACGGCCAGATCCAGCTTCGACCGGCGCCCCAGGTTCTCCGGCCGCACGTCGACCTGCACGATCTTGACGTCGTCGGGCAGGAAGGCGTTGTACGGGAAGTCGGTGCCCAGCAGGATGAGCAGGTCGCACTCGTGGGTCGCCTCGTAGGCGGCGCCGTAGCCGAGGAGCCCGCTCATGCCGACGTCGAAGGGATTGTCGTACTGGATCCACTCCTTGCCGCGCAGCGCGTGTCCCACGGGGGACTTGATCTTCTCGGCGAACTGCATGACCTCGGCGTGCGCGCCCGCCGTGCCGCTGCCGCAGAACAGGGTGACCTTCTCCGCCTCGTCGATCATCGCGACGAGCCTGTCGATCTCGGCGTCGCCCGGCCGGACGGTGGGCCGGGAGGTCACGAGGGCGGTCTCGACCGGCTTGTCCGGAGCGGGCGCGGAGGCGATGTCGCCGGGCAGCGAGACCACGCTGACACCGGACTGCCCCACCGCGTGCTGGATGGCGGTCTGGAGCACCCTCGGCATCTGCTTCGGGCTGGAGATGAGTTCGCTGTAGTGGCTGCATTCGCGGAAGAGCTGGTCGGGATGGGTCTCCTGGAAGTAGCCGAGGCCGATCTCGCCGGAGGGGATCTGCGAGGCGAGGGCCAGCACCGGGGCCATGGAGCGGTGCGCGTCGTACAGTCCGTTGATCAGGTGGAGGTTTCCCGGACCGCAGGAGCCCGCGCAGGCCGCGAGCCCGCCCGTGATCTGCGCCTCGGCGCCCGCGGCGAACGCGGCCGTCTCCTCGTGACGGACCTGGATCCAGTCGATGGCCGCCTCGCGCCGGATCGCGTCCACGACCGGGTTGAGGCTGTCGCCCACGACTCCGTACAGCCGCTTGACCCCCGCGCGCACGAGGATGTCGACGAACTGCTCGGCGACGTTCTGCTTGGCCATGCCGCACACACCTCTTCGTGATCCTCGGAGCCCTCGGGCGCCCGGGTCCCCTCGTTCCCCGGCTCGGCCCTCGGATCCATGAATTCACACGCGGCGCGGTTACGCCTCCCACACGGCGGCGGCCGTCCGGTCGTCGGCGTACCCCTTGACCCGCACCGAGGCGTCCGCCAGGAAGGTGGCGAGACCGGGCGGCTCCTCCGCCGACCACCGGGTCGTCAGATAGTCGGACAGCTCGGGTTCACCGCGCAGGGGCTCCGCGAGGCCGCCCGTGCACAGCAGGAGCGTGTCACCCGGGCGGGCCACGGAGGCACGGAACCGGAAGGGCGCGTGCGAGGGCCTGGGCGCGGGTTCGTACGGGCTGGGTGGCGTCGTGATGCCCAGGTCCATGGTGAGCCGGTCGCCCTCGGGAGTCTCGTGGGGCGGCGATCCGAAGCCCACGACGGCCTCGCCGATCGTGTCGGCGACCCGCGGTTCGATGTCCTGCCACTCGCCGTCCCGCAGCCGGAACAGACCGCCCGCGCCGACACCGAAGAAGACCCGGGTACGGCACTGGGGGTCGGCCGGCAGCAGCAGACAGCGCAGTCCTGCGGTGTACTCCTCGGGCTCGACGCCCTGCTCGGCCGCGCTCGCCCGCAGCTTGCCGAGACTGCGGTCGGTGAGCCGGTGCAGTCCCGACTTCAGCTCGCCGCGCCGGGCGGCCCTGATGTCGTCCGAGAGCCGTTCGTGGCTGCGCCCGACGGCCTCTCCGATCCAGCGGCAGGCCTCCGCCGCGGCCCGGTGGGCTCCCGAGGTGGCGCGCGCGCCGGTCGCCATCGCCACCAGGACGAGCGCTCCCTCGCCCGTTCCGAACCGGGCGGTGAGCAGCGCGTCCCGGCGCGGTTCGCCCCGGTAGCGCGCGGAGTCGCCGCGCACGGACGCGGCCCGCAGGGTGCTCGTGCCGTACCGCGCGCCGTCCAGCACGGTGTCGGCGACCAGGTCGCCGAGTTCGTCGGGTTCGACGGAGGGGAGCGCGGTCGGTTCGGGGTGGTAGGTGGGCGGCCCCGAGCCGACGTGGCCCGCGGGCGGCGGCGGCTCGACGACGGAGAGGACCGACTCCCGGGGCCCGTCCGCGGACGGTTCCTCGGGGACCGCCGCGGACGGAGGCGTACGAAAGCCGCCGGTGGTACTGGGCAGGGCTTCCGCCGGGGGTACGGGGGGCACGGGGCCCGGGGGTACGGGGGGCACGGCGCCTCTCGGTACGGGGGGCACGGCGGGGGCGGACCCCGGGGATCCGGCGGGCCCGCCGCTCATCGGTCCTGCGGGCCCGCCGCTCGTGGGTCCTGCGGGGGCCGAAGCGGGCTTCGGCGGGGCGTCCGAGGGGGGCCTCGACGCGGGCACCCGGTCGGCGGGAGGGGCGGCGGCCGTGCCGCCCCGGATGTCCCGGGACGCGTCCGGGCCCGGCTGCTGACCGGGCTCCTGCGCGGTGAACCCGGGCGGCCTCGGGCCGGGCGGCAGAGCCCGGGGGGCGGCCGGAGCCGGGGCGGAGGACGGCTGGGCCGAGGGGGCGTCCGGGGCCGGGCCGGAGGGCGGGAGCTCCCAGGACGGCGGCTCCCAGGGCGTGGGCTCCCACGGGGTGGGCTCCCAGGACGTGGGTTCCGAGGGAGGCGCTTCGCGGCCGGGCGGGCCCACGTCGGTGCCGGGCCCCGGCAGCGGGCCCCGTTCCCAGCGGCCCGGCCGGGACCCCGGCTCGTCCGACGGCGTCCCGTCGGCCGGGCCACCGGCGGGCCGGTCGACGGCCGCCGCGCCGTGACGCGGGCCCGAACCGGCGGGGGGCCGCGTCGGCTGCGGGGGCGGTTGCGTTCCCGGCTCGGGAGAAGCGGCCTCGGGCGGGTTGGGAGGCCGCTCGGGGCGCGGCGGACCGTCGAACCCGGGTGCGCCGGGCCCGCGATCGGCCCCGCGCCGAGGACCGGCCGCCGGCTCGGCCCCGGCCCTCGGATCCACCCCGGACCTCCCGTCACCCGACGGCGCCCTCGACTCCGACCCGGACCGCCCCTCACCCGACAGGGGCCTCGGCTCAGGTCCGGGCGGCAGATCCGAACCGGACCTCCGCTCCGACCCGGGCCGCCCCTCACCCGACAGGGGCCTCGGCTCAGGTCCGGGCGGCAGATCCGAACCTGACCTCCGCTCCGACCCGGGCGGCACGTCCGACGCGGTCCTCCGCTCCGGTCCGCGCGGCGCGTCCGGCACGGACCCCCGCCCCGGCGCGCGCCGGGCGTCGGGCAGCGGGCCGCGTGCCGACGGGGGCCAGGCGTCGGACCGGCCGCGCTCCGGCGCCGGCCGGGCGTCCGGCGTCGATCCGGGGCCCGGGTCGAGTCCGTCACCGAGCGTCCCGGACGCCGACGCGAACCGGTCGTCGAGGGAATCGGCCACGGGCGCGGGTCCCGTGTCCTCGGTGGAGTCGTCGTACAACTGCCGCCACCAGTCGTCCTCGTGACCGGTGGGCTTCTCCCCCTGCTGGCTCATGCTCCCGATTGTCCACCGAGACAGCCGGTTGAAAACGGGGCATCCGGAAAAACCGGCCAAGGTGCGTGCGGCCGAACGGCCCCTCGGACGAACCGTCGAACAGGAATCCGTACCGGAGCACGCGGACGCCTGACCGCCGGGCGGCCCCACCCCCCACGGGAGAACCGCCCGGCGGCGCCCGGGTGACCGGGGCCCCACGCCCGCCGCGGGGCGGCCCCGGGTCACGGTCCGCACGACCAAGTGGCCGCCGGCGTCGGCCGGTTCGCCCCGCCCGCACGGCCGCCTCCCCGCGGCCGGATCCAACCGGTGGATCACGGACGCCGGTCGGCACCTCGGTGACGTGAGCTTGTCAGAGGGGCGGGGGGTACGGCGATGATGTGCCGGGGCGGGTTTGCGCCGTGGCCGGTTTCCGCCACGGTTCGGCCGCCCGGACACGACGCAGCCACGGGAGGGCATCGCCGCATGCTGGGAGCGATAGGTCTGGACGAGACCCACGAGTCGGCGTACCGGGCGCTGGTGTCCGTGGGCGCCGCCGAGGTACCCGATCTCGCGCGCAGACTCACGCTCGGCGAGCACGAGACCGAGCGCGCCTTGCGCCGGCTGGAGCTGAGCGGTCTGGCCGCGCAGTCCTCGGCGCGGCCGGGGCGCTGGGTCGCCGCGCCACCCGGAGTCGCCCTCGGCGCGCTGCTCACCCAGCAGCGCCACGAACTGGAGAAGGCGGAACTGGCGGCCGCGCTGCTCGCCGAGGAGTACCGGGGCGCGGCGGGCGAACCGGCCGTGCACGACCTGGTCGAGGTGGTGATCGGCGCCGCGGCGGTCTCGCAGCGCTTCCTCCAGCTCCAGCTCGGCGCCGTCGAGGAGGTGTGCGCGCTGGTCACGGGCACTCCGATGGTGGTGTCCGGCACGGACAACGACGCCGAGGAACAGGCCGCGGGCCGGGGTGTCGGCTATCGCGTGGTCGTCGAGCGGGCCGTCCTCGACCAGCCCACCGGGATCACCGAACTGTCGGCCGCGCTCGGCCGCGACGAACAGGTCCGGGTCGTGGACCGGGTGCCCACCAAACTGGTGATCGCCGACCGGGCGCTCGCCATGGTGCCGCTCACCTCGCACACGGCGGAACCGGCCGCGCTGGTCGTCCACGCCAGCGGGCTCCTGGAACTCCTGTCGGGACTGTTCCAGTCGGTGTGGCGGGACGCGCTGCCGCTGCGGCTGGGCAGCAGGGGCGTGCTGGAGCAGGAGCCGGACGGTCCGGACACCACCGACCTGGAGATCCTCTCCCTGCTCCTCGCGGGGCTGACCGACGCGAGCGTCGCCAAACAGCTCGACCTGGGCCTTCGGACGGTGCAGCGCCGGGTCAAGCACCTGATGGAGCTGACGGGTGTGACGACCCGGCTGCAACTGGGCTGGCACGCCTACGAGCGCGGCTGGGTGGCCCGGGGCTGACCCGGGCCTGACCTGCGGTCTCCCGTCCGCTCGGGCAGGCTGGGCAGATGGGAGTGTGGGAACTCCTGCTGGTCGGCGTGGTGATCCTGCTCGGCCTGGTCGGAGTACTGGTGCCCGGTCTGCCGGGTTCGTGGCTCGTCTGGGCCGCGGTGCTGTGGTGGGCGCTGAGCTGTCCGCAGAAGCTGTCCTGGGCCGTCCTGGTGGCCTCGACGGCGGTCCTGCTGCTCTCCCGGGCCGTCCGCTGGATGCTGCCGCCACGACGGCTGCGCGAGAGCGGGGCCACCACCCGGATGGCGGTGTACGCGGGTGCCGGGTCCTTCCTCGGCTTCTTCCTGGTCCCGGTGGTCGGCGCCGTGGCCGGTTTCATCGGCGGGATCTACCTCTGCGAGCGGCTGCGCCTCGGCGGACACGGCCCGGCGAAGGCCTCGGTACGGACCGCGATGCGGGCGGGCGGCTGGAGCGTGCTGACGGAACTCTTCGCCTGTCTGCTGATCATGGGCGCGTGGCTGGGGGCGGTCATCTGGGGCTAGGGCCCGGGGGTGCGTGGCCCGGCCCCGAGCGGTGTCAGCAGGGAACGCAGGTCGATGGTGCCGGCCAGCGCGCGCATGCCGGCGTCGTTGAAGTGCAGGTGGTCCCCGGGGTCGTAGGCGGGGAGGATCCGGTTCGGGCGGGCCGGGTCGCGGACGACGGCGTCGAGGTCCGCGACCCCGTCGAAGATCCGGTCCGTGCGGACGGCTGCGTTGACGGCCTGCCGCACGGCCTCCCGGGCCGGGGTGTACGCCGCGTGACCGCCGTACGGGGTGATCGTGCCGCCGATGACCTTGATGCCGTGGGCGTGGGCGCGGCGCACGAGGAGCCGGTAGGCGTTCTCCAGAGCACGCGGGTCCCGCTGCTCCGGGGTTCCCTTGATGTCGTTGACGCCCTCCAGCACGATCAGTGTCCGGACGCCCGCGCGGGAGAAGACGTCGGCGTCGAGACGGGTCAGCGCGCTCGGACCCTGGCCGTCCAGGAGGAGGCGGTTCCCGGAGATGCCCGCGTTGAGGACGCCTGGCCCGAGGTGCGGGGGCAGCCCGCGCAGCCGGGCGGCGAGCAGGTCGGGCCAGCGGTGGTTGGCGTCCGAGGTGGATCCGGTGCCGTCGGTGATCGAGTCGCCGAGCGCGACGACGCTGCCGGCGGCCGTGGCCGCGCCGAGAACGTCGACGCCGGTCACGTAGTACCAGCTGCCGACCGTGGCGGTGTAGCCGGCGCCGCTCTCCTCGCCGGTCCGGTCGCCCGCCGGGGCGACGAAGCTGGTCTGGAACGCGGAGCGGTGGTAGGTCGCCGGGCCCGAATCGGCCGGGGTGTGCACGGAGACCAGCAGGTCGGCGTCGGCGGGGACGGACAGGGGGACGGGGTCGCTGACCAGGTCACGGCCGGCGGGAACGGTGACCGCCCTGGCTCCCGCGAAGGTGACCGCGCGCACGGACCCGGCCAGGGCCCGGGGACTCCCCGGTTCGTCCGGGTGCCTCAGCGCCAGCGTCACGGCACCGAGCCGCAGCGGCCTCGTGCCGAGGCGGTTGGACAGGCGGACGCGCGCGGCCTGGCCCCCGATACTGGTGTGGACGACGTTGCGGATCGTGGCGCCGGGCGGCGCCGGCACCGTGCCGGAGGCCGCCGCCTCCCAGGTCCCCGTCCACGCTCCCGTCCCGGCCTCCGCCCGGGTCCCGACCGGTTGCGGACCTCTCGCGCCGGGCACCGACCGCGCTTCGGCGATCGCACCCGCCGCGAAGGCGATAGCGCCCGCCGAGGAGGCGATCGCACCCGTCGAGGAGAGGACCAGGGCGGTCGCCAGAGGGACGAGGAGACGCCGGAACACGATCACGCGGGACATGGGGCCATCGATTCCCCACCCGCGTCCGCCCGCATCACATCATCACACCGTCGGACGCGTCCGAACGGGACCGGAGGGGACCGCGAGGACCCGCGAGGGCCCACGAGGACCGGCGGCGAGGACCGCTCTCCTCCCCCGGACCTAGGACCGGAACCCGATGCGCGGTGCGGCCGGGGCGTACTTAACTGCTGCCATGACCGAATTCAGTGAGGCCGAGCGCACGTATCTGAGGTCGCAGCGGCTGGGACGGCTGGCCACCGTCGACCCCCTCGGGCAGCCCCAGGCCAACCCCGTCGGCTTCTTCCCCCAGGACGACGGGACGATCCTGATCGGCGGCTACTCGATGGGCGCCACGAAGAAGTGGCGCAACCTCCTGAAGAACCCGAAGGTCGCCCTCGTCGTCGACGACATCGTCAGCCTCGACCCGTGGAAGGTCCGGGGCGTCGACATCCGCGGCGAGGCGGAACTCCTCACCGGGGCACACGACTTGGGCCCGCACTTCAGCGAGGAACTGATCCGGATCCATCCCCGGCGGATCCACAGTTGGGGCCTGGAGGACTGAACTCCCCCACGGGCGGGCCCTGAAGCTCCCCCGCCGCGCTCAAGTGCCGTACCGCGTAGGAGCGCCACGGCCTCCAGCCGTCCGGGGCGTCCACGCCCGGCGGTGCCACGTCCGGGTCGCCCAGCGCCCGGGTGAGGACGACGGCGGCGGTGTCCTCGTCCAGTCCGGGCAGCGCCAGGAGCGCCGCCCGGGCCTCCTCGCGGTCCGCGCCGGGGTCGAGTCGCAGGGTGCCGTCGGCGAGGGCCGCGGCCAGCGCGCCGAGCGGGCCGCCGGGCTCCGCCTCCGCGAGCACGGCGGCCTCGGGGAAGAGATGGGTGAGCGTCCCGCACCCGGCGTCCAGCGCCTTCCCGTAGCGCAGCACCAGCCGCTCGGCCTCCGCCTCCCCCACGAGCGCGCGGACCGCCAGTTCGTCGGGATCGGCGGCGCCCGGCGACCGCAGGCCCGGACGCGCCGCGACCAGCGGCCCCAGCCGCGCGTCCGCTCCCAGCCGTTCGTCGACCGCGTAGGGATCGGCGTCGAGGTCGAAGAGCCGCCGCAGCCGCTGTACGGCGGTGGTCAGGTCCCGGAGATCGGTGAGGTGCAGCCGGGCGTCCAGCCACCCGCCGGGGTGGGCGGCGTCGCCGGGCCCCGGTACCCGCCCGGTGCGGCCCGTCCCGCCCGCGCGAAGGCGGCCCGCGCCGGAACCCGGCCGCTCCTGGACGGCCACGATCCCCGTGCCGTACGGCAGCCGGAGTGTCCTGCGGTACGTGCGCCGGCCGCGTACGCCCTCGACCGCCTCGACGCCGGGGACCGCCTCAGCGGCCAGCAGGTCGAAGACGGCGGTGGACTGGTACGGGCCCCGGTAGGCGAGCCGGAGCGGGACCCCGGCCGCGGGGCCGGCCACGCTCCGGGCGGCCTGGCCGGTGCGCGGCACCGCGGCGCGCAACTCGCTCGGCGTGGACGCGTAGACCGTGCGGATCGTGTCGTTGAACTGGCGCACGCTGGCGAACCCGGCCGCGAACGCGATCTGTGTGACGGGGAGTTCGGTGGTCTGGAGGAGTGTCCGCGCGGTGTGCGCCCGCTGGGCCCTGGCGAGCGCGACCGGACCCGCGCCGACCTCCGCCGTCAGCTGCCGCTGTACCTGTCGGGTGCTGTATCCGAGCCGTGCGGCGAGGCCGCCGACGCCCTCGCGGTCCACCACGCCGTCGCCGATCAGGCGCATGGCGCGGCCGACGACATCGGCCCGTACGTTCCAGGCCGCCGAGCCCGGCACCGCGTCCGGACGGCATCTGCGGCAGGCCCGGAACCCGGAGCCCTGCGCCGCGGCGGCCGTCGCGTAGAACCGCACGTTGTGCCGCTTCGGCGTCACCGCGGGGCAGCTGGGGCGGCAGTAGATCCCGGTCGTCCGCACGGCGAAGAAGAACTCCCCGTCGAACCGGGCGTCCCGGCTCCTTACGGCCTCGTACCTGGTGTCCTCGTCGTTCACCCCTCCAGTGTCGCCCCGCCCGCACCACCGGGGCTGGCGGAAATCGGACACGGCATCCGGGAGCGGGACGACACCCCGCGCCCGTACCACCGCACAGCGCGGTGGTACGGGCGCAGCGGGGCTACGGCGGGCCGGGACACGGGCGTCGAAGGTGCGCCCCCGTCCGCGACCCCGTGCCCGGGGCTACCAGCGGCCGCGCTTGGCCTCCATGGCGGCGCGGCCCTCCGCCCCCTTGCGCTTCCAGTCGCGGCGGATCTCGGCCCGCACCCGCGCGTCCGTCTTGGCGACGATCCGCTGGTTCTCGCGGAGCAGCTTGCGGTAGCTCTCCAGCCGCCGCTCCGGCAGTTCGCCGGAGTCGACGGCCGCGAGCACCGCGCACCCGGGCTCGGCGACATGGGCGCAGTCCTGGAAACGGCAGTCGGCGGCGAACTCCTGGATCTCGGAGAACACCTGCCCGACACCGCTCTCGGCGTCCCAGAGTCCGACTCCGCGCAGTCCCGGGGTGTCGATGAGGACACCGCCGCCCGGCAGCGCGAGCAGATTGCGGGTCGTCGTGGTGTGCCGCCCCTTGCCGTCCATGTCGCGGGTCGCCCGGACGTCCATGACGTCCTCGCCCAGCAGCGCGTTGGCCAGGGTCGACTTGCCCGCGCCCGACTGCCCGAGCAGCACGGCCGTACCGCCGGCGAGCACGGCTTCCAGGACGTCGAGCCCCTCCCCGGTCGCGGAGCTGACGGCGAGCACGGGAACCCCGGGCGCGCTCGTCTCCACGTCCTGGACGAGGTGCGCGAGGGTCGCGGCCTCCGGAACCAGGTCGGCCTTGCTGAGGACGACCACGGGCTGGGCGCCGGACTCCCAGGCCAGTGCCAGGAAGCGTTCGACGCGGCCCAGGTCGAGTTCGACGGCGAGCGAGACGGCCACGACGGCGTGGTCGACGTTGGCGGCGAGGATCTGCCCCTCGGACCGCTTGGAGGAGGTGGACCGCACGAAGGCCGTACGGCGTGGCAGATACGCCCTCACGTAACGCGGGGTGCCGGCCGGCTCGACGGCGACCCAGTCACCCGTGCACACGACGCGCATCGGGTCGTGCGGGGTCACGAAGGCCGTGTCGGCGCGGATGACGCCGTCGGCGGTGGCGACGTCGCACTGGCCGCGGTCCACACGGATCACGCGTCCGGCGACGAGCCCCTGGGCGTCGTAGGGAGCGAACTCGTCCGCCCAGGCGTCGTCCCAGCCGTACGGAACGAGCGGGGACAGCCCCAGGGAGGCGGACGGGGTCGGGAAAGCGGAGGAAGTCAAGGGAGACCCTTCACAAGGGCGGCCCCGGCGACGCGCACTGCGGCGCGAAGGAAGAGGAAGGTCAGCCGGCGGCCACGGAGGTGGACTTGATGAACTTCTGGATGCGGGCAGCGCCCATCGCAACGACAGCCATCGGTCACACCTCCTGGTCCTGCTCAGTCGACGACAACGGTGGCCGGCCGGCCACCATCGGTACGTGCGGAAGCCTAGCGGCGCGCCACGGCGGGACGCCAACGTTTTTTCCCCGAGGCGGTCGTCCCGCCGCCGGACGGACGGCCGGGGCGCGGGACGGACCGGTCCGCGCAGGTCAGTGAGCCGTGGTGCAGCGGCCGCCGTTGAGGGTGAAGGTGTCCGGGGACGCGTTGCCGTCGTGCCGGCTGCCGAGGAAGCCGACGGCGAAGGAACCGCCCGCCGCGACCGACCTGTTGTACTCCTCGGCCGTCGCGGTCACGTGGGAGCCGTTCTGGGCGACGGTGCCGTCCCACATCTGGGTGACCCGCTGGCCGTCGTCGAAGCTCCAGCCGATCTGCCAGGAGTCGAGGGCCTTGACGGAGGTGACGGTGACGGTGGCCTGGAAGCCGTCCGTCCACTGGTCGACGACGTCGTACTTCACCGCGCAGGAGGCGGGCCCCTTCGTGGTGCCGGACGGTTGCGCGGAGCCCTTGGATCCCGGGGTCGCGGCGCTCGTGGCGTGGGCCGGGGACGAGGTCGTGCCCTGGGGTTCGGGGTCGGACTTGGAGCCGGTGCCGACGCTGGGGTCCACGGGTCCCGGCGACACGAGCGAGCCCTCCGCCCGGGTCGTGGCCGCGGGGGACGACACGGCGGGGTCGGCCACCGGCCGGCGGTCGGCCGCGTCACCGCGTGCTGAGGCGGCTCCGTCGTTCCCCGAACCGAAGGGCATCAGGGAGACGGTGAGGGCGAGGCCGGAGACGATCACGGCGGCGACCAGCAGGCCGGTGCGGCCGATCCGGGGCGTGGCCTCCCTGTTCTCGGCGAGACCGGTGTCCGAGGCGGCGTCCGTGCGCCCGCCCGCGAGTCCGGCCTCGGCGGCGCGGCGCCTGCGTTCCAGATAGGCGAGGCCGCCCCAGCCGATCACCCCGCCCGCGAGCGCGGCGGGCAGCCCTCCGCCGTGCAGCCGCAGACAGGCCGCGGCCTCCGCGCACTCCACGCACCGGGCGAGGTGCTGCGAGAGGTCCTCGGGCGTCTCGGCTCCCGGCGACCGGGTGACCGCGTCGAGGAGCCGGGCGTAGCTGCGGCAGTCGGCGTCCATCGGCGTGTCGAGGTGGTTGCGGTGGCACCGGTCCCTGAACAGCGCGCGGACCTGGCCGAGTTCCTCGGCCGCGGCCACCGGGTCGAGGCCGAGCCGCCGGGCCACCGCGGGCAGTGGCAGCGCCTCCACCTCGACCAGCCACAGCAGCGCGGCGTCGGGTTCCTGAAGGTCCTTCAGACCGCGCAGCGCGACCGGGCGGTGCAGGGGCGGCCCGGTATAGCGGGCGGCCTTCTCGGAGTTGAGCCACAGCCTGAGGTCCGGGTCCAGCCGGTGCCCCTGGCCGTGGGCCTCCCAGGCGGCGGCGGTGGTCCGAACCGCGTTCAGCAGCAGGGGAATCCGGGGCAGCCGGGGGCTTCTGCGCCCGGTGGCCTTCGTGCGGCCGGTGGCCGAGCGCGCCTCGTGGATGCCGTGGGTGAAGGCCTCGGTGGCCAGTTGGGTGGACGCGGCGGAGCCCGACGTGCACAGATCGGCGTACGACAGGACGGCGTCCCAGCATTCCGAGAACAGCGCGGCCTCGGCGGCGTCCTGGGGGGTCGGCAGGTCTGGCATGGGGGCTCCTGCATCCACTGCGTCCATGTGCAACGTCACACGACGCACAACTCGCCTGATTTCAGGGGTAGTTGGCGTCCGTCCGGCTCGACAACGGGCCAGAGCCTTTCACGCGATCGACACAACTGACAAGCGGCGTAGTCACATCATGCGTTCGCGCGATCACAGGACGGCCCATGGGGCTCCGGTGGCCAGAGTGTCGACGCAGCGCGGCCCCGGAGGGAACCGATCACTCCAACCTTCACAGGACCTGCCACTCCCGGGCGGTCGCACTCCCCCGCCCTGGCAGGCCGCAGGGGTACGGCCCGGACGTCGCGATGACGTCCGGGCCGTGGGGGCGCGGGCGGTACGAGGCCGTGCGACGGATGCCCCGCCGGGGCCGCGGGTCACACCTGGGAGGCGGGCTCCTGCGCGGGCAGGCTGTCCATGAAGGAGCTGACGGAGAAGACCGCGCGACCGGGGCCGGGCTCGCCGTATCCGGGCGGCGACTGGAGCCCGAAGTCGTCCATCGTGGCGCGGTAGGCCTCCAGCAGGCGGATGTGGTACTCCAGCGGCGCGCCGTTCGGGTTGGCCTTGCCCAGCGGGGTGGTCGGCTCGGGGCACCAGGTGGTGAAGCGGGGCGTGATGCCCTGCGACATGAAGAACCGCAGGCCCTCGGTCGTCGAGGCGATCGCCTCGTCGACGCTGGTGAAGCCGAAGGGCTCGGCCATCTCCACGCCCGCGACGAAGTTCGGGATCACATTGCGGGCGCCGAAGATCTCGGCCGAGTCGAGGATGCGCCTGTGCCACTCGTCGCGGCCGACGTAACGCTCCTTGCCGGGGCAGTACATCTTGAACAGATACTCGTCCCACACCTCGTAGTTGGGGTGGTAGATCTGCACCCCGTAGTCCTTGAACCGCTGGACGTCGTCGCGGGGCAGCGCCTGGGCCACCACCTTGCCGATCCAGCGTCCGGGGAACCGCTCCTCGATGGCCTTGGCGTAGTGGCCGTAGAAGTCGGCCTCGTCACGGCCGGAGACCGTCTTGGTGATCGCGCCGCCGGTGAGGGTGTACGCCGTCGACGCCTTCGCGGTGTCGTACCGGTCGATGATCTCCAGGGCCTCCAGGACCTCCTCGACGTCCTTGACCCCGGTGTAGGGACGGCCCGCCGCCTTGTGCTGGCGCCAGTTGTGGTTGATGTCGCAGTACTGGCACTCCTCCTTGGCGCCGAAGTACTGGCAGACCCGGAACACCGTGAGGTAGATCAGGTAGCCCCACTGGATCGTCGGGGCCACCTCCATCACGGACTTCCCGTTGGAGAGCTTGTGCCGGTAGTACTCGGGCATCGGCGGCACGCCGACGTCGGAGATCCGCTTCCCGTCGAGGTACAGCCCGAGGACGCCCTCCTCGTCGGCGGCGACGCGGTACGGCGAGGCGGGGTTGACCCGCACGGAGACGACGGTGCGCCGCAGGTCGTACGGGCCGCCGGTGAGGATGATCTCCTCGGGCGGGCGCCGGAGCGCGGCCTCGCCCAGCTCGGGCAGGGTGCCGTGGTCGAAGGAGAAGATGAAGTACGACTTCGGTTTGACCTCGCCGCCCTCGTTGTCGCTGAGCGCGGACGCGTCGAAGGCCACGCCCCCGCGGAGCAGGTCCTCCTTGATGACGGCTTCCCGTGGCACGTGCGGGAACCGCTCCATCAGATCCTCGACCAGCGCGGTGCGGCTGCCCATCCCGTTCTCCTCGCTCCCGACCTGCTTCGTCTGTCGTGTTCGACTCCTCACGGTATGCCCCCGCCCGGACATCGGCCGTGCCGGGTCCCCCGTGCGCCGCGGACCCGCCGCGGCCCGGAATCGCGTTTGCCCCGCCCGGGCGCCGCTGCGAGAGTCGTGGCCATGCCTGCCTTCAGCGCGTACGACGGGACCGAGCTGGCCTTCGAGACGCTCGGGGACGGCCCGCCCCTGGTGTGTCTGCCCGGCGGACCCATGCAGGACTGCGTCTACCTCGGTGACCTGGGCGGGCTGTCCGCGCACCGGCGGCTGATCATGGCCGACCCGCGGGGGACCGGCCGCTCCGCGATCCCGGCGGACCCCGGCTCGTACCGCTGTGACCGGCTCGTCGACGACGTCGAGGCCCTGCGCGAGCACCTCGGTCTCGACCGGATGAATCTCCTCGCCCACTCCGCAGGAACGAATCCGGCCGTCCTGTACGCGCAGCGGCACCCGGAGCGGGTCGGGCGGCTCGTGCTGGTCACTCCGAGCGTGTTCGCCGTCGGCGTCGACGTCAGCGGCGGGGCCAGACGGGCGACGGCGTCGCTGCGCCGGGACGAGCCCTGGTTCCCGGAGGCGTTCGCTGCTCTGGAGGCGATCGTCGCCGGCGACGGGGACGCCGCGGCGTTCCGGGCCATCGCCCCCTTCTGGTACGGCCGTTGGGACGAGGCCGCGCGGGCTCACCGGGACGCGGGGGACAAGCACAGGAACCACGAGGCCGCGGCCCGCTTCGGCGAGGCCGGCGCCTTCACCCCGGACGCCACCCGGGCGGCACTGGGCCGCCTGGAGTCCCCGGTCCTGGTGCTCGCGGGCGAGGTCGATCTGAACTCCCCGCCCCCGGCGATGGCCGAGGTCGCCGCTCTTTTCCCGCACGCGGAGCTGGTCGTACGGGCCGGGGCCGGACACTTTCCGTGGCTGGACGACCCGGAAGGGTTCGTGGCGACGGTGGAGGCGTTCCTGGCCGAGCCCGGTCGCTGACGGCCCGGGCGGTCCTTCCGGTGGTTCGCCCGCGTGGCTGGTCAGGCGGTCCGTCAGGCGGTCCGTTCCAGATCCTCCCGGCCGATCCGGAACTGGGGCGCCTCCCCCGACAGCAGACGTTCCGTCTCGGCCAGCACGCTCAGGCCGAGACGGGCGAGCTCGTTGCCCTGCGAACCGGCGAGGTGCGGGGTGAGGAAGGCGTTCGGGAGGTCGTACAGCGGAGAGTCGGCGGGGAGCGGCTCGGGGTCGGTGACATCGAGGATCGCGCTGAGGCGCCCCGCGCGCAGCGCCTCGACCAGGGCGTCGTGGTCGACCAGGGAGCCGCGCGCGGTGTTGACGAGCACCGATCCCGCGGGCATCAGGGCCAGTTCGCGGCGGCCGATCAGATGCCGGGTCTGCGGGGTCTGCGGCGCGTGGAGGGTGACGATGTCGCTGCCGGAGAGCAGCTTGTCCAGCGGCAGCAGGGGAACACCGAGGGCGTCCGCCGCGGCCTCGTCGACAAAGGGGTCGGTGAGGCCCACCTCCAGGTCGAGGGGCCGGAGGAGTTCGATGAGCCGGCGGCCGATGCGGGAGGCGCCCACGACGCCGACCCGGCGGCCGAAGTTGCCGGTGGCGGGGAGTGTCCCGTCGTGGGGGAAGGCCCGTTCGGCGCGCAGGCGTTCCCGGTGGGCGAAGACGTTCTTGCCCGCGAGCAGGATCATGGCGAGCGTGTACTCGGCGACGGGCAGCGCGTTCGCGGCGGCGGCCGAGCAGACGACGATCCCGCGCTCCCACACCTCCGGTGTCGCGAAGCTCTTCACCGAACCGGCGGCGTGCAGGACGGCCCGCAGCCTCGGGAGCGCGTCGAGCGTGCCGGTGTCGAGGACGGGGCAGCCCCAGCCGGTGATCAGGATCTCGGTGTCGGCGAGCCGGGCCCGTACCCGCGGATCCGTGAAGTCGCCCGCCAGCGCGGAGAGGTCGATGTCCACCAGTTCGCGCAGCCGGGCGAGGGTGTCAGGGGGGAAGATCCGCGGCACGTTCTCGGCGGTCATGGCGAACATCGCCACCGGTCGCCGGCCGGTCATCGCCGCAGGACGCTCGGGCAAGGGGGTGGCCTTCCGGTTCGGTGACGCCGACGACAGCAACCGCTCTCTACGGTAGATCGCGCCACGTGAGAGGGTCAATGGACCGGTCTGCCACCGCGGCGGACCGACGGGGTAGGTTCGCCCGGTGGTCATTGCATGGGCCACGTACAGCGACTCCCGGGGAGGGACGACAGGGATGACCCTGACCAACTGGGCCGGCAACATCACGTACACGGCCAAGGAGCTGCACCGGCCCTCCTCGCTCGACGCGCTGCGCGCCCTGGTCGCGGGCAGTTCCCGGGTCCGGGTGCTGGGCAGCGGGCACTCGTTCAACGACCTCGCCGAACCGGGCGCCGACGGCGTCCTGCTGTCGCTGACCGGTCTGCCGCCGTCGGTGGACGTCGACACGGCGGCCCGTACGGTACGGGTCTCGGGCGGCGTCCGGTACGCCGAACTCGCCCGCCGGGTGCACGAGCACGGACTCGCGCTGCACAACATGGCCTCGCTCCCGCACATCTCCGTCGCGGGATCGGTCGCCACCGGCACCCACGGGTCAGGGGTCACGAACGGCTCCCTCGCCTCCGCGGTCCGCGAGGTCGAGCTGATCACGGCCGACGGCGGCTCCCTGGTCATCGGCCGGGGCGATGAGCGGTTCGGCGGTGCCGTGACGGCGCTCGGCGCGCTCGGTGTGGTCACCGCGCTCACGCTCGACCTGGAACCGGACTTCGAGGTCAGCCAGCAGGTGTTCACCGAACTCCCGCTGGAGGGAATCGACTTCGAGACGGTCGCGGCGGCCGCGTACAGCGTGAGCCTGTTCACGGACTGGAGGTGCCCCGGCTTCCGGCAGGTGTGGCTCAAGCGGCGTACGGACCGGCCGGCGCCGGACTTCCCGTGGGCGGAGCCTGCGACCGAGGCGATGCATCCGGTGCCGGGCATGCCCGCCCGCAACTGCACGCAGCAGCTGGGGGTCCCCGGCCCATGGCACGAGCGACTGCCCCATTTCCGGGCCGAGTTCACCCCGAGCAGCGGGGCCGAGCTCCAGTCCGAGTATCTGCTGGCGCGTTCGGACGCCATGGCCGCGCTGCACGCCCTGGACGCGATCCGGGAGACGATCGCGCCGGTGCTCCAGATCTGCGAGGTGCGGACCGTGGCCGCCGACGAGCAGTGGCTGAGCCCGGCGTACGGCCGGGACACGGTGGCGCTGCACTTCACCTGGATCGAGGACACGGAGGCCGTACTGCCGGTGGTGCGGCGGGTGGAGCGGGCGCTGGATCCGTTCGGGCCGCGGCCGCACTGGGGCAAGGTGTTCACCGTGCCGCCCGCGGTGCTGCGTGAACGGTCGCCCCGGCTGGACGCGTTCAGGGCGCTGGCCGGCGAACTCGACCCGGCCGGCACGTTCACCAACGCCTTCGTGCGGGACTTCCTCCACCCGGGCGCCTGACCTTCCGCCGTCGTCGCCCCCGGCCTTCCTCCACCCCATTTCCCAACCCCTTGTCGAATGTCCGGGGCGGACCATAGCCTTGACGGGCCCGGGAACCGAGGCGCCCGGCGGCGGGCGCGCGGGAACGAGGGGGAGTCCCATGAGGCGCGGCACGTCACGCGACATCCGCACCGCGAACCGGTACGGGGTACTGCGCCAGATCATCGCCGCGTCCCCCACCTCGCGGCAGGAACTGGCCGCGGCGACCGGGCTCAGCCTGGCCACGGTCGCCACGCTCGTCGGTGAACTGCTCGACCTCGGGATGCTCACCGAGGTCGGTTTCGAGGACTCGGCGGGCGGCCGTCCGCGGGGGCTGGTGGCGGTCGACGCGGCGGGGGGCGCCCTCATCGGCGTCGACATCGCCGAGACCTACGTCCGGGTCGAGCTGTTCGACCTGGCCCTGAACGTCCTCGCCCGCGCCGACGAGGACATGCGCCCCGGGGAGAGCCGCCCGGAGCAGGTGGTCGGCCATGTCGCGGCCGCCGTCTCCTCGGTGGTCGCGCGGTCCGGGGTGGAGAGCGCCCGGGTCCTCGGTGTGGGCGTCAGTGTCCCCGGGCAGGTCGACCGGGACACCGGGATCGCGGAGTACGCGCCCAACTGGGACTGGCACGACGTGCCGTTGCGCGATCTGCTCGCGGAGCACATCGCGCACCCCATCCACCTGGACAACCCGCTGCGCGCCTGCACGGTGGCCGAGCTGTGGTTCGGCGCCGCCCGCGGACGCGGTGACGCCGTCGTGGTCAATCTGGGCACGGGCGTGGGCGCGGGTCTCGCGTTCGGCGGCGGGCTGCACCGGGGCGTCAGCAACAGCGCGGGCGAGTGGGGCCACACCACGCTCGTCCTGGACGGACGTCTGTGCCACTGCGGCAACCACGGCTGCGTGGAAACCTATGTCGGGGCTCCCGGCATCATGCTGAATCTGCGGGAACTGAGCCCCGGCAGCGCCCTGTTGCACCCGGGAGACCAGACCGCCACCGTCGAGGCCCTCGCCTCGGGCGTGGCCGCGGGGGACCCGGTGGCCCTCAAAGTCGTGCGGGACACCGCCCGTTACCTGGGTGCCGGGATCTCCGACCTGGTCAACCTGCTCAACCCCGAAGTGGTGGTGCTGAGCAGCTGGGTCGCGGCCGCGCTCGGCGAACCGCTGCTGCGCGAGGTCCGCGAGGCCGTCGCCACGCACGCCCTGCGGCGCCCGCTCGCGGCCACGGAGATCGTCCTGTCCCCCATTCCGACCGACCCGGTCTGTCTGGGCGCCGCCACCTTCGCCCTCGAAGGTGCGCTCCAGTCGGTCGGCCGGCGGCCGGCCGCGCGAACCGCCCCCGCAAGGAGCCGTACAGCACCTCCGACGTGAGCGTCCGGCATCCCGGCCCCGGCACCGCTCGTCCTGCCCCCGCAACGAGGAGACGCATGCCCTTCCGCACCTCGCCCGGAACACCGGCCTCTCCCCCGTCCGGCACCGACTACGTCGAGGACGTCTCGCCCGGCGGCGGGGCCCTCGCGCCCCGCGCCTGGTACGCGGCATCGGACGCCCGGTCCCTCTCCCTGAACGGCGGCTGGGACTTCCGCCTCTCGCCCACCGCCGACGCCGAGGACGACTCGTTCGCGGCCGAGGGGTACGAGCCCGTGGGCTGGGCCGAGGTCCGGGTGCCGGGCCACTGGGTGCTCCAGGGCCACGGGTCACCGGCGTACACGAACCACCTCTACCCGTTCCCGGTCGACCCGCCGCGCGTACCGACCGAGAACCCCACCGGTGACCATCTGCGCCGGTTCGCCCTGCCCGCCGACTGGCCGGCCGACGGCGGTACGCTCCTGCGCTTCGACGGGGTCGAGTCCTGTGCCCGGGTGTGGCTGAACGGCACGGACCTCGGCGACTTCAAGGGGTCCCGGCTGCCGCACGAGTTCGCCGTGGGCCATCTCCTCAGGCCCGGCGGCAACGTGCTCGCCGTCCGGGTGCACCAGTGGTCGGCGGGCTCCTATCTGGAGGACCAGGACCAGTGGTGGCTGCCGGGCATCTTCCGGGACGTCACCCTGCTGCACCGCCCGCCGGGCAGCGTGCTCGACTTCTTCGTGCACGCCTCCTACGACCATCGCCGGGGCCTGGGGACCCTGCGCGTCGACTCCGACGTCGACGGGCGGGTCCTCGTGCCCGCGCTGGACATCGATGTCGCCACCGGGACACCGGTCACCGTGCCGGTGCTGCCCTGGACCGCCGAGACGCCCCGGCTGTACGACGGCGAACTGGTCACCGGGGGCGAACGCGTCCCGCTGCGCATCGGCTTCCGCACGGTCGAACTCGCGGACGGCCTGATCAAGGTGAACGGCACGGCCGTCCTCTTCAAGGGCGTCAACCGGCACGAATGGCATCCGGGGAAGGGGCGCGCGCTCGACCCGGAGACCATGCTCGCCGACGTGCTGCTGATGAAGCGGCACAACATCAACGCCGTGCGCACCTCGCACTATCCGCCGCATCCCGCCTTCCTCGACCTGTGCGACGTCCACGGGCTGTGGGTCGTCGACGAGTGCGACCTGGAGACCCACGGTTTCGCCGCACAGGACTGGCGCGACAATCCCGTCGACGACGACCGCTGGACACCCGCCCTGCTCGACCGGGCCGCGCGCATGGTCGAACGCGACAAGAACCACCCCTCGGTGATCCTGTGGTCCCTCGGCAACGAGGCCGGCACCGGACGCGGTCTCACCGCCATGGCCGAGTGGATCCGCGCCCGCGACGGTTCACGGCTCCTCCACTACGAGGGGGACCACGGCTGCCGCGACACGGACGTGTATTCCCGTATGTACACCGATCACGCGGAGGTCGAACGGATCGGCCGGCGTCAGGACGGCGGCGGCCTGAAGCGACGTCAGCTTCCCTTCATCCTCTGCGAGTACGGGCACGCCATGGGCAACGGCCCCGGCGGCCTCGCCGACTACCAGCGCCTGTTCGCCTCGTACGAGCGTCTCCAGGGCGGCTTCGTCTGGGAGTGGATCGACCACGGCATCGCGGACGAGCGCCACGGGTTCGCCTACGGAGGGGACTTCGGCGAGGAACTGCACGACGGGAACTTCGTCTGCGACGGGCTCCTCTTCCCCGACCGCACGCCGTCCCCCGGGCTCGTCGAGTACAAGAAGGTGATCGAGCCGGTCCGCATCGACGGCTCGGGCCCGGACGGCACCGTGCGCGTCACCAACGGGTACGACTTCGCCGACCTCTCCCGTCTGGCCTTCGCGTGGACGTACCAGGTGGACGGCGAGAGCGTCGCGTCGGGCCCGCTCGTGGTGCCCGCCCTGGCACCGGGCGAGTCGGCCGACGTCGAGCTGCCGGCTCCCCCGGTGGACCCACGGGGCGCCGGGGCGCTGTGGACGGTCAGGGCGTCGACGGCCGAGGCGACGGCCTGGGCGGAGCGCGGCCACGTCGTCGCCTGGGCGCAACTGCCCGCCGCGGAGCCGGTCCCGCCCGCCTTCGTCCCGTCCGCGGCCCCGGTCCTCTCCGGGCGGGCGATCACCCTGGGGCCCGGAACCTTCGACGCCCGTACCGGTGCGCTGCTCGCCGTCGGCGGGACCGGGATCACCGGCCCCCGCCTCGACGTGTGGCGCGCGCCGACCGACAACGACGACGGCGCGCACTGGCAGCCCGACGCCCGTCACGGTCCGCTCTGGCGGGCGCTGGGCCTGCACCGGATGCGGCACCGGCTGGACGCGGTGGAGCCGGGCGGGAACTCCCTGACCGTACGCACCCGGGTGGCGCCCGCGGCCCGGGAGGTGGGTCTGCGCACGGTGTACCACTGGACCTCCGACGGCACCCGGCTGCGGCTGACCGTGTCCGTGGCGCCGGAGGGCCGCTGGACGCTGCCCCTGCCCCGGCTCGGCGTCCGGCTCGGACTCGCGGGCTCGGCCGACCGGGTGCGCTGGCTCGGCGGCGGCCCCGGAGAGGGCTATCCGGACACCAAGTCGGCCTGCATGGACGGGCTTTGGGAATCGACCGTCGACGCCCTCCAGACGCCGTACGTGCGCCCGCAGGAGAACGGCGCCCGGCCCGACGTCCGCCGGGCCGAGATCGGCGGGCTGCGGATCGAGGGCGACCCGGCCTTCTGGTTCACCGCGCGCCGCTGGACGACCGAGCAGCTGGACGCGGCGGCCCACCGGACGGATCTGCGCCCCGGGGACACGGTCTGGGTCAACCTCGACCACGGGCAGCAGGGCATCGGTTCGCAGTCCTGCGGTCCCGGCGCCCTCCCGCGCTATCAACTGCGCGCCACACCGGCGGAGTTCTCCTTCGTGTTCTCCGAGATCCCGGGCTGAGGCCCTCGCCCCGGAGCGCGGCCGGACGGCTCTCCCCGGCCGTCCGGCCGCTCCCTTCAGTGGTCGGCGCAGCAGGGTGTCGGGTCCGGCACCTCGAAGGGCACCAGGGTGCCGCCCGCGGCCGGCATCGCCACGAGGACGAGACGGCCCTCGCGCCACTCCGGGCGCACGTGCTCGCGCGTGACCAGCAACGTCTCCGGGGAGGGCGCCTCGGGCGAGCCGAGCACGGCGACCCGCTCCACCGCGCAGACCTCCAGGAGGCGTGCGACGGTCAGGACACCGGTGACGGCGCCGGACCCCGGGTAGAGGACGGCACGGCCGCCCGTGCGGGCCGCGTGCTCGGCCGCGGCGAGGGCCGCTCCGGCCGCCGACTCGCCGGGACCGTGCCGCTCGTCACCGAAGGCGACCCCCGGAGCGTCCCCGGACCTGCCGGGGCCGTCCCGCGCGAGCCGCTGCCAGAGCGCCCGGGCCGCCCGCTCCGAGGGCAGGGCGAAGGACAGCGCCGTGTGCGGCCGCAGTCCGTCCCGCACGTGGTGCGTGCAGCCCGACACGGCCGCATCCGGGCCGAGTTCCGCGGCGAACGCCCGCAGCAGATGGTCGGCCCCGCGCAGGGCGCCCGTGTGCCCGGTGTCGACGCCGACGACATGGGACTCGCTCACGAGGGCAGGACCCACACCGGGTTGGAGTAGAACCACAGGTCCTTCCACGGGTCGGCGTCGCCGAGGACGTCCACGGCGGGGCCCGCCGGGTCGACCGCAGCGCCCCTGAGTCCCACCGCGGACCGGTTGCCGTCGGTGCCGCGGAGCCGGACGTACACCGGGCGGTCGACGGCGCCGAGGTCGTAGGTGAGACGGACCGTGCCGGAGGACTTGTTCACCTCGTAGGACTTGGCGACCCGCGCGGTGGGGGCGGAGAGCGTGTCCCGGTCGGAGACCGGGCCCGTCACATCGCCCTGGACGACGTCGACACGGGCCAGCTTGGGCACGAATCCGGCCCAGTTGGCACCGCCGGCCAGTCCGAGGTCCACGGTCAGCGTGACCCGGGTGCCCTTGCGTACGTGCAGCGCGCCGCCGAGGGTGGCCCAGCGGCCGCCGCCCGCGACCCGCGCGTCGAGACCGCTGAGAAGCCCGCCGTGGTCGACCCAGATCCGGCCGGCGCGGATGCCGTCCATCACGGCGGCGTAGGAGAAGCCGTCGGAACCGACGTGCGTACGGCTGTACTGGCCGGGCCAGTAGTCGCCCTGGGTGGTGTCGATCTTGCCCCCGTAGACCGGGTCGGTGTGCCGGCCGTTGAGGTTGAAGTCGCTGTCCGGTCCGCCGCGCACCGCGGTGTCCGTGTACACCTGGTGGGAGTCGGAGTTGGCGGTGATCCACCAGGGCCGGCCCTCGGCGAGCAGGCTGTCCCACAGACCGCCGACGGTGGCGGTCATCCAGTCGAAGCCGCCCCAGGTGCGGTAGCTCTCCGGCGGGTAGCCGGCGAAGGAGTTGGCGCTCGGGCTGTTGTCGTACAGACCGCGCGCGACGCCCATGCCGTACGTCTTCTCGATGCCGCCGGCCTGGTGGCCGGGGGCGCCCTCGAAACCGACGGCGATCTGGTGGGAGGCGGGGGTCGCGTCGCGCCAGGCGCGGATCTCGTGCGGGGAGTCGAGGCCCTTGCGGGCGGGGTGGTTGGCCAGCATCAGGACGTCCTTGACGCGACGGCTGCGGACCTGCTCCGAGAGGAAGGTGAGGCCGGCGACGGCGAGCGCCTCGTTGGCGGGCGTCGAGTCGGTGGCGCCCTTGACGCTGCCGTCGTAGTCGGTCTCGAACTGCTTGAGGACGGCGACCTCGTTGCGGCCGGGGTGGACGAAGACCGTGCCGTGCTCGGCGGCCGGGATGTTCCATTCGAGGCCCTGGAAGACGAGGGTGTCCTCGTAGGTGTCCCGGGCCTCCCGGATGTCCGGGTTGACCTTGTCCACGCCGATCCTGGCGTGGGCGTCGCTGCCGTGGTCGGTGATGACCATCCAGTCCAGGCCGTGCGCCGCGCCCTGCCGGACCTGGTCGCCGACCCGGTACTTGCCGTCGCTGCTGTACTGGGTGTGGATGTGGTGGTCTCCGGCCAGCCAGAGGTAGCCGTTCTTTCTCCGGCCGCCCGTGGAGGCGTACGCGGGGGTGGCGGCCCCCTGCGCGAGGACGCTTCCGGCGGCGAGTCCGGCGCCGAGCAGTCCCGCGCGGCGCAGCAGCGAGCGGCGCGAGCGCTGCTCGGGGGTGAGGGCCTCGTCGGGCACCGCGGTGTCGAAGGCGGCGGGCAGCGTGGTGTCCGCGCCCTCGTGACCGTGCTCGTGGTGATGGTGGTGCCCGTGCTCGTGTCCGTGCGTGTGCCCCATGACCGCCTCCTGAGTCCAGCCCCGCCCCTGCGGGCGCGTCATGAGGAGATTCGGGGCGGAGCATGAACGGCGGACGGCTCCCTCGTGTGCGCGGGACGACCTGAACCGGTCAACTGGCCATATATATAGGGGTGTTGCCGCAGGGCATGTCCGTTGCGTCATGAATTCCGGGGAGTCGCCTGCCTTCGGGGGCTAGGCTTCTCCCTGGGTTCCCTAGGAAATGTTCTGTGGCGCAAAGGTGGTCCTCATGGCTCGTGCCGGGCTCACGACCGAGAGGGTCGTGCGGGCGGCGGCCGATCTCGCGGACGAGATCGGCTTCGAGAACGTCACCGTGGCCGCGCTGGCCCGCCGGTTCGGCGTGAAGGACGCGAGCCTGTACGCACACGTGAGGAACCTGCGGGAACTGCGCGAGCGCGTCGCGCTGCTCGCGGCCGGCGAGATGATCGACAGGATCGCCACCGCGGTGGCCGGGCGGGCGGGCAAGGACGCGCTCGTCGCCTTCGCCGACGCCTATCGCGCGTACGCGCTGGAGCGGCCCGGCCGCTACCGGGCCACCCACACCCAGCCGGACCCGGCCCTGGTCGCGGAGCGGCCGGAGTACCGCCGCACCGCCGAGGTCACCACCGAGGTCACCTACGGCATGCTCCGCGCCTACGGGCTGTCCGAGCCCGAACTGACCGACGCCGTACGCCTGTTGCGCAGCACGTTCCACGGCTACTGCGCCCTGGAGGCCATCGGCGGGTTCGGTGCCGCACGCTCCGTGGAGACGTCGTGGGGACACGCGCTGGACGCGCTGCACGTGGCCCTGGAGAACTGGCCGCGCGCCGGGACCGGCCGGCCCGGCTGACCGCGCTCCCGGTCAGAGCAGCCCCAGATCGCCCAGTTCCTTGTGCAGGTCCGCGCGCGGGGCGGCGGGGTCCTGGGGGCGGGTGAGGGCGCCGGGGCCGGTGGGCGGGAGGGCGGCCGGGAGGCGGTCGCGGAAGATCCAGGCGCCCGCCAGGCCGCCGATCAGGCCGCCGAGGTGGCCGAGCCAGCTCACCCCGGGCGTCCCGGGAACCGCGACGGTGAGCATGTAGGCGAAGGACGCCGCCATGACGACACCGATCAGGGTGTCGATCAGATGCCGGTCGAAGATCCCGCGGACCACGACATAGCCGAAGTAGCCGAAGATCAGGCCGCTGGCGCCGACGGTGTCCACATCACCCCGCTCGAAGAACCACACGACCAGTCCGCTGGTCACCGCCACCAGCAGGCTCAGGCCAAGGAAGCGGGCCACTCCCCGGTAGGCGGCGAGGAACCCGAAGACGAACAGCGGGCCGGAGTTGCTCTCGATGTGGGCCCAACTCCAGTGCAGGAAGGGCGCGGTGACGATGTCGGGCAGGGTGGTGACATCGCCGGACACCACCCCGTAGTCCCGGGAGAGGGCGTAGTGGTCGGCGAAGTTGGCCAGGTGCACCAGCCAGACGATCGCGACGAAGCCGAACATCACGAAGAACGCCTTCCGCGCCTCCGCGATCATCCGCTCCGCGTCGACCGGGCCGCCTCCCGCCGAAGCGCCGAAGCGGCCCGTACCGCCGGGACCGCCGGGACCGCCGGGATCGCCCGTGCGGCCTCTGCCGCCGATACGGCCCAGCAGACCCCGGCCCTCGTCCGAACCGCCCATCACGCACCCCCCCTGCCCCGGCGGACCTGTTTCCGCCTCACCCCGAACTGTAGGGAACGGCCGAGGGGCCGCCGCCGTCCAGGGGGACGATCCCACCGGCGCCGTCGAACCGGAAGCCCGCCGTGCCCCCGCCCGTCCAGGTCACCGTCAGGTGGTGGGTCCCGGGCGTCGCGCCCTCGGGAGTCGTCACCCGCACCGACACCAGGTCACCGAGCGGGAGGGGGTCCGGGTCGGCGGTGAGGCGGACGAGGGCCACGAACAGGGAAGGCGCCTCCCCGGTGACGCCCGTGAGTCCCGCGTCCGCCCCCGAGTCCGGTCCCGGCTGCGACAGGCCGTGCGCGGGCAGGAGTTCGGACCGCGCCTCGCCGCGCCCCGCCCAGCCCGTGACCCGTACCGCCGTGCCCGGGTCCGCGCCCGACACCAGATGGGCCCGCACCTCGACGGCACCCCGCGCCACCACGAGGGAGACGGCCGCGACTCCCTCCGAGACGGCGTGCCGGGAGGCCGCCCAGCCCTCCCCGACGCCCAGGGGCACGATCCCCGTACGGCTCGCGTCGCCGCCGACGATCACACTGTTGTCGTACGAGGGCGCGGGCCGCGTCACCGTCGAGTAGGCGAGCCGCGTGTAGAAGGGGTCGTAGCGGACGTCCTCGCTGCCGTGGTTGTGGAGGCGGACCAGACCGTCCGAACGCGTCGACTGGAGCAGCCAGTTGGGCGGGCCGACCGGAGTGACGGCGTCGGCGCGCTCCGCCGGGCCCGGTTCCTCCGTCGCCGTCCAGACCTCGTGCTCCGGGGGCAGCAGCAGGGCGACGAATGCCTTGCTCGCCCAGTACGGCGAGGCGGGGCCCGAATAGTGCTGGAGGAACGTCTCGTCGGGGCCGTGCCAGCCGAGGGTGAGCAGGCCGTCCCCGTCCAGGGCGCCCCGGTCGAGGAAGTGGCTCAGAGCGCCGGAGGCGAGGCGGCGGGTCTCGCCCGGGGACAGCGGGGTACGGCCGGTGAGCGCGCCGAGCCACAGTGGGGCGGTGGCCGCGAAACGGTAGGTGAGCGAGCGGCCCTGGAGCATCGGCGCGCCGTCGCCGCCGAACAGGCGGGCGTAGTCGCCGAGATGAGCCTCGAGCCGGCCGGCGTACAGGTCGAGGAGCGGGGCGTCGCCGGCCAGCCACGCGTGCAGCACCGGATAGAGGTGCATCGCCCAGCCGTTGTAGTAGTCGAACTTGCGCCCGTGGCCGTCGGTGTACCAGCCGTCGCCGAGATACCACTGTTCGATGCGCTCCAGTCCCCGCTCGACCGCGGCGCGCGACGCCTCGGGCTCGTACCCGGCCTCCTGGAGGAAGCCGCCGACCGTCACCGGGAACAACTCCCAGTTGCAGGGCCAGGGTTCGGCGGTCAGCGCGTCGCCGAGCCATGCGGCGGTCCGCTGCCGCACGGCGTCGTCCAGTCGGTCCCACAGCAGTGGGCGCGTGAGCCGCAGCGCGAGCGCGATCGAGGCGGCCTCGACGAGGGGCTGGCTGCGGTCCTCGATCCGGGGCCAGACGCCCATGGGCCCGGCGTCCAGCCCCCGCGCGTACCGGTCCAGGACCTTCTCGTCCCGGCGGAAGCCGGCCAGCAGCAGGGTGCGGGCGTAGCCCTCCAGGCCGTCGGAGAGCCGGCCGGCGCTGCTCGTGTGCTGTCCGGGGAAGTGGTACAGGGCCTGGTCGTCCGTGGCGTACGGGGCGACGGCGGCGAGCAGGGAGTCCGCGGCCGCCTCCCAGTGGGCGCGGGTGCGGCCGGTGTACGGGCTCAGGGACCTGTCCTCGGCGGGCTCGACGGGCATCGGCGACCTTCCTGTCCTGGACCGGGCCCGACGGTACCTCCGTTCGGCAACCGCTTTCCAGAGGGCGGCCCGACGACTGCGGCGCATCGGTCGACTCCCCCGGCCTCGCGGTCCCGACGCGGCGGGCGGCAGCTTGCTCGGCTCGCGCGCGAAGAGGCCGTATTCGCCTCATTCCGCCCGAAGGGCGACTCCGTGCTGCCACACTGGCCTCTCCCGGGTGGGGGCCCGGTGACCACGGGGAGGGAACCTTGAGCGATCCGCGATACGAGGCCGTGCTGACGTTCACCGACGAGGCGGACCCCTACGGCGCGGAGGACGCCGTGTCCCTCCTGGCCGAGGAACTGTCCCTGCTGGAGCTGTCGTTCGTGCGGCACCCGTCGGGCGGCCCGGCCACCGGCGGCACCCGGGCCGGGGAGACGGTGGTCCTCACGACGCTCCTCGTCGGCGCGACGAGCGCACCGACGCTGCGGGCGGTCCTCGCGCTGGTCCAGGACTGGCTCGCGCGCCGCAACTCGGGTTCCATCGACGTGACGATCGGCGGCGAGGAACTCCACCTGACCTCGGTCTCGCGCGCCGACCAGCGGCGGGCCGTCGAGCTGTTCGCCGACCGGCACGCCCCGCGAGAGGCCGACACGCCGGATGCGTAAAGCGGCACTCCTCGTGGTCAACCAGCACTACGCGGACGGGTGTTTCGAGGAACTGCCGGGAGCCGCGGCGGACGCCGAGCACCTCGCCGCCGTGCTCGGCGACCCGGCCGTCGGGGAGTTCGAGGTCACCGTCGTCGAGAACGGCACGGCACTGGAGATCCGCAAGGCGATCCAGTCCTTCTTCGCCCGGGCCGGAAGCCAGGACCTGCTCCTGCTCCACCTGTCCTGCCACGGGCGCAAGGACCCGCGCGGCCGGCTGCACTTCATCGCCTCCGACACCGAGGAGGCATATCTGGACGCGACCGCCGTGTCCTCCCTGTTCGTCGCGGACCAGCTGGAGCAGAGTTTCTGCCGCCGGGCGGTCGTCCTGCTGGACTGCTGCTACAGCGGGGCATTCACGAAGGGGCTCAGGACCCGCGGGGCCGCGCCCGGCGTCGACGTGAGGGAGCCCTTCTCCGGGCTGGGCCGGATCGTCATCACCTCCTCCACCGCCCTCCAGTACAGCCACGAGAACGAACTGACCAGCAGGGAAAAGGCGGAGCCGTCCGTCTTCACCGCCGCCGTCGTGGAGGGGCTGCGGGACGGCGCGGCCGACCTGGACGGGGACGGGTACGTGTCGGCCGAGGAGCTGTACGCCTTCGTCCACGAGCACGTACGAAGCCGGCTGCCGGGCCAGACACCGACCCGCAGCGTCAACAACGCCGAGGGCACGCTCTATCTGACGCGCAACCCCGGCTTCCGCCCCGCCGCCGCGCCCGCGGGCCCGGCACGTTCCGACACCCTCCGCGTGCCAGTCCCCAGCACGGCGCCCTCGCCGCGTCCCGGCGCCCCGCGCGAGACGGACGGATCGAGGATCCTCGGCATCGATTTCGGGACGACCCGTTCCGCGGTGGCCGTCTTCGTCGACGGCGGGGTACGGGTCGTCCCGAACCGGCACGGCGAGCTCACGACCCCCAGCGTCGTGGCGTTCGCCGAGGACGGGACGCTGCTGGTGGGCAAGGCCGCCGAGGAGCCGGCCTCCCGCGTTCCCGGCGGCGGCATCCACCGGGTCAGACCGGAACTGGGCACGGGATGGACCCACCGGCAGGGGGTGAACCGCCACTCCGCCGAGGAGGTCGCCTCCTGGATCCTCGCCGACCTGCGCCGGAGCGCGGAAGCCCACCTCGGTGAGACGGTGACCCGGGCGATCCTCACCGTGCCCGCCCACTTCACCCCCGTCCAGCGCGCGGCACTCGCGGACGCGGCGGACCTCGCGGGCATCGAGACGGTCGGGATGCTCGACGAACCGGCCGCGGCGGCGCTTTCGTACGGCTTCGGCCGGGCCGAGGAGAACATCATGGTGTTCGACCTGGGTGGGAGCACCCTGGACGTCTCCGTGCTCGGCATCGGCGACGGGGTCGTCGAGACGCTGGCCACCGGCGGCGACAGCCGGCTCGGCGGAAGCGACTGGGACGGCCGTGTCGTCGATCACCTCGTCCGTGAGCTCGCCCTCCATCAGGGAGTCCGGCTCACCGACCGGACCGCCCTCCGGCGGGTGGCCGAGGCGGCGGAGGCCGCGAGGATCGAGCTGTCACGGGCCACGGCCACCGACATCGTGCTGCCGCACATCGCGGTCTCCCCGTCAGGACCGGTGCACCTGGAAGCCACGCTGACACGCGCTCGGCTGGAGGGGCTGACGAAGGATCTGCTGGAGCGCTGCGCGGAGACGGTGCGTCGGGTCCTGGAGAGCGCCCGGGGCATCGAGGGGGTCGAGGAGATCGGCCACTTCGTCCTGGTCGGCGGTGCCACCCGGATGCCGGCGATCGCCGCGCTCGTCGAGGGGACGGCGGGCGGCCGTGAACCGGTCCGGGCCGTCGTCCCCGAGGGAGTGGTCATCGGTGCCGCGCTCCAGGGCGCCGTGCTGACCGGCCAGTTGCGCGAGGACCTGCTCCCGGACGTGTTCACCACGGTCCAGGACGGGCGGTCCGATGCCCGGATCACGACGGACCGAGGTGACTGCCGTTCTCGTTCCGCGGGACGGTCGCCCAGCAGATGGACGGCGCGTGGCGCGGAACCTCCGATCGGCTAGCGTCGTGACATGGTCAGTGACAACGCCCTCACCCTCGCCGCCGCGCTGTCCTCCGGCACCGTCGTGCTCGACGGAGGCATGTCCAACCAGCTCGAAGCGGCCGGACACGACCTCGGCGACTCCCTGTGGTCGGCGCGGCTGCTCGCGGACCGGCCCGAGGCCGTGGTCGAGGCGCATCTCGCCTACTACGAGGCGGGCGCGGACGTGGCGATCACCTCCAGCTACCAGGCGACCTTCGAAGGCTTCGCCCGGCGCGGCATCCCGCGCGAACGCGTCGCCGAACTGCTCGGCCTCAGCGTCGAGGCCGCCCGCGAGGCGGCCCGGCGCGCGCACGCGAAGGGGGCCGTGCGGCCCCTGTGGGTGGCCGCGTCGGTGGGCCCGTACGGGGCGATGCTCGCGGACGGCTCCGAGTACCGGGGACGGTACGGGCTGAGCGTCGCGGAACTGGAGCGGTTCCACGCGCCGCGCCTCGAGGTGCTGGCCGCCGCCGCGCCCGACGTGCTGGCCCTGGAGACGGTCCCGGACGCCGACGAGGCGCGGGCGCTGCTCCGGGGGATACGCGGGCTCGGGATACCGGCGTGGCTGTCGTACAGCGTCGCCGGTGACCGTACGCGGGCCGGGCAGCCGCTGGAGGAGTCCTTCGCCCTGGCCGCCGAGGCGGACGAGGTCGTCGCGGTGGGGGTCAACTGCTGCGCCCCCGAGGACGTCGAAGCGGCCGTCGCCACGGCCGCCCGGGTGACCGGCAAGCCGGTCGTGGTCTACCCGAACAGCGGCGAGGCCTGGGACGCGGAGGCCCGGTCCTGGACCGGCAGCTCCACCTTCACCGCCGCCCAGGTCGGCGGGTGGGAAAGGGCCGGAGCCCGGCTGATCGGCGGCTGCTGCCGGGTGGGCCCGGAGGCGATATCGGGAATCGCGTCGGCGCTGAAAGCCGCCTGAACCCTGGCACGGGGCCGGGCCGGGGACCGAGAGCGTTGCCCGGGCCCGGGGATCCGAAGGAATCACGGCATGCCCGAGCCCCTGGATCCGAAGCGGTCGCGGCACGTCCGCGCCCCGGATCGGAAGCGACCCCGGCAGCCCACGCCCCACTCCGAGAGCCCCGCCCCGCGCGCGGCCGCGGACGTGGCTGCTCAGCGGCGGCCCGCGGAACCCGGGCGGCGGAAGCGGCGTACGACCGCCAGCGGTGTCGTGATGCGCACGGGCGTGTCGAGGGCTGGAGGAGTCGCAGCGGGCACGCTCTCCCCCGGCCCGGGCGGGCTGTCCGCAGGAGCGGAGGCGGGCTCGGCCCCGGGAGCGGGCTCGGATGCGGGCACGGGCGCGGGAGCGACCACGGCGGTCGGCTCAGAAGCAGAGTCGGAGGCCGAGTCGGAAACGGCGGCGGGTCCCGACACGGGTGCCGTAGCGGGTGCGCCTGCGGAAGCAGCGTCGGACGCGGTGGCGGGCGCCGGCTCCGGCGCCGAGTCGGACGCGGTGGCGGACGCCGGCTCCCGCGCCGAGTCGGGCTCCGCCGCGGGACCCGTGCCCGCACCGGTGGCGGGCCGGCCGGTGGCCGCGAGGATCGGCGCGCCCAGGGCCCCGAGCGTGGACCTTCCGGTGTGTCTGCGCGTGGAGCCGGTCGCGGGCCTGGCCACTGCTCTGGCCGACTCGGCTTCCCACAGCGCGAGTTCGCGGTCGCGCGGCCCGTGCGCGGTGTGCGGGTCGCCTGCGCCGAAGACACGGACCGGGTGCGAGGCGTCCCAGGCGTCCCACCCCGGGTCCCCGTCGACCGCGAAGCGCACCCACGCGCCGTGCATGGCGTCCGCCAGTTCCTGCGGTGCGCCCTCGCCCGCGAGCTTCGCCGCCTCCGGCACCCCGGCCGTGTCGAAGACGAAGCCCAGTTCCAGGGCGTGACAGGCACCGAGACCGGGCACGTTCGAGGGCCAGGCGAACTCGTAGACGTGCGCGGGGGCCCGGTCCCCGCCGGGGGCGTCCGCGTCGGGGGAACCGGCGGGCGCGCCGCTCCGCGCGTCGGCGAGGCGGTGCAGCGGCACCCGCAGGAGATGGTCGGTGATCATCTGGCCGACGAGGTCGGCGGTGCCGTCCTCCGGGTGGAGGGCGCGGTAGCCGCGGGGCACCTCGTGCCCGCAGTGGCAGCGGGCCATCGCGCCGGCCAGGGCGACAGGACCGAGCCGGTCGACGCGCTCGACGAGCCCGCCGGGGACGAGCCACAGCCGGTACTCGTCGCGGGTCCAGCCCAGCATCAGGCCCACGTCGGCCGCGGCGCCCTCGACCAGGGCCTCCAGCGGGTCGCGGGGCACGAGGTCGCCGTCGACGACGATGCCGAAGGCGGGACCGCCGAGCACCGGGCTGCTGAGCCTGCCCACCTCCGCCTGGGTGCGCAGCAGCAGGTCGCGGTCCACGGCGGCGAACGCCTCGGCCGTCGCGGGAATCTTCAGCCGGGTGGCCATCCTGCGGACCATGCGGCGCACCTTGTCGCGGTCGCTCGCCTCGGGCGGCCCGCTCTGGAGCACGGCCCTGCGGAAAAGGCCCCGGGCGCGCGGGCTCGCGAGCAGGGCGCCGATGCTGATGGCTCCGGCGGACTCGCCGAAGACGGTCACCCGGCCTGGATCCCCGCCGAACCGGGCGACGGACTCCCGCACCCACTCCAGCGCGGCGAGCTGGTCGCGCAGCCCCGGGTTGGCGGGCGCGTCCGGGAACAGGCCGTAACCCTCCACTCCCAGGCGGTAGTTGACGGACACGAAGACCACGCCGTCGCGCGCGAAGGCGTGCCCGTCGTACACGGGCACGGCCGAGGAGCCGCGGGTCAGGGCTCCGCCGTGGATCCACACCATGACGGGAAGGCGGGCGGCGGGGTCGGGCGCCGGGGTCCACACGTTCAGGTTGAGGCAGTCGTCGCCGGGCACGACGGGGTCGGCGAGGAGCCGGGAGAACGCCTCGGAGTACGGGGGCTTCGGCGGAGTCGGCCCGAACGTCCCGGCGTCCCGGACGCCGTCCCAGGGCTCGGGCGGGACGGGGGGAAGGAAACGGCGGGCACCGAAGGGCGGGGAAGCGTAGGGGACGCCGCGGAAGACCGCGATCCCGTTCTCGTACCGGCCGCGCACCGCTCCGTAGGGGGTGGAGACCACCGGGTCCTTCGTCTCCGCCACCGGATCCACAGAGTCCACCGAGTCCACCGCCATCCGGGACCAGCTCCTCACCGTCGCGCGCTGTAGAGATCAGAGCACCACATCGCGTCCCGGTATTCCTGCGGAGGTCCCCCGGACGGCCGACACCGCCGTACGGCACGGGACGGCCCGTGCCCGGGATCCGGTCAGCGGTCCCGGTCCGCAGCCGTCGCGGAGGGGTCCCGGGCCGCCCAGAGGATCCCGCCGAGCAGATGCCGGCGGAAGTGGGGGTCCTCGTACGCCTCGGCGGTATGGCCGAGCGCCGTGTAGAAGACCCGGCCCGCTCCCTGTTCCCGGCACCACACCAGGGGATGGTCGGCGCCCATGCCCCCGCCCCGGTAGGAGGTTTCGTCGGCGCGGGCGAGCACCCGCACACCGTCCGTGTCGCGCGGGTTGGAGCGGAAGTCGTACCATTCGTCCGTGAACTCCCAGACCGGCGGCAGGAGCCGGGTCGCGGGGTGTCCGCGGTCCTCGACGAGGACCCGGCCCGGCTGGAGGTCCGGGTGCCGGTCGAAGCGGGCGCCGAGCAGTTCGCCGTAGTGGGGCCAGTCGTATTCGGTGCAGGCGGCGGCGTGCACCCCGATGAAGCCGCCGCCGTCCTCGACGTGGGCGGCGAGCCGGTCGCGGCCCGGCGGGGTCAGCACCTCGCCGCTCGTCGACAGGAAGACGACGGCCGCGTACGGGTCGAGGGGGGCCTCGAAGGCCGCGGGATCCTCGGTGGCGTCGGCCTCGAAACCGTGCTCGCGCCCGAGGGCGCGCACGGCACCGACCGCGGCCGGGATGGAGTCGTGCCGGTAGCCGGTCGTACGGGTGTACACGAGAACGCGGAAGACCATGCCCGGAGCCTAGGTCCTGTCCGCGAAGCCGCGCCCTCCGCCCGACGGTGTCCGTTTCCTTCAAGACCGGGCGCCCGCGGCCCGCCTACGGTGGCCGCATGACTCCACGATTCGATGTGATCGGGCTGGCCGTCTCCGACATGGCCGCCTCCGTCGCCTTCTACGGCCGTCTCGGGCTCGTCTTCCCCGAGGGCGCGCCGGACGAGCCGCACGTCGAG